>NZ_JBIBVC010000006.1:342583-515689 GCF_043080005.1 Streptomyces sp. NPDC015130 | reverse complement strand
CGGGGTGATCCCGACAACGCGGCGAGCGTGCGTGCCAGGCGCCGTCGGGCAGGCGGGACTTTCGCAACACGCCCTAGGGCGTGTGGGCCGCGCGGCGGGCCGGCCGGGTCGCTGGGACCCGGCCGGCCCGTCGGCTACGCGTAGAAGGACGGGGTGCCGTTACGGCAGGGGCGCCGCTTCCGCGTCCGCCGCGGGCACGGGCCCCTTCCCGGCCCCAGGACGCGTGCGGGGCTCCGGGGTCGTGCCGGTGCCCGCCGGGCGGCCCTTGGCCGGGCGTCGCAGCAGTCTGATCAGCGGTCCGGCGGCCGCCGTGGTCAGGAGTGCCATCACGACCAGGAGGGCGTAGAGCCGGGGGCCGATCACCCCGGCCGCCAACCCGACGTTGAGCACGATGAGTTCGGTGAGCCCACGCGTGTTGAGCAGGACGCCGATCAGCAGCGAGTCCCGCCAGGGGATGCGGACGCCCCGGGCCGCGAGCGTGCCGGAGGCCACCTTGCTGACCACCGCCGCGGCGCATATCACCACGAGGAGCAGCAGGTCGGATCCGTGCAGCCCGTCGAGTGCGACCGCCATTCCGGAGACCGCGAAGAACACCGGGAGCAGCAGGCCCCCGGCGTCCTGGAGCGGGCGCAGCAGGCTGCCGTCCGGGGTGCCGTCGGCGCGGCGGGGCATCACGACCCCGGCAAGCAGGGCACCGAAGATGACGTGCAGCCCGAGCGCGTTGGTGGCCCAGGCCGAGGCCAGCGCGACGGAGACGGCGACCGGGACCTGGTGGGACACGCGGGTGCCGGCCCGGTCCTTCCACCAGGCCAGCAGGGGGCGTACGACGAACAGCATGACCAGGACGTACACGGCCAGCAGGACGGCCTTGACGAGCCAGTCCCGCAGCGAGCCCTGCGCGCCGCCCACCAGGACCACGGCGAGGACGGGCCAGCTCAGCGCGTCGATGACACCGGCGGCGGCCATCGCGACCGTACCGGGGACGGTCCCGGCCAGCCCCTGGTCCTTGATGATGCTCGCGAGCACCGGGACCGCCGTGATGGACAGGGCCACGGCCATGTAGAGGGTGAAGGTGGCGTCGACCGGGTGCCCGCCGTTGACCGCCTCGAAGGCCTCGGGGAGCAGCAGGACGAGACCCGCGCCCATCGCCATGGGGACGACGAAGCCGCCCAGGGACACGGTGGCCACCGCACGCCGGCCGCGCAGGAGCCCCAGGTCCAGTTCGTATCCGACGGCGAACAGGAAGAGGACCAGCGCCACTTGGGCGAAGGAGGTCAGGATGGGCTGGATCTCCGACGGGAACAGCGCCTCGTACACCCCGCCGGGGAGCAGGCCCAGGAGGCTGGGGCCGAGCGCGATGCCCGCGAAGAGCTGGCCCACGACCGGTGGCTGACCCAGTCTGCGGGCGGCCGCGCCCAGGGCCGAGGACGTCGCGATCACGACGGTGAGAGCGGCGACGACATGCGTGACGACGGAGTCCGAACTCACCGGCACACCCTTTCTGGCATATGCCGCTCACCGTGGCACACTCTTTACTGAGTGTAGCCGCCGACGCGCCAAGTGGCCTATCGTGAAAGCCGTTTGGCGTATGCCGCCGCGGACGGGGGGTCAGCGTGACGACGGTGCTGTTCGTACACGGCACGGGAGTGCGGGAGCCGGGATTCACCGGAACCCTGGAGCTCGTACGGGAGGGATTGCGGGCGTTACGACCCGAAGTCGCCGTTACTCCCTGTTATTGGGGTGAAAGCGCGGGATCGGCACTCCGTTCGAACGGCGCCTCGGTTCCGGGATACGGCACCGGGCGCGGACTGCCGGAGGCCGGCCCCCCGGGCACGGAGTCCGACGGAGCCGACGAGGACGTCGAGTTCTGGGGGCTCCTCTATCTCGACCCCCTGCTCGAACTGCGCCTGCTCGTCTCCGAGTCGGCCGCCCCGGCGGAGCTGGCCCCGGGCGCCGTGCCGCCGGGTGAGGCGCTCGCCTCGGCGGCCCAGTCCCTGACCGGGGACGCCCGGCTGCGCGAGCTGCTGGACGCCGCGGGGATCGGCGAGGACTTCCCCGCCGCCGTCGCCGCCGTCCTGACCTCGCCGGACTGCCGTCAGTTCCTGCGCTCCCCCGCCGCCGGCAGCGAGGTCGGCGCACTGGCGCGGGCGTTCGCGGCCGAGGCGGTCCGCCGCCGGGCCGAACGGCCGGGCGCGGCACCGGTCTTCGACGGCACCGCGCGCGACGACGCGGTCGCCCGGATCGTCGCCGTGCTCCCCGGCGACCCGCCCGACGGGGCCGGAACACACCGCGGGCCCGTCACCCGGCGGGTCAAGCGGCTCGCCGGACGGCTGGCGCTCGGGCTGGCCTCCGCCCAGGTGGTGAAGCGGCGGTCGGCGCTCACCGACGCGGCGCACCCGGCCGCCGGGGACGTCCTGCTCTACCTGTCCCGGGGCGGCGCGATCCGCGAGGTCGTCGCGGAGGCGGTCCGGGCCGCCGAGCCGCCGGTCGTCCTGCTCGCGCACAGCCTCGGCGGCATCGCCTCGCTGGACCTGCTGGTGCTGCGGCGGCTGCCGCAGGTCGAGCTGCTCGTCACCGTCGGCTCGCAGGCCCCGTTCCTGTACGAGCTGGGGGCACTGCCGAGCCTGGAGCACGGCGCTCCGCTGCCCGGGCACGTACCGCCCTGGCTGAACGTGTACGACCGGCGGGACCTGCTCAGCTACGTCGGCGCGGGTGTCTTCCCCGACCGGGTCCGGGACGTGGCCCTCGACAGCCGCCAGCCCTTCCCCCTCGCGCACAGCGCCTACTGGTCCAACCCCGAGTTGTACCGCCTCCTCGCGGCGGAGCTGCCGTGACGGGGGCGCGGCCGGAGCGTACGTACGCCCTCGTCGTCGGCGCGGAGCGGTACGCGGCCGGGCCGTCCTGGGACCTGCCGGGGCCCGCCGCCGACGCCCGCCGCTTCACCGGCTGGCTGCGCGGGCGCGGCGTACCGGCCGGCAACGTCTTCCTGCTGCTCGACCCGCTGCCCGGCGCGGGCGGGCCCGAGGTCGACGTCGCCGCGGGCACCGCCGGGCGGGAGTCCGTGCAGGCGGTGCTGACGCGCCGGCTGCCGGCCCTGGAGGGCGACCTGCTCTGGGTGTTCTGGGGCGGCCACGGCGTCACCGACCCGCAGGGGCACCGCAGGCTCTTCTACGCCGACGCCGGTCCGGACGACCGCCGGAACCTGGACCTGGACGCGTGGCTGACCGCCTTCACCACCGATCTCCTGCCGGGCTTCCGGCGGCAGATCTGGCTGGTGGACTCCTGCCAGACCTTCGTCGAGGACCTCGGCTTCGCCCGCTCCCTGCCCACCGAACTTCCCTCCGGCGGCGAGCGGTTGCCGGGGCGCGAGCAGTTCGTCCTGCTGGCCGCCGGACCGGGGCAGCGGGCGGCCAACGACCCCGTCCGGCAGACGGGGGCGTTCTCCCGGGCCGCCCTGGACGCCCTGACCGCCCTGGACGCCTCGGACGGCGGCACGTGGCCGCCCGACATGAACGCCGTCGCGGACACCGTCCTCGGGCGGTTCACAGGTCAGCCGGCCGGACAGGCCCCCGGCACCGGCCAGCGGCCCACCTCTCTCTGGCACCGGTCCTGGGCGGGCGACGAGCGCCGGCTCGACTTCCCGGCCACTCGACGCCGGGAGGAGCCGGTGCCGGACGCGGGCCTCGCCGAACTCATCGGCCTGCTCGCCGGATGGCCGAGCATGGCGGACCGGGACCACCGGCAGCTCGTGCTCGGGATGCTCTCCCCGGACCTCGCCGGCGCCATCCCCCGCATGGGGGCCCCGCGCCCCGACATCATCAGCATCGTGCGGACCTGCCGGCGCCATCCGGGGGGTCTGGCCGCCCTCGTCGAGGCGCTCGCCCTGCTCGAACCGGGCTCCCTGGAACAGCGCGATCTGAAGGACTGGGCCGACCGCTGGCTGGGGCCGGGAACGGGCGGCTGACCGGTGGATCACGCTCTTCCCGAACCCCCCTGCCTGCGCCATCATGAAAGCAACGGGGTTCACGGCTGTGAGGGGGTTGTCGCATGCACGCGTCCGACGAATTCATGGGATCCGAGTTGATCGATCTCAGCGAGATGCCGCTGTCCTCCCTCCGGTCGCAGAGCCCGGTCCTGCATGCCGAGTCGCTGGAGCGGCTGCTCCGTCAGGTCGAGTGCCCGCGGGTCAACTTCGCCGGGGGGGACGGACAGCCCGGGCGGGCCGACTGACGGTCCCCCGGGAGGAGATCCGTGCAGACCGACGGACGTCACGAACCCGCCCGCAGCCCGCACCATCTCGTTCCCTCGGCGCACTTCGACGCCCTGGCCGCGGGCCGGGGCGACGCCGGTACGGTCCGCTTCCTGCGGACCACCGAGTACAGCAGGCGCCTCCTGCTGCTGCGGGCCCTGCTCGACGGCGTCGCCGAGACGCCCGGCGCGCTCGGTCCGCTGCCGGACGTGGACAGTGTGTGGGAGACGCTGACGGCCGCTCAGGAGCGGTCACCCGAGGTCTTCGGGGAGCTGCTGCTGCATCCGCACGTCGGGGTCTGGCTGGGCCACGGGCTGCGGCGGCTGCGGCGGACGGCCTGGGGGGACGGTCCCCTCTGGACCGACCTCGGGCACGTCTTCGCGGTCTGCGCGGTCGCCGCGCTGCGCACGGGCCTGCCGCTGCGCACCACCGTGCCCCTGCGGGACGGCGGCGTCATGTTCCCCACCCTCGGCCTCGCCCGGCTGCCGGACCGGCCGCGCTGGGGGACGGCGGAGGTGCTGGTGGAGGCGGGTCGGCTGTGTGTCGACCCGTACGGGGCGCGCGTGGGGCCCCCGGACCCGCCGCACTTACGCCCCGGCCCACGCGGGCGCGTCGACCGGCCCGGTCGGGTCGACCCGGCCGTCCCGCTCAGCCCGCCCGGCCCGCTCAGCCCGCTCGACCCGACCGACCCGACCGACCCGACCGATCCGACCGGCCCGCCCGGCCCGCCCGGCCCGCCCGGCCCGCCCGAGGGCGACGTGCCCGGCTGGCAGGGCCCGCACCGGATGCACGGGCGCGTGGCGGGACGGCAGGTCGGGGTCTGGCTGGACGACATCGACCCCTACCGGGACCTGAGCGAGCCGCTCCCCGCGCACCGCCTCTCCCCGGACGAGACCGCCCGCTGGCGGGAGCGGTTCGGCCTGGCGCTGGACGTCCTGGAGGACAGCGACCCGGAGGCGGCCGTGGCGCTCGCGGAGGGCCTGCGCAGCGTGACGCCCGTACGGTCCTCGTCGGCCGGGGGTGTCCTCAGCGCCTCGTCCGGGGACGCCTTCGGCGGTCTGCTGACCTCGCTGCCCCCGGACCCGGTCACCTTCGCCGTCACGCTGGTCCACGAGTTCCAGCACACCAAGCTCGGCGCGCTGCTCCATCTGCTGACGCTGGAGCGGGACGCCGGCGCCGAGCGGCACCACGCCCCCTGGCGGGACGACCCCCGCCCGCTGAGCGGCCTGCTCCAGGGCACGTACGCCTTCCTGGGCATCACCGACTTCTGGTCCCGCCGCCTGGAGCGGGCGCCCGCGGCCGAACGGGCCGCGGCAGAGTTCGAGTTCGCGCTCGCCCTGCGCCAGACGAGCGAGGCCGTCGGGACCCTCGGCGCCGATCCCGCGCTGACCGCCCACGGCCGCCGGTTCGTGCGGGGCATGGCCGCCCGGCTGCCCGCGTGGAGGGCCGACGGGCGGGTCCGGCCGGGCGTCGACGCCATGGCGGGGTTCGCCGCCACGGACCACCGCACCGAGTGGCGCGTCCGGCACCTGGTGCCCGCCCCGGACGCCGTACGCGCCCTGGCGAGGGCCTTCGTCACCGGCGCCGGGCCCGACCTCCGCGGCGCCGGGTCCTCCGTCGTCCCCGAGCTCACGGCCCGCTGGTCCCACGCCCGTACCCGCCTGATCCGGCACGTGCTGGGGGCGCCGGAGGCGGGCGCCGCGCCCTCCGGCCCCTCCGCCGGACCGCCCGCGCCCTCCACGGCCGCCGAGCGCGCCCTGGTCTCCGGCGACCCCGCCGCGGCCGACGCCTACGCCCGCCTCGTGGCCGAGGACCCCGAGGACCCCGAGGCGTGGACCGGACTCGTCCTCGCCGTCGCGCTCGCCGAACCGGCCGCGCGCCCGCTGCTCCGGCGTCCCGAACTCCCCCGGGCCGTCCACCGCGAGCTCCGGGTCATCGGCACGACGGCCGACCCGCGGCGGCTGGCACGCTGGCTCGCGGCCGGTGTCGCCGGGACCTGAAGGAAGGGCCCCGAGACCGGAGGTACGCCCGGGGTGTTCGCCCGCCGTACGGCGGGCAGCCATGAGGCGGCCTTCCGGTCGTGGGTCGCGGGCGCTCTCCTTGGGGCGCTCGCCCGCAGGCTCCGACCGGCCGGCCGCGCGCGCACCCGCACCCCCACCGACCGCTCGCACCCCCCGAGGAGTACTCCCCCATGACCGACATCGATCGCCGCCGGTTCCTCCAACTGACCGGCGGTGCCGCCGCGTTCACCCTGCTCTCCGAGAGCATCGCCCGCGCCGCCGCGATCCCGGCGCAGGGCTCGACCGGCACGATCCAGGACGTCGAGCACATCGTCGTCCTGATGCAGGAGAACCGTTCCTTCGACCACTACTTCGGCGCGATGAAGGGCGTGCGCGGCTTCGGCGACCCGCGCCCGGTGACGCTGCCGAGCGGGAAGTCGGTCTGGAACCAGTCGGCCGGCGGCAAGGTCACGCTGCCCTTCCGTCCGGAGAGCGCGCAGCTCGGCATGGAGTTCCTCCAGGGCCTCAACCATGACTGGGCGGGTGGCCAGAGCGCCTTCAACAAGGGCAAGTACGACAACTGGATACCGGCCAAGACCAAGGCCACGATGGCGTACCTCACCCGTGAGGACATCCCCTTCCACTACGCGCTGGCCGACGCGTTCACGATCTGCGACGCCTACCACTGTTCGTTCATCGGCTCCACCGACCCGAACCGCTACTACCTGTGGAGCGGCCACACCGGCAACGACGGCACGGGCGGCGGCCCGGTCCTCAACAACGCCGAGGCGGGCTACGGCTGGAAGACGTACCCCGAGCGCCTGGAGGCGGCCGGGGTCTCCTGGAAGGTCTACCAGGACACGGGCGACGGCCTGAACGCCGCCGGCTCGTGGGGCTGGATCAACGACGCGTACCGCGGCAACTACGGCGACAACTCGCTCCTCTACTTCAACACCTACCGGAACGCCCAGCCCGGCAACCCGCTGTACGACAAGGCCCGCACGGGCACGAGCGTCAAGAACGGCGACGCCTACCTCGCCGACCTGCGGGCCGACGTCCAGGCCGGCCGGCTTCCGAAGGTCTCGTGGATCGCGGCCCCCGAGGCGTTCTCCGAGCACTCCAACTGGCCGTCCAACTACGGGGCCTGGTACATCGCGCAGGTGCTGGACGCGCTGACCTCGAACCCGGACGTGTGGGCGCGTACGGCCCTGTTCATCACGTACGACGAGAACGACGGCTTCTTCGACCACGTCGTCCCGCCGTACGTCCCGGCCTCGGCGTCCCAGGGCCTGTCGACCACCCCGACGGCCCTGGACCACTTCCCCGGGAAGACGGGATACGTGGCCGGCCCCTACGGCCTCGGCCCGCGCGTCCCGATGATCGTCGTCTCCCCCTGGTCCACCGGCGGCTACACCTGCTCCGAGACCTTCGACCACACCTCGGTCATCCGGTTCATGGAGAGCCGCTTCGGGGTGCAGGAGCCCCAGATCTCCCCCTGGCGGCGCGCGGTCTGCGGCGACCTGACCTCGGCCTTCGACTTCACCCGGGCGAACACCCAGCCGGCCCCGCTCCCGCCGACCGCCGGCTACTACCCGCCGGACCGCGCCCGTCACCCCGACTTCCCGGCCACCGCCCCGGCCTCCGGCACGATGCCCCGCCAGGAGCCGGGCGCCAAGCCCACCCGGCCGCTGCGCTACGCCCCGCACGTGGACGGCGCCGCCGACATCACGGCCGGCACGTACCGCCTGACCTTCGGCAGCGGCCCCTCGGCGGGCGCCCAGTTCTACGTGACCTCGGCCAACCGCACGGACGCCCCCTGGACGTACACGACCGAGGCCGGCAAGTCGCTCTCGGACACCTGGAACACCAAGTACTCCAAGGGCCTCACCGACCTCACGGTCCACGGCCCCAACGGCTTCCTCCGCCACTTCCGCTCCCCCGGCAAGACGGCCGTCCCTGAGGTCACCGCCCGCCACAACGCCACCACGGGCAACCTCGACCTCACCTTCACCAACGCGGGAACGGCCGACGCCCGCCTCACCGTCACCCACGCCTACGCGGGCGGCCCCGCGACGGTCTTCGTCCCGCGCGGCGCCACGGTCACGCACACCGTCGACCTGACCGCCAGCCGCGCCTGGTACGACGTGACGATCACCTCGAACACGTCCGCCGACTACCTCCGGCGCCTCGCGGGGCACGTGGAGACGGGCGCCCCGGGCGTCACGGACCCGGGCATCCTGACGTACTGACCCGGACGCGACCCCGCCCGCCGGCCGGACCACCGGCGGGCGGGCGGGGTGGGCGGCTCGTCCCTAGGGCGTGTTGCGAAAGTCCCGCCTGCCCGACGGCGTCTGGCACGCACGCTCGCCGCGTTGTCGGGATCACCCCGATACATCCAGTATCGGGGTGATCCTCCGCCTTGCGATCGCACGCACCAGACGCCGTCGGGCCCGCCCTTCGGGCGGCCGGCGCTCCTTTCGCAACACGCCCTAGGACGTCGCCCGTTCGGTCTCGTCGGCCTTGTCGTGGTGCACGCGTCCGCCGGCCGCCAGCAGCGCGATGACGGCGAGGAGGACGAGGAGGATGAGCACCAGCAGCAGGACGGTGAGCACCGTCGGGTGGTTCCAGAAGGCGAAGACCAGCGCCAGGACGAGCAGCACCCCGATGGTCAGCCAGCGGCGGTACGTGTTCACCCAGGTGCCCGCCTTCCCGGCGCGCACCCCGTGGCGGTCGCCCCAGGCCGCGGCGGAGTCGGCCGCGCGCTCGGCCGTGCCCTGCACGGCGCGCGGCAGGCGGCCGGAACCGGAGAGCCAGGCGCCGAGGGCCACCAGGATCCCGAGGACGATCGCGGTGCGCAGGCTGACGCGCAGGAAGCGGAGCAGCGTGTCGAAGATCGACGCGGCGGCGGCCGGCGACTGCACCTGCTCGGGGAGGTGGTCGAGGTAGTAGCGGCGGGCGATCACCAGGCCGATGGCGAACACCAGGCAGGCCGCGGCCGCTCCGAGGGTCGTGGTGACCAGGGCCCGTCGGCGGCGACGGGCGAGCAGCACCCCGACGGCGCCGAGCACCACGGTGAGGACGGGCAGCCAGTTGCCGACGACGTCGAGCAGATGGGCCAGGTCCCGGATCTTCTCCAGCTTGTCGGACTGGAAGAGGACCATCTGCTTGTTCACCTCGGGGATCTTCTCCGCCGGGGAGAGGCCGGCGGCCACGAGGTCCTGCTTCACCTGCTCGACGGCGGCTCCCACGTCGAGGGTGACCGTGCCGCCCTTGACCTCCACGGAGCCGCGACCCTGGCCGGTCAGCGCGTGGACCACCGCCGAGTGGGCGAACCGGTTGGCCTCGGTCCAGACCTTCTCGAACCGGTCGCTCTCGACGAAGCGGGTCGCGACCTTGGTGACGGCCTGGTCGACCGCCGAGTCCAGCTGCGGTCCCAGCGACTTGATGGCGTTGCCGACGCGGGGCGGCAGGCCCTGGGACTCCAGCCAGGTGGCGATGTCGGAGGTGACCTGCGCGCCGTCGACCTTGGCGTCGGCGGCCTGGGTGATCCGCGCGACGGCCGCCGCCTCGATCGCCGGGTCGGAGGCGAGCGGCTCGACCGTCGACACGTACCGGTCGTTGTCGAGGACGATGTCGTGCACCCAGACGGTGATCAGGGACACCGGAACGAGGATGCAGGTCAGCGTGATGAGGACGGCCGAGACGGTGCTCATCACGATCCGCCCGGCGAGCGAGCCCTTCCGCCCCGGCGGCGGGGCCTCGGGACCGCCGGACGCGGTGTCGGGCGGCGCCGGAGGCCGGGGCGGCGGCGGCTGAGGCGGCTCAGGCGGTGTGCTCATGACACTCCTGGACGGCTGGGGGAAACGGACTGCATCCCCCATCACTGCACACGGTCGCGGGCGCCGCACTCCGGGTTGCTCCACCGAGGGGCGGGTGCCGGACCGCGGCGGCGGCCGGTCCGGCCGCCGTCGGGCGCATCGCCCCGACGGCGGTGATACTCGGAAGGAACACCGGGCACGGATCGCAAAGTTGCGAGGTGACGTCCATGAGCCAACACACACCTCCCGGAGGACAGAGAAGTACGGCGGGCCATCGCTCCGGGGGCGGCGGGGTCGCCGGCGGGGGCACCGTGTTCGCCGCGGTGCTGCTGTCCCTCGCGGGAGTCCTGGGAATCCTCCAGGGCATCACGGCCATCGCCAACGACGACGTGTACGCCCGCGTCGGCGACTACGTCTTCGAGTTCGACCTGACGGCCTGGGGATGGATCCATCTCGTGCTCGGGGTCGTCATCGTGCTGATCGCGGTGGGCCTCTTCAAGGGCGCGGACTGGGCTCGGGCGGGCGGTATCACCCTGGCCGGCCTCAGCGCGGTCGCCAACTTCCTCTGGCTGCCCTACCAGCCGTGGTGGGCGCTCACCCTGCTGGCGATCGACGTCTTCATCATCTGGGCACTGTGCTCCAGCTGGTCCCACTCGACCGACTGACGGTCCCGACAGCACACAGGAGGGCCGTGACATGGCCACTGCTTCGGAAACCCCTGTTCTGGACACCCTCGCCGCGATGACGGTCGACTCGATCGAACGCTGCGGTCTGGCTCCGGACATGCTCATGATCGCGCGGATGGCCGCGCTCGCCGCCTCGGACGCCCCGCCGATGTCCTACGCGGCCCACATCGAACTCGCCGTCGAGGCCGGCATGACCGCGGAACAGGTGCAGGACGTGCTGGTCGCCATCGCGCCGATCGTGGGCACCGCCCGCGTCATGACCGCGGCGGGCAACATCTCCGCGGCGCTCGGCATCGCGATCGCCGTCGCGGACGCCGAGATGGGGTCGGAGGGCTGAGGCTCCGGCCGAGCACCCACCTGCCCCACCCCACCCACGACACCCACGACACCCACCCAACCCACGACACCCACCCGACAACACCACGCCCGGCGCGACCCACACCGGAGAAGGCCACCGGCCCCCTCCGGTCACCCGGCTCCCGCGCCGGGCGTTCCCACGGCACGGCCGGCGCAAGGGCCGGGCGGAAGGAGTCCCGATGCCCCGGAACGCGACCACGACGCTGCGCGCGGCGCGCCACGCCACGCCGAAGGAACGCGCGGCGCTCGGCAGGAAGGCCCGGCGCCACGCACCGCGGTCGAGCCACGCCGAGTACCGGCCCTCCGCCGACAGGCCCGACCCGCTGACGATCCTGGAGACGCAGTCGTCGACCCGGGTCCCCGAACTCGTACCGATCCGCTACGGCCGGATGACGGAGTCACCGTTCCGCTTCTACCGCGGCGCCGCCGCGATCATGGCCTCCGACCTGGCCGGCACTCCCCGTTCGGGCCTGACGGCCCAGCTGTGCGGAGACGCCCACATGCTGAACTTCCGCCTCCTCGCCTCACCGGAGCGGCGGCTGATGTTCGACATCAACGACTTCGACGAGACGCTCCCGGGACCGTGGGAGTGGGACGTCAAACGGCTGGCGGCGAGCCTCGTCATCGCCGCCCGGGCGAACGGCTTCGACGACGCCGAGCGCGCCCGCATCGTCCGGCGCACGGTCCGCGCCTACCGCGAGGCGATGATCCGCCTCGCGGGCATGCGCACGATCGACGTCTGGTACGCGAAGATCGACGCGGACCGCCTGGAGGCCCTGGCCACGGACCAGCTCCACAGGCGGGGGCGGAAGAAGCTGGCCCGCGCCATGGCGAAGGCGCGCACCCGTGACAGCCTGCAGGCCTTCGACAGGCTCACCGAGACGGTCGGCGGCCGGCCCGTGATCGCGGCGGACCCGCCGTTGCTCGTCCCGGCGGGCGACCTCATGCCCGAGTTCGAACGCAACGCCCTGGAGGAGCAGTTCCGCGACCTGATGAAGCGGTACGGCGCCACCCTGCAGTCCGACCGGCGCACGCTCCTTTCGGGCTACCGGCTGGCGGACGTCGCCCGCAAGGTCGTCGGTGTCGGGAGCGTCGGCACCCGCTGCTGGATCTTCCTGCTCCTCGGCCGGGACGACGAGGACCCCCTCTTCCTCCAGGCCAAGGAGGCGGACACCTCGGTGCTCGCCCCGTACGTCGGCGCGAGCGCGTACCGCAACCAGGGCGAGCGGGTCGTCTCCGGCCAGCGCCTGATGCAGGCCACCAGCGACATCTTCCTCGGCTGGGAGCGCGTGGACGGATTCGACGGCAGGCGGCGCGACTTCTACGTGCGCCAGCTGCGCGACTGGAAGGGCATCGTCGTTCCGGAGCGGATGCGCCCCAAGGACATGGAGGCCTTCGGCGACCTGTGCGGAGTCACGCTGGCGCGGGCGCACGCGCGGTCCGGCGACCGGATCGCGATCGCCGCGTACCTGGGCGGCGGCGAGTCCTTCGACCGTGCGCTCGCCCCGTTCGCGGAGGCGTACGCCGACCAGAACGAGCGCGACCACCAAGCCCTGCTCGACGCCGTGGCCGCGGGCCGGCTGCCCGCGGAGGAGCTGCCCACGGGGTGACGGGTGGCCGACATGCGGTGAACCCGGCCACGGCGCACGCTATAGGTAGTTCGTCCCGGCGGATCAAGGCTTCCTCATTTGGACGGCCGAGGCCCGTCACGACCGGCAGGAGATCGGCAATGAAGGACTCGTTGGTGAACCTGGCAGTGGACTATCCGCTGCTCAACATGTTCTGGACCATGTTGATGATCTTCCTGTGGATCCTCTGGTTCATGCTGCTGTTCCGCATCATCGGCGACATCTTCCGCGACGACGAGCTGGGCGGCTGGGGCAAGGCCGGATGGACCGCGTTCGTCATCCTGCTGCCCTTCCTGGGCGTGTTCGTCTACCTGATCGCCCGCGGGAAGAGCATGGGCGAGCGCGAGCTGGCCCGGGTCCGCCAGAACGAGCAGCAGTTCGCCTCCTACGTGCGGGAGACCGCCGGCACGGGCGGCGGCCACGCGGACGAACTGGCCCGGCTCGCCGAGCTGAAGGACCGCGGCGCGATCACGGACGCAGAGTTCGCCCAGGCCAAGGCGAAGGTCCTCGCCGGCTGACGCGCGGGGCGCGGGCACATGATCCTCGACCTGCTCCTCATCGGGCTGGCCATCACGCTCTACCCGCTGCCGGGGATGGCCTTCGTCCTGGTCGTGTCCGCGCCCCGGGGCGTGTACAAGGGACTGGCCTTCATCCTCGCCTGGCTCGCCTGCCTGGTGGCCGTGATCGCCATGGTCCTGCTCTTCACGGGCGGAACCCCGCCCGCGCCCCGCTCCCCGCCCTCGATCGTGGGCCTCGTGGCCATGCTGGTCATCGGCCTGGGTCTGATCGGGTACGGCGAACACCGACGACGCCGCCACCGCACGGCCGCCACACCCGGATCCGGGTCCGGGTCGGGGTCCGCGCCCGCCGAGGACGAGGCGGGGGATTCGATGAAGTCCCGCATGAGCCGGCCCTCGGCCTGGTCGGCGGCCGGACTCGCCGTCCTCCTGCAGCCCTGGGGCATGGTGAGCGCCGCGGCCGCCACCGTGGTGAAGGCCGACCTCTCCCACGCCGCCTCCTTCCTGGCCCTCTTCGGCTTCTGCCTGCTGGCCACCGCCACGCTGCTGGCCATGGAGCTGTACATGGTGTTCGCGCCCGAGAAGGCGCAGCACGACCTGATGCGCCTGCGCTCCTGGATGTCCCGCCACAAGGACCAGGCGATCGTCCTCGTCTGTCTCCTCCTGGGCATGTGGCTGGTCGGCAGGAGCCTGTACGAACTCACGGGCTGAGGCCCCGGGGTCGTCGTCGACCGCGTGCCCCGTGGGCCTACGGACGCCCGGGGGCCTTCTTCCCCTCGGGGTGACGCGGGTCGTGGTCCCGGTCGTCGCGCGCTGCCCCGCGGAGGTTCTCGTCGCGGGCCTTGGTCCGGTCCGTGAGCCTCTCGCAGTAGGCCGGTACGGCCTCCTCCCCGCCGGCCGCCTCGACCAGGCGCCGCAGGGCGGTCGGATCCCAGGTCCCGCCCGCGCGCACGGCCTTCTGCTCGTACGAACGGCACAGCGCCTCGTGGCTCCTCGCGGCACCCGGAGGTACCCGTTCCGTCCGGTTCGGCCCCGGCACGCCGCCGGCATCGGCCACGGGGGGCGTGGACGGAGCCCGCACCGAGGGCGGCGCGGGCGGCACGGCTCCCTTGCGCGGTGTCGGCACGACCGCGTCGGCGCTCGGCTCGGGGCGGTGCTCCGGCGCGTCGGAAACAGGACTCGGCAGCCCGCCCGTGGCCACGGCCACGCCGCCCAGCGTGAGCCCGGAGACCAGCGCGACCAGCGCCGCCTTCGACCAGCGTCCCCACCGTCGCTCCGCGACCGGCCGCCAGTCGTCACGGCGACGTGTCCGCGGCGCGCCCGTCCCGGAGTGCAGGCCCGCGTCGCGGGCGGCACGGAACGCGGCGACCGCCTGCTGCGCCGCCTCCTCGCCCATCGGCCGGTCCGGACGCAGGGCGGCTCTCAACGCCACCACCACGGCTTCGTCCTCGTGGTCGTCGCCCTCGTGGTCGTCGTCCCGCGCAAGGCCCCGCCTCATCTGTCACCTCCCCGTAGCTGGTTCGCCAGCCGCCTCAGTCCGCGATGCGCAGCGGACCGTACCGCACCAGGGCGCTTGCCCAGTACCCGTGCCGCGGTGGGCCCGTCGAGTCCGACCACCACCCGCAGCAGCACGGCCTCCGCCTGTTCCAGGGGGAGGCCGACGACCATCTCTAACACCTCTCCGGTGGACAGCGCCTCCATGGCCTCGCCCGCCGTGTCCCGCTGCGCGGGCAGCTTCAGCACGTCCTGGTCGAACAGGTCGTGGCGCGGACGGGAGCGCACGCGCCGCAGGTGGTCGAGCGCCCGGTGGCGGGCGATGGTCGCGGTCCAACCGCGGAAGCCCGCGCCGTCACCGCGGAAGCGTCCGAGGTCCCGTGCTATCTCCAGCCAGGCGTCGGAGGCCACGTCCTCGGCGTCCTGGCCGACCATGCCCCGCAGGTAGCCCAGCAGTCCGGGGTGCACGATCCGGTACGCCTCGGCGAACGCCGCCTCGTCACCGCCCTGGGCCCGCTCGACGGCATGCCCCAGCACCACATCGTGAGCCCTCATCGGTGATATCGGTCTTCCTGCGTGACGCCGTCGGGGGACGCGGCGGCTGATGGCGCCGTCAGACCACTCTCGGCCCGCTACCTTACGCGTCCGGCGGCGCACGCCGTGAGCGGGGACGACCGGGCCCGCCCCGGGAACAGGAAGGACAGTTCGTGCAGGGACGCGGAGGCGCCCAGCTCGAAGCGGTTCACGACCGTGCCCAAGGGGTTCCAGGCCCGGCCGTCCGTGCTGCGGATGCCGACCGGCTGCCGGAAGAGCCCGTGGGTCTCCTCGTCGAAGTCGACCCAGCGCGCGCCGTGTCTGCGCACGAAGACCTCCCCGGCGTACGCGCCGAGCCCCCGGAGGGCCTGCTCGGCGGCGGCACGGTCCTCGACGCTCCGCCGCAGCCCGTCCACCACGCGGTCGACGATGCGCAGGCTGGTCACCGAGTAGTCCAGTGGCAGGCGCGACCTCGCCGTCGCGCGGGAGACGAACTCGGCGGCGTACCGACTCATGTCGGAGGCTCGCAGTGTGCGGCTGACGCGGTCCATCGTTCCCACCTCTCGTACGCGAACCGGTGCGGTGACCGGTCCTCCGTGTCGCTCGTGGGGCCACCGGGTTCTTCGTGGCCCCCGAGATCCAGCGGAACGGGGCACCGGATCATCACGGGCTCGCCCTGTGATCACCGCCACACCACGGCCGTCCGCGCCGGGGAGGCCAGGGGAGTTGACCGGGACGACGACCCGGGGAACGCAAGCGGCGGTGCCGCCGACCGTGGAAGAACGGTCGGCGGCACCGCCGGTGGAGCAGATCGGCCCGCGAGCTCCTCACATGCGGGCCACGGGACCGCGCATCAGTCGACGCGGTCGCTCAGGCCCAGTACCCGGGGGGATTCGCCGGGGAAGTCCCCGGGCATGCCGGGGACGCGCAGGGTCCGCCGGTACACGCCGGCCAGGAACTCCACGGCGCCGACGGGGAACTCCGACCAGTCGCCGTTGTCCCCTCGGACGACCACGGGCCACTCGTCCGGGTTCGAGGGGCCCGTCCTCCAGTAGACGCAGTCCCCCGAGTTGGACTGCGCCCAGCCCAGCAGGCCACCGGGCCGGGGGTAGGGGACGTAGTCCCCGGTGTCGCCCATCTCGTACAGGTCCTGGAGGATCTCGTCCTCCCGCGACTCGGACGCCCATGCCAGCTCGGCGCCGGGCCGGGGCACGGACACCGTCAGGAAGTCGCCGATGACCAGGACCGGATAGGCCTCCGCCAGGGAGCGGAAGTCCGACGGCAGCGCGGTCCCCAGGTCCGTTTCGAGGGCGGCCCAGTCCACCGCGCGCCCCGCGGCCACACGCCACGGGGTCATGGCCGGGAGCGCGGTCTCCAGCTCCTCCAGGCTCAGCATGTCGTCTGCCAATCCGTGATGTTCTTCACCACAATGTTCTCGAACAGTACCCCGTCCTCCGTATAGGCGGACATCGTGATGCTGTCCGGTATTCCCGTGGTGTGGCTGTAGTTGACCTTTCCGGTGTACATGACCCACTTCTGAGCGGCCAGCTGCTTCTCCATCTTGATCTCACAGCGCCGCATGCCGCTCTTGTTCATGCGCGAGAACCCGGTGAACAGGTTCTCGTCGACCCAGTCGCCGCCCACCTTGTCGCCGACGATGTGGGTGCGGTCGAAGATGTTGCCCTTGCCCGACCGGGGGGTGTTCTGAGCGGGGTCCGGGAAGCCGTACACGTTCACCGAGCCGGTGTCCCTGTCCGCGAGAGGTGCCTTGAGGTCGCTCGGGCAGATCAGCGCCGTCGCTCCCTGGGCGCGTCCGGCCCCGTCCAGCGGCTGGTACTGGTAGCGGGACGACTTCGAGTCGGAGGCGCACCGCTGGTCGTTGTCCGTGTCCGTGCCCGATCCGTCACCCGGCCGGGGACCCGGACGCGGCTGCGTGGTCGGAGCCGGCGCCGGCTCGTCGTCGGCCTCCGCCATGGCTTCGTCGACGGCGTCGCCGATGGCGTCGATGGTCGCCTCGACCGCGACGGTCACGGCTGCCGCCACGATGGCCGCGCCGACCGCGGCGCCCACGACCGCGGCCACCGGCACCAGGACGGCGAACCAGACGAGGTGTCCGTCGAGTTCGACCAGGCTGGTCGGATTGCCTCCGGTGAAGGCGTACCTGTTCCCGGTGTACGGGTCCATGCCGAGGTTCATGTCGGCGAGGGCGCCGGAGTACATGTCCCGGGTGGTGAAGCGGTTCAGGCCGGGGCTGTAGTCCCGGAAGCCCATGTCGTAGGTGCCGGACTGGGCGTCCCAGCGCTTGGAGTTGTACCGGTAGGGGTTGTGCTCCTCCTTGCCGGGGTTGCCGGCGTCGGGCTTGTCCAGGCCGGTGAACTCGGACGTGTCGTCGCTGCCGTAGGCGGTGTAGCCGTAGGTGGACCGGGTGTTCCCGTTGGCGTCGGTCACCGCGTCGACGTCCGTGCGACGGTTGTAGCTGTAGTAGGAGTCCTCCTTCGTGCCGTCCGCGCTGTGCTTGACCTGGGAGAGCCGCTCGCCCCAGGGGCTGTACTGGTAGGACGCGGTCAGCTGACCCGCGACTTCCTCCCCCAGCACCTCGCTCGACAGACCGAGGTAGCTGAAGCCGGTCTTCTTGCCGTCGACGGTCTTGGACTGGGTGCGGCCGAGGGGGTCGAAGGCGTACGTCGTCGACTTCATCGCTCCGGTCCCGTCCATCTTCTGGGACTCGACGACGTGGTCGAAGCCGTCGTAGACGCTGCGGCCGACGACCTTGCCCGCACTGGTGACCGTCTCCTGGCGGCCGAACGGGTCGTAGGTGTACTGGAACGACGCGCCGCCCACCGAGGCGCTCAGCAGTCGGTTGCGGTCGTAGGAGAACGTGGTGGCCGTCCCCTTGACGTTCTGGCTGACGACGTTGGCGTTGTCGTCGTGGACATAGGTGTCCGTGCCCGCGCCGTTGCCCGTCTTGACCGACCTGGCGAGGCGGTCGGCGGGGTCGTAGGTGTAGTCGGTGGTGGAGTCGAGGTACGCCGCGTGGTTGTCGGCGTTCATCTTCTTCGCCACGTCCTGCGCCACGTTGCCGTGGGCGTCGTACGTGTACGCGTGCGAGGCGACCAGGGAACCGGCGGCCTTCTTCTCGGTGGTGCTCCTGACCGCCCCGTCGAGGTAGTAGGCGTGGTCGACGGTGTTGCCGTTGGCCTTGGTCTCCCGCAGGACCTGACCGCGGTCCGTGTACGTGTACGACGTGACCTTGGGGGACGGATCCGCGGGCGTGTCGCCGACGGAGACCGTGCTGGTCAGATCACGTGTGTCGTAGGTGTACCGCGAGAACTGGTCGGGGTGGGTGACCGAGAGCGGCTGGCCGGTGGAGTCGTAGGTGTAGGTGGTGGCCTTCTTCTCCTGGCCAGCCAGCGTCTCGGTGACCTTCTGGATCTGGTCCAGGCCGGTGTACGCGAGGGCGTACGCGTCGATCTTGGCACCCGGCGTGGTGTCGTCGATCGAGGTCAGGTTGCCGTTGACGTCGTAGCCGTAGGCGAAGGTGCGCTTCTCGTCGTCCGTGTCGGCCGCGTTGTCCCGGACCAGCTTGACGCCGTCGGCGACGACCGCGCCGGTGCCGTTCCGGAACAGCTGGAGCTTGGCCGCGTTGCCCTGGGTGAGGGCGAACGAGCCGAGGCTGACCCAGGTGCCCGCCTGCCTGCTCTGGTCCCGGAGCACGTCCGTGGTCGTGCCGTCGGACTTGGTGAGCGTGTACTTGGCGGCGGTGGCCGCGCCGGCGACCTGCGGGTACCTGACGTAGGCCGTGTAGGTGCCGTCCTTGGGGATGTTCAGCGTCCAGGTGAACGCCTCGGTCCCGGTGCCGGCGGCGTGGACCTGGTGGTCGTAGCCCTGCTGGCCGGTCAGGCTCGCCTTCGTCCAGGTTCCGGTCGCGGAGGTGTTCTGCGTGTCGGAGTTGTCCACGAGGGTGACGCCGCTGCCCACCGGCACACCGTCGTCCGACTTCGACTTCAGCTTGCCGTCCGGGTAGAACGACCACGCCATCGTGCGCTCGGAGGAACCGCCCGCCGAGGTGAGGGTCCGGGCCGTCTGGCGGCCCAGCTCGTTGTAGTCGTACGTGGTGACGATGGACCACGGGTCGGTGGTCGACCTGATCCAGCCGTTGTCGTAGTAGCTGAACGAGGTGTCGTTGCGGACCGTCTGGCCCTCGGACGGCGGCGTCGAGGTCTTCATGACCCGGCCGACCGCGTCGTAGGACGTCTCGGTGTAGACGTTCGGGTCGTTGTAGCGGGCGTCGGCGGGGTCGTACGGCTGGAACTGCTTCACCGGACGGTTCATCGCGTCGTACTCGGTGCGCAGGGTGAAGTCGTCCGTGGCGGCCGTCTCGGTACCGCGCGGCGTGATCACCTTGACGGTGTTGCCGGCCTGGTCGTACTCGTACCGGGTGGTCCGGTAGGTGATGTTCGGGCCGGTGCCGGTGTGCGGAGCCCTGATCTGCGTCTTCTTGGCGCGCTCGTCGTAGGTGATCAGGGTCTCGTTGTTCTCGGCGTCCTTGGTGGAGACGACCAGCGAGTCCTTGTCGTACGTACGCGAGTTGGTCTTGCCCAGCGGGTCGGTGACCGAGACGGCCCGGTGGTTCAGGTCGTACGCGGTCCTGGAGGTGTAGTCGGTGGGGTCGGCGGTCGCGGTCTTCTTCGGGTCGATGACCGTGACGAGGTTGCCGACGCCGTCGTACTCGTAGGAGATCCTGTCACCGGCGGAGTTGACCACCGAGGTGAGCTCGTAGATCTCGTTGTAGTGGTGCGTGGTGACGTGGTCGTCCGGGTTCGCGGTGGTCGCGGTCCCCTTCGGCTGGGTGGTCCGCGTCAGGTGGCCGGTCCGGTCGTACGCGTAGTCGGTCCTGCGCTCCGGGCCGGTGGGCGTGTCCTTCGGGTCCGAGGACGAGAGCATCTGGTCCGCGGCGTCGTACGTCGCCGACATCACCGCACCGTTGGGAGCGGTGGAGGAGACGACGTTGTCGTTGGCGTCGTACACCGGAGCCGGGGTGACGACCATGGCTCCGGACGCCTGGTCCTTGGGCACCGACTTGCCGAGCGGGCGGCCGAAGGTGTCGTACGACTGCGTGGTGCGCTTGCCGAGCGCGTCGGTGACCTCGGTGACCTGCCCGCGCTCGTCGTAGACGAAGGCCGACGTCTTGTTCAGCGCGTCCGTGATGGTGCTCGGGAAGCCGACCGGGCCGAAGCCGCCGTAGGTGGTCGGGTTGCCGTTCGGGTCGGTCGTCCTCGTCGGCTGGCCGAAGGCGTCGTACTCGTAGGACGAGGTGTAGTCACCGGCGGTCGGGGTGGCGACGCCCTTGGGGTCGGTGACCGTCTTCAGGTTGCCGAACGCGTCGTAGCCGAACTGCCAGACGCGGCCCTCCGCGGAGGTCTTGCGGAAGAGGTCGGCCGAGAAGCCGTCCAGCCGGACCTGGTACTCGAACTTCTGCGCGTTCGCCGGGTGGACGCCCGGGGCGCAGTCGGTGGACGGGGGGACGCCGGCCTTGTTGTTCTCCGCGTCGCGCTTCCAGAGCGGGTAGCCCGTCTTCTGGTCGTAGCAGTACGCGGTCCTGGCGCCGTTGGCCTCCTCCAGGTAGGTGACGTTGTTGTCGGCGTCCCACGACATCTTCGTGGTCTGCGCCTTGGCGTTGGTCGTCCGGACCGGACGGCCGAAGTCGTCCGCCACGTAGTCCGTTGCGCGGGACTCGGCGTCGGTGACCTCGGTGGCCGTGAACTTCGCGTTCGCGGCGTCCGCCGCGTAGGCGAAGCCCGTGGCGCCCTGGAGACGGTCGGTGATCGTCTTGGTCCACCAGTGGTACTTCGGGTCGTCACCGGCCTGCGGCGCGTGGTACGCGAGCTGTGTGGCGTTGCCGCGCGGGTCGGTGGCCTTGACCAGCTTGACGTTCTTGTTCCCCTGCGTGGCGTCGTAGGTGAACCTGAAGTCCTTCGGCTGCCCGGAGCCGTCACCGTCGGTGATCTGACCGAGCAGGCCCTTGTCGGTGTAGAAGAAGGCGATCCTGCGGCCGGAGATGTCCGTCATGGACTTCACGTGGTCGTAGATCTTGGAGTTGGTCAGGTTCGAGCCCGTGACCTTCGCGCCCAGGTCGTTGATGTACGGGTAGGACGCGTCTCCCTTCCTGTAGTAGTCGACGGTGAGGGACCGACGGCCGGCCGGGTCCGTGATGTAGGTCAGGAACTTGGTCGGCTTGTTGTTGGACTTCCGCTCCTCGTACGTGAACGTCTGCGTGTTGCCGTTCTTGTCGATCGCGGACGTCATGTAGCCGTCGCAGCCGAACAGGAAGCGGGTGCCGTCCGGGCGCGTGAGCGTCCAGGCGTCCGGGACCGGGTCCTTGGTCGGCTTGCAGTCCAGGCCGGCCTTCATGGTGACCTTGTAGTGGACGCCGGCCGGGGCCTTCCAGCTGCCGTCCGCCTGCTTGCTGAAGACGTGCGTGGTGCCGTCGCCGTCCGGGAGGCGGATCTCCGTCGGGTTCGGGTTGGGGTGGAAGTCCAGTGCCGCGCCGAGGCGGATGGGCCCCGCCGCCTGCATCGACCACCCGTGGCCGGCGACGGTGTCCGAGGTGTCCTGTGAGTTGTAGGCGAAGCGGACGAAGGTGCTCAGGCCACGGCCGGGGTTGGCGAAGGCGTTGTACTGCCAGACGCTGTTACCGGCGGCCAGGTTGTTCATGACCGTGGAACCGGCACCGGTGTTCTTGCCCGTGTAGGAGTAGAACTTCTCCAGGCCGAGGCTGTTGGAGGTGGGGTCCTCGACCGCGACGTTCTGCTTCAGCGGCGGGATGCCGCCGGTGCCGGCGGACAGCCAGCTGCCGTCGGAGGCCTTGCGGACGTCCCAGCCGAGCACGTACTCGTTGCGCTTGTTGCCGGAGTCCGAGTTGACCGGGGTGGCGACCTTGGCCTGGATCGTGGCGGACTTGCCCGGCAGGAGGGCGGGGACCGCGGTGGACAGCTGGTTGCCGCCCGTCGTGACGTCCGTGCCGTCGGGGAGCTTCCAGGTGTAGGACAGCTCGCGCTCACCGGCGGCCCACGCCGTGGAGGTGGTGTTGGTGACCGTGAACTCCACCGTGTACGTGGTGTTCGGGGTCATCCGGGCCGGGGTGGTCGGCGCGTAGTACGTGTCCTCGGTGGTCGAGTCGACGTAGATGACCTGCATGTACGGCCGCAGCTGCGGGTCGGAGGCCTCGGCCGACAGGAACAGGGTGCGTTCCTGCGGGCCGGTGGTGGTCTCGTCCTTCAGCTTGACCAGGACGCCCTTGTTGCCGGTGGGGGTCTTGACCCAGGACTGCATGAGTCCGGTGGCGTCCCACCAGTGGCGGCCGACCTCGTCGGTGATCTGCGGGACGGTGTCGGAGACGGTGGCGGAGAAGTCGCCGCCCGCGGTGGTCCAGGGGGTGGTCGAGTTCGCGTTGTTCCACGTGGCCTGGGTCTCGGTGAAGTCCCTTGTCAGGGCGTGGAGCTCGTAGATCGCACCGTTGGTCGTGCCGGTGGTCTCCGCGCCCCACAGGTACATCTTGTTCTCCAGCACCGTGGCGGTGGTGGGGATGGATGTGGTGGGGAACTTGAGGGCCGCGCGGGTCTTGCCGTACGTGCCGGAGTTGTTGCCGACGCTCAGCCAGGTCTGGGCCTTGCCGGAGACCAGGCCGTCGTGGTTGACGGTCGGCTGCTGCGAGGAGAGCGTGGTGTCGACCTGGCCGGCCTGGATGATCCGCATCGTGCGGCCGGCCTTGGGGATGCCCACGATGCGGGTCGGCGAACCGAGCAGCTGACCGTTCGTGGTCCTGACGGCGAGCTGGTAGTAGTACGACTTCCCGATCTCGCTGGAGCTGGAGTCCGGGGTCGGCACCGCCGTGGTGTCCGTGTACGCGGTCGTGCCCGTCGGGATCGGGGCGATCAGCGTCGCCGCGGACGGGGTGAAGGCCTGCTGCGTGGAGCGGTGCAGCTGGTACTCCACGATGTCCAGGCCGGTGTCACCGCTGGTGTTGGCGTACGCGGGCCACGAGAGCTCCGGGCCGGTGGAGTGGACCACGGTCGGCGAGTTCAGCGAGGTGCCGACTGCGCCGTAGGTCACCGTCAGGCGCGGGTACGTGGAGGTCTCGCCGCCGTAGGTGTTGCCGTCGGCGGCCTCGTAGCGCGGGCCGCCCAGCGGGGCGGTGCCCGACTCGTCCTTGGCCTTGAGCACGAACCCGTGGTTGACGGCCGTGCCCGAGACCCACTTCTGGACGGTGTCGGCGACCGGGAAGTCGTGCCACTTGTTGTAGTCCCAGGCGGCCTTGGTGATCTCGGCCGGATTCACCAGCCGCACCGAGTCGGCCAGGGTACGGGTCGTGGCCGAGCCCGTGTCACCGAGGACGATCTTCCCGGCGGTGCCCTTGGCGAAGCTCAGCTCCGCCGCGTCGAGGGTCTTCCACACGCCGCCGGTGCCGGTCTGGTTGACCGTGTAGTTCTTGGTGCCGCCGTTGTGGGTGACGGTGTACGGGGCGGCCGTGGCCGCGTCCGCCGCGGCCGGGTAGTGCGCGTCCACCCGGTAGGTGTCGGTCTCCGGGACCCTCGGCTGCCAGGTGTACGACTCGCCCGTGAGCGCGTTCTTGTTGGAGGCGTAGTCGTCGCCGGTCGCCGCACCACCGGTCGTGGTGCCCCGCGGCCACTCGCCGACCGCCGCCGTGCCGGCGTCACCGTCGTCCAGGGACACCGTGGTGCCGGACAGTTCGCCGACCAGCGCGTTGGTGTTGGTCCAGTTCGCGGGCGTCGCGCCCGCCTCGCTCCACGCCCCGGTGGCCCGGTGCGCCTCCAGCACGACGGCGTTGGCGTTGGTGGTGTGCGACTGGTCGTAGTACAGACTCAGCCGGGCCGCGTCGACCTTCACCCCCGCCGGGAGCTCGCTCAGCGGGAACTTGATCAGCGAGCGGGCGACGCCGGTGTCCGTCTTGCCGACCGACAGCTTCCAGGTGTTGTTGAAGTTCACCCCGGGCTGGTCCGAGAGGACCATGGTGTCCTCGGAAACCGAGGCGATCGGCGTGATCGTGATCGTCGGGTCGATGACGACCGGGTACTGCCGCTCCTTCGCCGCGAGCCACGTGGCGTCCGGCGTGACGGTGAGCTTCCAGCCCTTGCCGTCGGTGTCCCGGACCAGCTTCTGGCTGACCCTGGTGCTGTACGTGCCGCCGGTGACCGACTGCGGATCCTTCTTGGCGTCCGTCATGTACGGGGCAGGGATCACCATGACGGGAGTGCCCGGGGCCTCGCCGAAGAAGGCGATCGACCCGTCCTTGCGGGTCTCCGGCCGCAGACCGCCTTCGGTGTCCAGGGTGAAGGTGAACGACACGGGACCGGCCGGGCGTTCGGCCAGGACGATGTCCTCCTTCACCTGACCGTTGCCCACCCGGTACGACAGGTCCGCGCCGGCGACGGCGTCCTTGTAGACGACCCGGTCGCCCTTCACCTCGGGCTTCAGACCACCGGCTCCGGCGAGACCGAAGGAGACCGCCCCACCGCCCTCCGCCTCGAAGCGCATGAACCTGCCGGCGTCGGAGCCGAACCAGCTCTTGCCGGCGTTCGTGGTGTTGGCGAAGTCGAAGCCCTTGTCCCGGGTGGCGCGCACCGTGGTCTCGACCGGCTTCCAGGACGCCCCGGAGCGGTACGAGGTCGGTACGGCCGTCAGCTCGGCCTCGACCCGGCCGTCCGAAAGCTGCCAGAACCGCGCCTGCGAGGTGCGCTTGCCGGTCAGCTCCTTGACCCGCTTAGCCTTCGGGAGCTTCTCCCCCTTCGGCAGCTTCTGCCGGCTGGGGATCTCCAGGTTCCCGCCGGCCGGGGGCTCGACCTTCCCCTGCTCGTCGTCCGAGAACCAGCCGGCAACGGTGTCGAAGACGCCCTTCTCGTCGCCGCTGTCCGCCGCTGACCGGGGAGCCGCATAGGCGATCTGCGGCAATAGCGTACTCGCCATCGCCGACACGACCAGACAGGAGAGGTATCTCCTGTACTGAACTTTCACATCAATACCTTTCGGTGTCGGCGCACTCGCATATCGGCACACGAAATGGGCACGCCGAACGAGCCGGCGCGGAGGTTTCCGCCCAGCTTGGAGCAATGCGGAGTGATCGCACGGAAGAGACGAACCGCGAGGTCACAGCCTTGCAGCGGGCTTTCTAACCATCCTTGTGAGGCCCGGTCAAACCTGGCGACATAAAGGGACATTCGAAGGCCTGAAGGGGTGTGGTTCGCCCGATTCCTCCACTCGCTCGCAATCGACCGAAGGCCTGGTGTATAACCACCCGATTCAGCTGCCGAACAACCGAAAGCCGGGCTCTCTCATGTCGTCGAATGAACTCGCGGAAAACACGGTGCGGGAGGAGGGCGAACACGGGAACGCGGGCGCTCCGCCGTCCCGACGGGGCCCGCTGGTCGCCGCCACCGCCCTGCTCGCCTGCCTCGGGCTCGTCGGCTACGGCATGCTCGACACCGCCGAGGCGCCCCGACGGCCGCGCGCCGTACCGACGGCCGAGGTGACGTACGAGGTCACGGGAACGGGGACCGCCGAGATCTCCTACCTCGCCCGCAGCGAGGACGGCACGGCCACGGTGGAGACGGCCGTCACACTCCCCTGGAAGAAGTCGGTCCGCGCACCCCTCGGCAGGACCCCGACCGTCGCCGTCGTCCTCGACGGAGAGGGCGGACAGGCGACCTGCACCCTGGCGATCCACGGCAGACACGTCCAGCGCGCCACCGCCCTGGGCGACTACGGCCGCGCCACCTGCACCGGCACCCTGCCCGCCGCCCCCCACGAGGCCTGACGCACCCGACCCCCCACAGACGCCCGGCCACGGCATCCGGGTGACGTCGGCGTGTCGCTACGGAATCCCGTGCGGGGCGGGGTGCACCGTGGAAACGAAGAAGCCCGTGGCCGCAGGTGAATCCTTCCTGCGACCACGGGCTGTGGTGGGGCGGGTGGGACTCGAACCCACGGCCGACGGATTATGAGTCCGCTGCTCTAACCGGCTGAGCTACCGCCCCTCACGGTGACGCGCGTACATGTGTGCGCGCCGTCTGCCGCAGCATAGCCGCTCATACGATCTCCTGCTCCGGAAGATCGGCTCTGCTGACCATGAAGACCTCGTCCGGGGCCACATGGTTCCCCGAGACGCGAAAAAGGACCCCGAAGGGTCCTCTTCCGTCCTGCTCCCCCGACTGGACTCGAACCAGTAACCTGCCGGTTAACAGCCGGCTGCTCTGCCAATTGAGCTACAGGGGATCGCGCTCCCCCGACTGGACTCGAACCAGTAACCTGCCGGTTAACAGCCGGCTGCTCTGCCAATTGAGCTACAGGGGATTGCTGCGTTGCACCGAACGGACCCAGTCCGGGTGACCGGGAGGGCGCTCGCTCGCTGCGAGACATACATTAGCGCAAGCAGGGGGGTGCTCCGCCAATCGGTATCCCCAGGGCCTCCAGGGAAGGATCGCAGCCGTGCGGTACAAGCTGACGTTCGTCGTGGGTCTCGCCCTCGGTTACGTGATCGGCACGCGGGCCGGACGCGAGCGCTACGAGCAGATGAAGAAGTCCGCGAGGGACCTCGCGCAGAACCCCGCCGTCCGCAACGCCGCCGAGTCGGCGGCCCAGACCGGGCGCCAGGTCGCGGGCAAGGCGATGCACGCCGTGGGCGACACGGTGGGCGACCGGCTGCCGTCCTCGGTGACCGACCGGGTCCACGCGCTGCGCAACCGCGGCCGGAGCAACGGCCTCGTCGAGGACGACGACTGGGGCACCAGCAACACCTGATGCCGCACGGGCCCCTCGTGCGGCAGAATCACGTGCCATGGGGATAGTCGCCGGACTGGACAGCTCTGCCGGATTCACACGCATCGTCGTCTGCGACGCCGACACGGGCGCCGTGCTGCGCCAGGGGTACGCCCCGCACCAGGGCGATCCGAAGGCCGCCGAGGTCGATCCGCAGACCTGGCTGCTCTCGCTCGGCGAGGCCGCCACCGGCGGACTGCTGGAGGGCGTGCAGGCCATCGGCGTCTCCGCCCAGCAGCACGGCCTCGTGCCGCTGGACGCGCAGGGCGCCCTCGTGCGGCCCGCGCTCGTCGGCAACGACAAGCGGGCGCAGGTCGCCGCCGCCGATCTCGTCGAGTCCCTGGGCGGGCGCCAGGCGTGGGCCGAGGCCGTCGGCTGTGTGCCGGGCGCCGGGCAGCCGGTCGCCAAGCTGCGCTGGCTGGCCCGCACGGAACCGGAGAACGCCCAGCGGACCGCGCTGGTCCTCCAGCCGCACGACTGGCTGGTCTGGCAGCTCCTCGGCCGCCCGGCGCGGCGCACCACCGACCGCGGCGCCGCCTCCGGCACCGGCTACTGGTCGGCCGGCACGGCCGCGTACCGCCCCGACCTCGTGGAGCTCGCGCTCGGCCACCAGGCCGTGCTGCCCGAGGTCCTCGGCCCGGCCGAGGCCGCCGGCACCACTCCCGAGGGTCTCCTCATCTCCGCGGGCACGGGCGAGACCATGGCCGCCGCGCTCGGCCTCGGCCTCGGGCTCGGCGACGCGGTCGTCTCGCTCGGCGCCTCCGGCTCGGTGATGGCCGTGCACCACGAGGCCCTCGCCGACCCGAGCGGCATGATCACCTCCTTCGCCGACGCCGCCGGCCTGCACCTGCCCGTCGTCTCCACCTCCAATGCCGTAAGGGCCCTGCGCGGGACCGCGGAGATGCTGGGGCTGGAGTCGCTCGACGAGCTGTCGGCCCTCGCGCTGAAGTCCACGCCCGGCTCCTCCGGGCTCGTCCTGCTGCCCTACCTGGAGGGCGAGCGGACCCCGGACCTGCCGCACTCCGCGGGCACGCTCAGCGGACTGCGGCGCGAGTCGATGAAGCCCGAGCACCTCGCGCGGGCCGCGTTCGAGGGGATGCTCTGCGCGCTCGCCGACGCCATGGACGTCCTGCGCGGGCGGGGCGTCGAGGTGCGCCGGGTCTTCCTGCTCGGCGCGGCCGCCGCGCTGCCGGCCGTCCAGGCGCTCGCGCCCTCGCTGTTCGGCGCGCAGGTCGTCGTCCCCCAGCCGGCCGACTACGCGGCGCTCGGCGCCGCCCGGCAGGCCGCCTGGGCGCTCGGGGTCGCCCGGGGCACCCACTCGCCGTCCGCTCCCCCCGCCTGGCAGGGGGCCGCCGCCCAGGTCCTGGAGGCCGGCGACCAGCTGGCGGTGGGCCAGGCCGTGCGGCAGCAGTACGTGGCCACGCGGGAGCAGGTGCATCCCGGGGCGTTCGGTGCGTAGCGCCGAGGCCGAAACACGTTCTTCGTAAAGTCTTCGCCAGGGCTCGGGCCGCACCCCGAATCCGAGTCGTCTCGCACAGGGGCGCGGGCGATAGTGGTCCCGTGCTCATAAGACTTCTCCGAACCCACCTGCGGCCCTACCGAAAACCCATCGCGCTGCTCGTCCTGCTCCAGTTCCTGCAGACCTGCGCGAGCCTCTACCTGCCGACCCTGAACGCCGACATCATCGACAACGGTGTCGTCAACGGGGACACCGGCTACATCCTGCGTTTCGGCGCGCTGATGGTCGGCGTCTCCGTCATGCAGGTCGTGTGCAACATCGGCGCGGTCTACTACGGCGCGCGGACGGCGTCCGCCCTGGGGCGGGACGTCCGCGGCGCGATCTTCGACCGGGTGCAGTCCTTCTCCGCCCGGGAGCTCGGGCACTTCGGCGCGCCCTCGCTGATCACCCGTACGACCAATGACGTGCAGCAGGTCCAGATGCTGGTCCTGATGGCGTTCACCCTGATGGTCTCGGCGCCGATCATGTGTGTCGGCGGCATCGTGATGGCGCTCGGCCAGGACGTGCCGCTGTCGGCCGTGCTGCTCGCGGTGGTGCCGGTCCTCGGTGTCTCGGTGACCCTGATCGTGCGGAGGATGCGGCCGCTCTTCCGGACGATGCAGGAGCGCCTCGACACGGTGAACCGGGTGCTGCGCGAGCAGATCACCGGCAACCGCGTCATCCGCGCCTTCGTGAAGGACGGGTACGAGGAGGAGCGCTTCCGGCGGGCCAACGCCGATCTGACGGACGTCTCGATGGCGACCGGGCGGCTGATGGCGCTGATGTTCCCGGTCGTGATGACCGTCGTGAACGTCTCCAGCGTGGCCGTCGTCTGGTTCGGGGCGCACCGCATCGACAGCGGCGGGATGGAGATCGGCGCGCTGACCGCCTTTCTCGCCTATCTGATGCAGATCGTGATGGCCGTCATGATGGCCACCTTCATGTTCATGATGGTGCCGCGGGCCGAGGTGTGCGCCGAGCGCATCGAGGAGGTCCTCGCGACCGAGTCCAGCGTCGTGCCGCCGGCCGAGCCGGTGACGACCCTCGACCGGCGCGGGCACCTGGAGGTCAGGAGCGCGGACTTCCGGTACCCGGGCGCCGAGGAGTCGGTCCTGAAGGACGTCGGGCTCGTCGCCCGACCCGGGGAGACCACCGCGATCATCGGGTCCACCGGCAGCGGCAAGTCGACGCTCCTCGGGCTCGTCCCGCGGCTCTTCGACGCGACCGGCGGCGAGGTCCTCGTCGACGGCGTCGACGTGCGGAAGCTCGACCCCGTCCTGATGGCGCGGACCGTGAGCCTGGTGCCGCAGAAGCCGTACCTGTTCTCCGGGACGGTGGCGACGAACCTGCGGTACGGGAAGCCGGACGCGACCGACGAGGAGCTCTGGCACGCCCTGGAGGTGGCGCAGGCCGCGGACTTTGTACGGAAGCTGGAGAACGGGCTGAACGCGCCGATCGCGCAGGGCGGCACGAACGTCTCCGGCGGCCAGCGGCAGCGGCTCGCGATCGCGCGGACGCTGGTGCAGAAGCCGGAGATCTACCTCTTCGACGACTCCTTCTCCGCCCTGGACTACGAGACCGACGCCCTGCTGCGCGAGGCGCTCCGGCGGGAGACGGCCGACTCGACGGTGGTGATCGTCGCCCAGCGGGTGGCGACCATCCGGGACGCCGACCGGATCGTCGTCCTGGACGAGGGCCGGGTCGTCGGCACCGGCCGGCACGGCGAGCTGATGGCGGGGAACGAGACGTACCGGGAGATCGTGCTCTCCCAGCTGACCGAGGCGGAGGCAGCCTGATGGCCGGTCCTGGCGGACGCATGATGGCCGGTGGCGGCCCCGACCAGCGGTCGATGAACTTCAAGGGCTCGGGCAGGCGGCTGCTGACGCAGCTGGCGCCGGAGCGCGCCACGCTCTGGGTGATGCTGCTCGCCACCATGCTGTCGGTGGCGGCCTCGGTGGTCGGGCCGAAGATCCTCGGCAAGGCGACCGACCTCGTCTTCGCGGGGGTCGTCGGGCGGCAGTTCGAGGACGGTACAAAGGCGGAGGCGATCGACCGGGTCCGCGCGGGCGGCGACTCCGGCATGGCCGACATGCTGTCCGGGGTCGACTTCACCCCCGGGCAGGGCATCGACTTCGGCGCGGTCGGCGAGGTCCTGCTCTGGGTCCTCGCGATCTACGTGGCGGCGGGCCTGCTGATGCTGGTCTCGACCCGCCTGTCGATCAAGGTGATCAACCGGACGGTCTTCCGCATGCGGGAGGACGTCCAGACGAAGCTGGCGCGACTGCCGCTGTCGTACTTCGACAAGGCGAAGCGCGGCGAGGTGCTGTCCCGGGCGACCAACGACATCGACAACATCTCGCAGACGCTCCAGCAGTCGATGGGCCAGCTGATCAACTCGCTGCTCACGATCGTCGGCGTCCTCGCGATGATGTTCTGGATCTCGCCGCTGCTCGCCCTGGTGGCGCTGGTGACGGTGCCGGTCTCGGTCCTCGTCGCGGCGCGGATCGGCAAGCGCTCGCAGCCGCACTTCGTGCAGCAGTGGAAGTCCACGGGCACGCTCAACGCGCACGTCGAGGAGATGTACACCGGGCACAACCTGGTGAAGGTCTTCGGCCGGCAGGAGGAGTCCGCGAGGGACTTCCGCGAGCAGAACGAGGCGCTGTACGAGGCCGGGTTCAAGGCGCAGTTCAACAGCGGCGTGATGCAGCCGGTGATGTTCTTCGTCTCGAACATCAACTACGTCCTGGTGGCGGTCGTCGGCGGTCTGCGGGTGGCGAGCGGCACGCTCTCCATCGGTGACGTGCAGGCCTTCATCCAGTACTCGCGCCAGTTCTCGATGCCGCTGACGCAGGTCGCGTCGATGGCGAACCTGGTGCAGTCGGGCGTGGCCTCGGCGGAGCGGATCTTCGAGCTCCTCGACGCGGAGGAGCAGGAGCCGGACGCCCCGCGGAGCGAGCACCCGGCGGACCTCAAGGGCAAGGTCGCCCTGGAGGGGGTGTCCTTCCGGTACGAGGCGGACAAGCCGCTCATCGAGGACCTGTCGCTCACGGTGGAGCCGGGCCAGACGGTCGCGATCGTCGGCCCGACGGGCGCCGGCAAGACGACCCTGGTGAACCTGCTGATGCGGTTCTACGAGGTGACGGGCGGCCGGATCACCCTGGACGGGACGGACATAGCGCGGATGTCCCGCGAGGACCTGCGGAGGGGCATCGGCATGGTGCTCCAGGACACGTGGCTCTTCGGCGGCACCATCGCGGACAACATCGCGTACGGCACGACGCGGAAGGTGACCCGGGAGGAGATCGAGGAGGCGGCGCGGGCCGCGCACGCCGACCGGTTCGTCCGTACGCTCCCCGAGGGGTACGACACGGTCATCGACGACGACGGGACCGGGGTCAGCGCGGGCGAGAAGCAGCTGATCACCATCGCCCGGGCGTTCCTGTCGGACCCGGTGATCCTCGTCCTCGACGAGGCGACCAGTTCCGTCGACACCCGTACCGAGGTGCTGATCCAGAAGGCGATGGCCCGACTGGCCCACGGGCGCACGTCGTTCGTCATCGCGCACCGGCTCTCCACGATCCGGGACGCGGACGTGATCCTGGTGATGGAGAGCGGTTCGATCGTCGAACAGGGCACGCACAAGGAGCTGTTGGCATCCGGCGGGGCCTATGCCCGGCTGTACGCGGCCCAGTTCGCGCAGGCGGTCGCCGAGGTCGACTGACCCGGCTCCGACCGGGGTGTGACCCGTGCCGCATGATGTGCGGTATGGGTCACAGAACCGAGAGTTCCTGGGTGCCTTCGGTCACCCTGTTGGTCGGCATCGGAGACACGGACATAGCGGCGCTGCTGCTCGGCGCGGACGGCCGGGTCCGCGGAGACGCGGACATGGTCTTCGAGGGGCAGCCCGTTCACCCGTCCGGTGCGGTGAAGCACACGAAGAAGGCGCTGTCCCTCGCGCTGCACGAGGTGGAGCCGGAGGTGGAGCGCATCGTGATCGCCGGTGCGGCGACCTCCGGCTCGCTGGCGGCGATGGCCCCGGACAGGGCGGTGGTCGTCGCCTGGCTGATCGCGCGTCCGGACGACGCGGAGGCCGTCGTGTACGGCGAGTTCTTCCGCGAGTCGGGAGGCTGGAAGTTCACCGGGATCGGCAAGGGGTACGCCTCCGGGCTCGCGGAGCTCGTCACGGCGTACGGCGTCGAGGTCGAGGCCGAGGCCGAGAAGGAAGTGGAGCAGCCGGTCGCGGCTCCTGCCGACGGGCCCGTCCCGCTGACCGGCGTGGCCAAGGCGCCGGGCCGGACGCCGAGTCGGCCACTGGCCCAGTCACCGTGGCAGGCACTCGTGGCCCCGAGCGCGCCGGCCCGAAAGGCCGGGGAAGCCGGCGGCACGCCCGCCCCGACGGCGTCGCCCGCCGTCACCACCGCCCCCGCCCCGACGGCGTCGCCCGCCCCCACCGCCGCCCCCGTCCCCACACCGTGGCCCGCCCCCGCACCGTCGCCCGTCCCCACCGCGTACCCGCCCGTCGAGCGGGCGTACGAGCTCGTCGAGGGCTGGGAGTTCGGGCCGGTCTTCGAGCCCTTCACGGCCTCCGGCAAGGGCGGCGAGGCGGTCACCGTGGACGGCCGCGTCCCGCCCGGTCCCGTCCTGGTCGAGGCCGCGCACGAGGGCGAGGGCTATGTCGGCGTCTTTTCGCTGAACAAGTTCAACAAGGACGACGACCACCTCTTCAGCACCACCCTCCCGCACTTCACGGGGAGTTCGGTCATCCGGGCCCCCGGGGACCGCCCTCTGCGGCTGCGCGTCGAAGCGCGCAACCGCTGGGCCCTGCGCGTGAGCCCCGTCGCCGCCGCCCGGCGTCTGACGGGCACGCTGCGCGGGTACGGCCCCGAGGCCCTGCTGTTCACGGGCGGCGCGGCCGACCTCCGGGTGCACTTCGAAGGCAAGGAGGACGGCAGCGGGTACGTCGGCATGTGGTGCCACGAGGTCGCCGGGCGCACGACGCTCCTGACCCACCCCGCCCTGATGATGAATGCCACCGGTCCGCTGGTGCACACCGTCCCGATCCCGCCGGGGCCGCTGCTGCTGCTCTTCAGCGCGGACGGGCCGTGGACGCTCACGGTGCGGGAGATCGGCTAGGACAGGCCTAGGACCTGTCCTAGTCGAGGTAGCCGCGCAGCTGGTCCGCGTAGGCGTGGTCCCGGAGTTTGCTGAGGGTCTTGGACTCGATCTGGCGGATGCGTTCGCGCGTCACGCCGAAGATGCGTCCTATCTCCTCCAGGGTGCGGGGCCTGCCGTCGTCGAGGCCGTAGCGGAGCTGGACGACCTTGCGTTCGCGTTCCCCGAGGGTGGAGAGCACGTCCTCCAGGTGGCGGCGGAGGAGCAGGAAGGCGGCGGACTCGACGGGTGAGGCGGCGTCGCCGTCCTCGATGAGGTCGCCGAGCGCGACGTCCTCCTCCTCGCCGACGGGGGCGTGCAGGGAGACGGGTTCCTGGGCGAGGCGGAGGACCTCGCCGACCCGCTCGGGGGCGAGGTCGAGCTGGGCGGCGACCTCCTCGGCGGTGGGTTCGTAGCCCCGCTCCTGGAGCATGCGGCGCTGGACGCGGATGACCCGGTTGATGAGTTCGACGACGTGGACGGGGACGCGGATGGTCCGGGCCTGGTCGGCGAGGGCCCGGGACATGGCCTGGCGGATCCACCAGGTCGCGTACGTGGAGAACTTGTAGCCGCGCGCGTAGTCGAACTTCTCGACGGCCCGGATGAGACCGAGGTTCCCCTCCTGGACGAGGTCCAGCATGGTGAGGCCCCGGCCGACGTACCGCTTGGCGACGGAGACGACGAGGCGGAGGTTGGCCTCGATGAGCCTGCGCTTGGCGATGCGGCCGAGGACGACGAGCCGGTCGAGGTCGCCCGCGAGGGCGCTGTCGAGGTCGGGGGTGGTGGCGAGCTTCTCCTCGGCGAAGAGGCCGGCCTCGACGCGCCGGGCCAGTTCGACCTCCTCCTCGGCGCTGAGGAGGGGGATGCGGCCGATCTCGCGCAGGTACTGGCGGAACAGGTCGGAGGAGGGTCCGTTGCCGCCGGGGTCGGCGCGGCGGCGCTGCGGTGGGACCTCCGGGGCCTCGGGGAGTTCGGCCGGCTCGTCCTGTTCGGTGGTCTGGATCTCGGTCTGCACGGCGGGCGACCTCCAGGAGGGGCGGAACGGCACCGTCGTCCAGTGTGGGGTACGACACATCGCCGCCACGAGGGGCGTGCGGTGACTTTTTGAGACCGTGAGGTCACCCGACGTTAGAGTGCGCCCGCGCCGTGCGTCTTGAGGTTCGTCTTGTACTGCTGGAGGACGAAGACCTCCTGCTGCGCGGCGGCCTGCTGCTCCGGGGGCACCGCGCCGAGGCGCTTGAGGGCGGAGTTCAGCTGGTCGATGCGGCGGTCGACGGCCCGGAGCCGGACGGCGACGAGCTGTTCGGCCGCGTAGACCTCGTCGGCGGCCTTCGCGGCGAAGATCGCCTCCACGGCGAGTTCGGTGACGAGGGAGCGGACCGTGTCGTTGGGCGCGGCCTCGCGGACGGCGTCGAGGTAGTCGGAGGGGGCGTCGGTGGCGCCGCCGGCGTCGTGGACGCACTGGCGGACGGCCGCGTAGGGCGGGGCCGTGAACTCGTCGACCCCGTAGGCGTCGAAGAAGGGCGAGACGAGTTCGGGGCGCTGGAGGGCGAGCTTGAGGAGCTCGCGCTCGGTGCGGTGGGCGGGGCTGCGCAGGTTGAGCGCGGGGCCGGGGGGTGCCACCGGTGCCTGGATCTGGGGGGTCTCGCGGCGCGGCCGGTCGGGCGTCTGGCCGCGGCCGCCGCGGTCGCGCTGCCACTGGGCGACCCGGCTCACGCGCTGCACGACGAACCGCTCGTCCATGATCCCGAGCATGCCGGCGAGCTGGACGGCGACGCCGTGCCGTACGGCGAGGTTCTTGAGCTTGGCGACGATCGGGGCGGCCTCGTCCAGGGCGGCGCCCTGTCCTCCGGGGGTGTCGAGGTCGTACCGGGCGACGATCTGGCGGAGCGCGAACTCGAAGAGCGGGGTGCGGGGCTGGACGAGTTCGGCGACGGCCTCGTCGCCCTTGGCGAGCCGCAGTTCGCAGGGGTCCATGCCCTCGGGGGCGATGGCGATGTACGTCTCGGCGGCGAACTTCTGGTCGTCCTCGAAGGCGCGGAGGGCGGCCTTCTGGCCGGCGGCGTCGCCGTCGAAGGTGAAGATGACGCGGGCCGAGCCGTTGTCCATCAGGAGGCGGCGGAGGATCTTGATGTGGTCGCCGCCGAAGGCGGTGCCGCAGGTGGCGATGGCGGTGGTGACGCCGGCGAGGTGGCAGGCCATGACGTCGGTGTAGCCCTCGACGACGACGGCGCGGCTGACCTTGGCGATGTCCTTCTTGGCCAGGTCGATGCCGTAGAGCACCTGGGACTTCTTGTAGATCGGCGTCTCGGGCGTGTTGAGGTACTTGGGGCCGTTGTCGTCGTCGCGGAGCTTGCGCGCGCCGAAGCCGACGACGTCGCCGCCGACGTCCCTGATGGGCCACATGAGGCGGCCGCGGAAGCGGTCGATGGGGCCGCGGCGGCCGTCCTGGGAGAGGCCGGAGAGGATCAGTTCCTTGTCGGAGAAGCCCTTGCCGCGGAGGAAGCGGGTGAGGTGGTCCCAGCCGGCCGGCGAGTAGCCGACGCCGAAGTGGGCGGCGGCTGCCTGGTCGAAGCCGCGCTCGGCGAGGAACTTGCGGCCGATCTCGGCCTCGGGCGAGTCGAGTTGGTCGATGTAGAACTGGGTGGCGACCTTGTGCGCCTCGACGAGGCGGATGCGCTCCCCGCGCTGGTGGCCGGGGTTGTAGCCGCCTTCCTCGTACCGCAGGGTGATGCCCGCCTTCGCGGCGAGGCGCTCGACCGTCTCCGAGAAGGAGAGGTGGTCGATCTTCATCACGAAGGCGATGGTGTCGCCGCCCTCCTGGCAGCCGAAGCAGTGGAACAGTCCCTTGCTGGGGCTGACCTGGAAGGAGGGCGACTTCTCGTCGTGGAAGGGGCAGAGGCCTTTGAGGTTTCCGCCGCCCGCGTTGCGCAGCTGGAGGTACTCGGACACGACGGCGTCGATCGGGACCGCGTCCCGTACCGCCTTCACGTCGTCATCGTTGATCCTGCCTGCCACGCATGAAGTCTACGTGCGGGCGAGAGTGATCAGATCAGGTTCTCCAGGGGTACGGAGGGGTCGGCGAGGGCCTCGGGGTCCACCGTGCCCTTGGAGCGGATGAGCTGCTGGATCGGCTCTGTGACGTCCCACACATTCACGTTCATGCCGGCGAGGACCCGGCCCTCCTTCAGCCAGAAGGCGATGAACTCGCGCTTCCCGGTGTCGCCGCGGACCACGACCTGGTCGTACGTGCCCGGGGGCGCCCAGCCGGAGTACTCCATGCCGAGGTCGTACTGGTCGGAGAAGAAGTAGGGCACCCGGTCGTAGGAGACGAGCTGCCCGAGCATGGCGCGGGCGGCGGCCGGGCCGCCGTTGAGGGCGTTGGCCCAGTGCTCGACGCGGAGCCGGGTGTGGAGCGAGGGGTGGTGGGCGGCGGCCACGTCCCCGGCGGCGTAGATGTCGGGGTCGGAGGTGCGCAGCGACGCGTCGACGGCGATGCCGCCGCCGTCGGCCCGGTCGACGAGGGCGAGCCCGGAGTTCTCGGCGAGGGCGGTGCGGGGGGCGGCGCCGATCGCGGCGAGCACGGCGTGCGCGGGGTGCTCCTCGCCGTCGTCGGTGCGGACGGCGAGGACCATGCCGTCCTGGCCGACGATCTCGGTGAGCTTCACGCCGAAGTGGAAGCGGACGCCGTGGTCGCTGTGGAGGTCGGCGAAGAGCTGGCCGAGTTCGGGGCCGAGGACGCGGTGGAGCGGGGTGGGCTCGTACTCGACGACGGTGACCTCGGCTCCGTAGCCGCGGGCGGCGGCGGCGACCTCCAGGCCGATCCAGCCGGCGCCGGCGATCACCAGGTGGCCGTTGTCCCGGCCGAGGGCGGCGAGGACCTGGCGGAGCCGGTCGGCGTGGGCGAGCCGGCGCAGGTGGTGGACGCCGGCGAGCTCGGTGCCGGGGACGTCGAGGCGGCGCGGCTCGGCGCCGGTGGCGAGGAGCAGCTTGTCGTAGCGGATGACGGTGCCGTCGCCGAGGCGGACCGTGCGGGCCTCGCGGTCGACGGCGGTGACGGCCTGGCCGAGGTGGAGCTCGATGTCGTGCGCCGCGTACCAGGCGGCCTCGTGGACGAAGACCGAGTCCCGCTCCTTGGCGCCGGTGAGATAGCCCTTGGAGAGGGGTGGGCGCTCGTAGGGGTGGTCGCGTTCGTCGCCGATGAGGATCACCCGGCCGTTGAACCCCTCGGAGCGCAGCGTCTCCGCCGCCTTGGCCCCTGCCAGTCCTCCGCCGACGATGACAAAGGTCTGATCTGCGTCGACCACGTCGATTCCTCCTCGTTGCGACCGGTTCCAACCTACGCCCCCGGGCGTTCGTCCGGCCGTACCGCCTCGGGGCGTGCATGCGAGCGTCCCGCACGGAGCCGGGGGACGGAAGAGGACCTGGGGGTGTCCTGCCGGTGACGCACCCCCGCCCCCTACGCGTGGTGGGGGCGGAGGCGGTGGTGGAGGGCGCGGGCGGAGGCGTCGGTGAGGTTGGCGATCTGGTCGACGATGACGCGCTTGCGGGCGCGGTCGTCGGGGGCCTTGTCGAAGGCGGCCCGGAACTGCGGTTCGAGGCCGTCGGGGGCGCGGGCGACGAGGGCCTCGGCGAGTTCGGCGACGACGACGCGCTGGTCGGCGCGGAGGACCTCCTGCTCGGCGCGCTGCATCACGTACCGGTCGGCGACGGCCTTGAGGACGGCGCATTCGTTGCGCGTCTCGCGGGGGACGACGAGCTCGGCGGCGTACCGGCTGAGGGGGCCGGTGCCCCAGGTCTCGCGGGTGGCTCCCTCGGCGGCGAGGCAGAAGCGGCCGATGAGCTGGCTGGTGGCGTCCTTGAGGCGGGCCTGGGCGACGGCCGAGCCGTCGTATCCGTGGGGCCACCACTCCTGGTCGACGAGCCGGTCGAGGGCCTCGGCGAGCTCCTGCGGGTCGGTGTCCTCGGGGACGTACCGGCCGATGGCGACGGTCCAGATGTCGGCGCGCTCGGGCTCGGCGAGGAGCATGTTGGGGTCGATGTGTCCGGCGTGCAGGCCGTCCTCGAAGTCGTGGACCGAGTAGGCCACGTCGTCGGACCAGTCCATCACCTGGGCCTCGAAGCACTTGCGGTCGGCGGGGGCGCCCTGCCGGATCCAGGCGAAGACGGGCAGGTCGTCCTCGTACACGCCGAACTTGGGCGAGCCGGGGTCCTCGGGGTGGCCGCCGCGCGGCCAGGGGTACTTGGTGGCGGCGTCGAGCGAGGCGCGGGTGAGGTTGAGGCCGACGCTGACGGGCTCCCCGTCGGCGTCCTTCACGAAGCGCTTGGGCTCGATGCGGGTGAGGAGGCGGAGCGACTGGGCGTTCCCCTCGAAGCCGCCGCAGTCCTTGGCGACGTCGTTGAGCGCCTGCTCGCCGTTGTGCCCGAAGGGCGGGTGGCCCATGTCGTGGGAGAGGCAGGCGGCCTCGACGAGGTCGGGGTCGCAGCCGAGGGCGGCGCCGAGCTCGCGGCCGACCTGGGCGCACTCCAGGGAGTGGGTGAGGCGGGTGCGGGGGCTGGCGTCCCAGGCGTGGCTGCGGGTGCCGGGGGTGACGACCTGGGTCTTGCCGGCGAGCCTGCGCAGCGCGGCGGAGTGCAGGACGCGGGCGCGGTCGCGCTGGAAGGCGGTGCGGCCCGGTCGTTTGTCGGGCTCGGCGGCCCAGCGCTCGGTCGCGGCGACGTCGTAGCCGGGGGTGTCGGTGACGGTGTCGGTGATGTCCGCGCTGTCCTTGGTGTCCTCGATGCCTGCCATGGATCGAAGGTAACCGGAGGGACCGACAGAAGAGCTCAGATGGCGGCGAGTTCCCGCACGGGGGTGGTGGTGCGGGCCGTGCGGGCCCGGTCGTAGCGGTGGAGGACGAGGCGGGCGAGGGCCGGGTGGGCGCCGAGCGGGGCGGCGGCGAGCCAGGGGGCGTGGGCGGCGGCGCGGGTCGCGAAGAGGCCTGGGGCGGTGAAGCAGGAGGCGACGGCGACGCGGTGGCGGCCCCGGGCGGCGAGCGCGCGGACGGCCTCGGGGACGGTGGGGGCGGCGGCGGAGGCGTACGCGGGGACGACGGGGACCCCGCCGAGCCGTTCGCCGAGGAGGGCGGCGATCCGGCGGATCTCGGCGCCGGACCGGGGGTCGCGGGAGCCGGCGGAGGCGAGGACGACGCCGGTGGCGCGGGAGGTGCCGTCCTCGGGGGTCCAGCCGGCCTCGGCGAGCCGGCCGGCGAGGGCCTCGACGAGGAGGGGGTGCGCGCCGAGCGGCCGGGCGATCCGGGCCCGGAGGGCGGGTGCGGCGGCGAGGGCGGCGGGCAGGTCGTGGGTGACGTGGTGGCCGGGGGCGAAGAGCAGGGGTACGAGGACGGCGTCGCGGCCTTCGGCGGCGAGCCCGGCGAGGGTCTCGTCGAGCAGCGGGGCGTTCAGTTCGATGTGCGCGAGGCGCACGTCGAGCCCGGGGCGCAGCTCGCGGACGCGGTCGAGGAGCCGGCCGAGGGTGGCGCGGGCGCGGGGGTCGCGGCTGCCGTGGCCGACGGCGACGAGGGTGGGTGCGGGGCCGGGCGGGGCGGGTGTCGGGCCGTGCGAAGCCGGTGCGGGGCCGGGCGGGGCGGGTGTCGGGCCGTGCGAAGCCGGTGCGGGGCCGGGCGGGGCGGGTGTCGGGCCGGGCGGGGCGGGCGCGACGAGGGTGGGTGCGTTCATGGGTTGGCGTGCCTCCTCGTCGTACTTCCGGTGCCGACGGCCGTCCGGACGCACCTGGGCGAGCTGCGCCCCGAGCTGCTCGGTGATCCTGCCGAGCAGCTCGGCGGCGCTGTCGAACGTGCTGTCCGGCTCCGTCATGCACCGATCGTGGAGGCGGCACGTTGCCTGCCCGTTGCGCGGGGGTCACGACTTCTTTCCGTGACCTCACGCGGACGGCCCGCCCGGTGTCAGGGCCGGTCGCGGCGGCTCGTCACTCCCCCGGAGTCCACACGTACCGGACGTCCGGCTCGCGTTCCTCGTTCCGCTCCCCGTCGGTGTGCTCGGCGGCGACGAAGCCGTGCCGTTCGTAGAAGCGCCGCGCCGGGGCGTTGACCTGGAACGTCCAGAGGGTCAGCCCGGCCGCGCTCCGCTGCTTGGCCAGCTCCACGAGGCGGTCGCCGATGCCGTGGCCGCGCCACGGCGGATCGATGTAGAGCTGATCCAGGTCACCGTCGTCCAGCACCATCATGGCGACGACCGTCTCCTCGACGGTCGCCACCCAGGTCTCCTGGCCGGGCACCACGATCTCCCGGAGCCAGTACCTGACCTCGTCGTCGGTGTGTGCGCGGCGCACGCTCGGCAGCGCCGCCGCATAGGAACGGAGCCACACTTCGGCCACCGCCGCGGCATCGGACTCGGCCGCGCGGCGGACGTCAAGGTCGTCGATCTTCACAGGGGCGCATGCTGGCAGACCCGCGCCTGCACCGCATGCGATTTTCCCCGGAGGAACACGGAAGTCGGGGGCGCGCAGGCAGGGCGCGCAGGCGGGGCGCGCGGATGATACGCGCCTCCCCCTCTTCTCCGGTTCCGAATCACGGAATATCTTTTCCGCCATGAGAATATCTCCGCCCTCTCTCCCCCGTCGCACCGCCGCCGAGTTCATCGGCACCGCCGCCCTCGTCGCCGTCGTCGTCGGCTCCGGCATCCGCGCCGACGCCCTCAGCCAGGACATCGGCGTCCGTCTGCTCGCCAACGCCGCCGCCTCCGCCCTCGGTCTCGGTCTGCTCATCGCCCTCATCGGCCCGCTCTCCGGCGCCCACTTCAACCCCGTCGTCACCCTCTCCGAGTGGTGGTCCCACCGCCACCGGCGCGGCGGGCGCGAGGCCCTCGCCTACATCGGCGCCCAGCTCGCCGGGGCCGTCACCGGCGCCCTCCTCGCCGAGGCGATGTTCGGGCGGGCGCCCGGCGCCTGGGCCACCGAGCCGCGCGGGGCGCTCCACCTCCTCCTCGGCGAGGCCGTCGCCACCGCCGGGCTCGTCCTCGTCGTGCAGGGCCTGCGCCACATCGGCCGCCCCGGGCTCGCCCCGGTCGCGGTCGCCGGATACATCGGGGCGGCGATCTGGTTCACCTCCTCCGGCTCCTTCGCCAATCCGGCCGCCACCCTCGGCCGCTCCTTCTCCGACTCCTTCACCGGGATCGCCCCCGGCTCGGTGCCCGCCTTCGCCGCCGCCCAGCTCCTCGGCATGGTCATCGGCCTGGCGCTCGCCGGTGTGCTGTACGGAACACTCCGGGCGTCCGGCGAACCGAACCCCGCCGAAGCGCGTCGGACGGGGTGACAGACCGCCACCGCTCCACGCCCCCACGGAGGTTTCCGCATGACGGCACGGCTCACCCGGCTGATGCCCCGCACCACCTGGGCCCGGCGCCGCACCGTCCAGGCCGTCATGCTGGGCGTGGTGCTCGCGCTCGCCCCCGTCACCTGGATGCACACCGCCGCCGCCGGGAAGCTCCGCACCACCGCGGACGTGCCGGCCCGGGACGTCGCCGTCGTGTTCGGCGCCGGGCTGTGGAACGGGCGCCCCACCCCGTACCTCGCGCACCGGCTCGACACCGCCGCCGAGCTGTACCGCGAGGGCAAGGTCCGGGTCCTGCTCGTCACCGGCGACAACAGCAGGACCGCGTACGACGAGCCCAGCGCGATGCGCGCCTACCTCACCGAGCGCGGGGTGCCCGACGGCCGGATCGTCAGCGACTACGCCGGCTTCGACACCTGGGACTCCTGCGTCCGCGCCAAGAAGGTCTTCGGCGTCGACCGCGCCGTCCTCGTCACCCAGGACTTCCACATCAAGCGGGCCGTCGCGCTGTGCGGCCGCGCGGGCGTCGACGCGTACGGCGTCGGGGTCCCCGAACCCCGTGACGGCACCTGGTACTACGGCACCACGCGGGAGCTCTTCGCCGCGAGCAAGGCCGCGCTCGACGCGGGCCTGCGCCCCGACCCGCGGTTCCTCGGCCCGGAGGAGACCGGCGTCACCGAGGCCCTCGCCTCCCCGGACCGCGCGCTCGCCACACCTCCTCAGCAGCCCTGAGCCCGGCCTCGCCACACCTCCTGAACAGCCCTGAGCCCGGCCTCGCCACACCTCCTGAACAACCCTGAGCCCGGCCTCGCCGCACCTCAGGAGCAGCCCCGAGCCGGGCCTCGCCTCACTCCCGCGCCTCCCCCGGGCTGAGCGGAGAGCACCGCGCCCGTAATACGGGGCGCCGCCCCGCGTAACACTCCTGACTCACGCTGGCGGCATGTCCGACGCCACCGCCGTCCCGACCCACTGCCCCTACTGCGCCCTGCAGTGCGGCATGTCGCTCCGCCCCACCGGCGCCCCGGAGCTGCCCGCCGAGGTGGTCGAGCGGACCGACTTCCCCGTCAACCGGGGCGCCCTGTGCGGCAAGGGCCGCACCGCCCCCTCCGTTCTCTCCTCCCGGGTCCGGCTCACCGAGCCCCTGGTCCGATGCCCTGACTCGGGGGATCTGCGGCCCGCGACCTGGGAGGAGGCGCTCGCCGCCGTCGCCGACGGACTGCACAGGACCCGCGCCGACCACGGTGCCGATGCCGTGGGGGTCTTCGGCGGCGGCGGGCTCACCAACGAGAAGGCCTACACGCTGGGGAAGTTCGCCCGGCTCGTGCTCGGCACCTCGCAGATCGACTACAACGGCCGCTTCTGCATGTCGTCCGCGGCCGCCGCGCACCAGCGGGCCTTCGGCCTCGACCGGGGGCTCCCCTTCCCGCTGGACGACATCCCGCGGACCGGCTGCGTGATCCTCGTCGGCTCCAACCTCGCCGAGACCATGCCGCCCGCCCTGCGCTACCTCACCGAGCTGCGGGAGAACGGCGGGAAGCTGATCGTCGTCGACCCGCGCCGCACCCGCACCGCCGAGCAGGCCGACCTCCACCTCGCGCCGCGCCCCGGCACCGACCTGGCGCTCGCCCTCGGCATGCTCCACCTCGTGGTGGCCGAGGGGCGCGTGGACGAGGAGTTCGTGGCGGCGCGCACCGACGGCTGGGCGGCGGCCCGGGCCGGGGCCATGTCCCACTGGCCCGAGCAGGTCGAGCGGATCACCGGCGTCTCCGTGCCGGAGCTCCGGGAGGCCGTCGCCATGTTCTGCGAGGCCGGCAGCGGCATGGTGCTGACCGCGCGCGGCCCCGAGCAGCAGTCCAAGGGCACGGACACCGTCGGCGCCTGGATCAACCTCTGCCTCGCCACCGGCAGGGCGGGCCGGCCGCTGAGCGGCTACGGCTGCCTCACCGGCCAGGGCAACGGCCAGGGCGGCCGCGAGCACGGCCAGAAGGCCGACCAGCTGCCCGGCTACCGCAAGCTCGACGACCCGGCCGCCCGCGCGCACGTCGCCGGGGTGTGGGGCGTGGACCCCGCGTCGCTGCCGGGGCCGGGGCGGAGCGCGTACGAGCTCCTCGACGCGCTCGGCGGCGAGGTGCGGGCCCTGCTCCTCATGGGCTCCAACCCGGTCGTCTCCGCGCCGCGCGCCGCGCACGTCGAGGGGCGGCTGCGCTCGCTCGACTTCCTCGCCGTCGCGGACGTCGTCCTCTCCGAGACGGCGGCGCTCGCGGACGTCGTCCTGCCGGTCACCCAGTGGGCCGAGGAGACCGGCACCATGACCAACCTGGAGGGCAGGGTGCTGCTGCGGCGCCGCGCCCTCACCCCGCCCGAGGGCGTACGCAGCGACCTGGAGGTGCTGCACGGGCTCGCCGGGCTGCTCGGCTGGGAGAAGGGCTTCCCGACGGACGCCGAGGAGGTCTTCGAGGAGCTGCGGCGGGCCTCCGCCGGCGGCCCCGCCGACTACGCGGGCATCGACTACCGGCGCATCGAGGAGGAGCAGGGCGTCTTCTGGCCCTGCCCCGACGAGGACCACGCCGGTACGCCCCGGCTCTTCCTGGACCGGTTCGCGACGCCCGACGGGCGGGCCCGGTTCGTGCCGGTGGTGCACCGGGCGGCGGCGGAGGAGACCGACGCCGAGTACCCGGTCGTCCTCACCACGGGCCGGGTGGTGTCCCAGTACCAGTCGGGCGCGCAGACCCGGCGGGTGGACGAGCTGAACGCGGCGGCGCCCGGGCCCTTCGTGGAGCTGCACCCTCGGCTCGCCGAGCGGCTCGGGGTGGCCGAGGGCGAGCGGCTCGCGGTGGTCTCGCGGCGGGGCCGGGCCGTCGCCCCGGCCCGGATCACGACCGCGATCCGGCCGGACACCGTCTTCATGCCGTTCCACTGGGCGGGCGAGGGCCGGGCGAACACGCTGGTCAATCCGGCGCTCGACCCGGTCTCCCGGATGCCCGAGTTCAAGGTGTGCGCGGTGCGTCTGGAGCGGGACGGCTAGGGCGTGTTGCGAAAGTAGCGCCGGCCGCCCGAAGGGCGGGTCGGGCAGGCGGGACTTTCGCAACACGCCCTAGGCCCTGTCCCGCGGCCCCGGCCATGATCCGCCGGACAGGGTCTGAACCAGTCGCCGGTGGGGATGAGCGGGCCGAGCGGTGTCCCGGCGGCCGCGAGGTAGGTCCAGGCGCGGACGGACCCGCCGTCGCGGAGCCGGACCGCCTCGACGGCGGCCCGCTCGTACCCGGCGTCGCCCTCCATCCGGTCCAGCGCCCCGAGCAGTTCGCCGTACGCGTCGGGCGCCGCCGTGACGAGGGTGCCCGCGACCGTGCCCTCGCCCTGGACCGCGTACGGGTAGCCGGGGCCGTCGTACAGGAGGGCGCCCGGGAGCCGGGCCGCCTCCTCGGCGACCGTCCGGCCGAGGAGGAGCCGGTCGTGGTTGTACGCGCCGGGGCGCAGCGTCCCGTACACGAAGAACGGCAGGGGTATGGAGTCCGCCGGGGCGGTCACGGGTTCGCCACCTCCCGGCCGAGCCACGCCAGGTAGGCGGAGGAGGCCCGGACGACGGGGGTGGCGATGATCTCCGGCGTCTCGTAGTCGTGCGCGTCGAGGAGATAGGCCTCCAGGTCCTCGTAGCGGGCCTCGGTGGTCTTGAGGACCACCTGCCACTCCTCGGCGGTCTCGATGGCCCGCCGCCAGTGGTAGACGGAGGTGACGGGCCCGGAGACCTGGGCGCAGGCGGCGAGCTTGGCCTCGACGGCCCCGCGCGCGAGCGTCTCGGCCTTCTCGGGGCTGTCGGTGGTCGTGAGGACGGTGAGGGCGAGAGTGGTCACGCCCTCACCGTACTGAGCCTTCACGCTCCGGCGAACTGGGCTTCGTACAGCCGGGCGTACGCGCCTCCGGCGGCGAGCAGTTCCTCGTGGGTGCCCTGCTCGGCGATCGAGCCGCTGTCCATGACCAGGATCGTGTCCGCGTCCCGGATCGTGGAGAGCCGGTGGGCGACGACGAAGCTGGTGCGGCCGGCGCGGAGGGACGACATGGCCTGCTGGACGAGGAGCTCGGTGCGGGTGTCGACGGAGCTGGTGGCCTCGTCGAGGACGAGGATCACCGGCTCGGAGAGGAACGCCCTGGCGAGCGTGACCAGCTGCTTCTCGCCGGCGCTGAGGCCGCCCCCGTCCTCGTCGAGGACGGTGTCGTACCCGTCGGGGAGGGTCCGGACGAAGCGGTCGGCGTGCGCGGCCCGGGCGGCCTCGACGATCCGCTCCCGGGAGACCTCGCCGGGCAGGCCGTAGGCGATGTTGTCGGCGATGGTGCCGCCGAAGAGCCAGGTGTCCTGGAGGACCATGCCGATCCCGGCCCGGAGCTCCTCGCGGGACATCTTCGCGATGTCCGTGCCGTCCAGGGTGATCCGGCCGCCGGTGACCTCGTGGAACCGCATGAGGAGGTTGACGAGGGTCGTCTTGCCGGCGCCCGTCGGGCCGACGATCGCGACGGTCCGGCCCGGTTCGACGGTGAGCGACAGGTCCTCGACGAGCGGCTTGTCGGGCTCGTAGCGGAAGGCGACCTTCTCGAAGGAGACCCGGCCCCTGACCTGCGCGGGGCGCTGCGGCTTCGACGGGTCCGGGGCCTCCTCCTCGGCGTCGAGGAGGTCGAAGACCCGCTCGGCGGAGGCCACCCCGGACTGGAGGAGGTTGGCCATGGCGGCGACCTGGTTGATCGGGCCGTTGAAGTCGTACGAGTACTGGATGAAGGCCTGCACGTCCCCGACGGTCAGGGTGCCGCTCGCCACCCGCAGGCCGCCGACCACCGCGAGGACGACGTAGTTGAGGTTGCCGACGAAGGTCAGCGCGGGCTGGATGAAGCCGGACACGAACTGGGCGCGGAAGCTCGCCCGGTACAGCTCCTCGCCGAGCTCGTCGAAGCGTTCCACGGCCTCGGCGCGGCGGCCGAAGGCGACGACCTCGGTGTGGCCGGTGATCATCTCCTCGACGTGGCTGCCGAGCCGGCCGGTGACCGCCCACTGCTTGACGAACTGCGGCTGGGCGCGCTTTCCGACGAAGCCGGCGACGACGACCGAGACGGGCACGGTGGCGAGGGCGACGAGGGCGAGGACCGGGGAGATCCAGAACATCATCGCGAGGACGCCGATGAGGCTGAGCAGGGCGCGGACCATCTGGCTGAAAGCCTGCTGGAGGGTCTGGACGATGTTGTCGATGTCGTTCGTGGTGCGGGAGAGGACCTCGCCGCGCGGCTGGCGGTCGAAGTAGGCGAGGGGCAGCCGGGCCAGTTTGTGCTGGGTCTGCTCGCGCATGCGCCGGCCGGCCCGCTGGACGACGGTGGTGGCGATCCGCAGCTGGAACCAGGTGAAGAGGGACGAGCCGGCGACGATCACGACGGAGAGGGCGAGGATCCGTCCGACGGCCGCGAAGTCGACCCCGGCCGGGCCGGTGGCGCCGGTGATGACGAGGTCGGTGGCGCGGCCGAGGAGGAGGGGGCTGAGGACGCCGAGGCCGACGGCCGTGGCGCCGACGGCGAGGACGGCGAGCAGGCGGGCCCGGTCGGGGGCGAGGGTGCGCAGGAGGCGGAGGCCGGAGGCGCGGAAGGCCAGGGAGCGTTCGAGGGCGGGGGTGGGGAGGCCGGGGCCGGCGGTGCGCTCCCTCGGGGGGCCGCTGCGGGCGGGGGCGGTGGGCCGGTCCGGGGCGGCGGTGGCGCCGGAGGTGGGGCGGTCGCGTCCGGTGCCGCCGTCGTTCCCGGTCCGGGGTTCCGTGGCCGTGCTCATGCGGCTTCCTCCTCGGTGAGCTGGGAGAGGACGATCTCCCGGTAGGTGGCGCTGTCCCGCATGAGGGACTCGTGGGTGCCGGTGCCGGCGGTCCGGCCCCGGTCGAGGACGACGATCCGGTCGGCGTGCCGGATGGTGGAGACCCGCTGGGCGACGATCACCACGGTCGCGTCGGCCGTCTCCCGGCGGAGCGCCTCGCGGAGCCGGGCGTCGGTGCGGGCGTCGAGCGCCGAGAAGGAGTCGTCGAAGAGGTAGAGACGGGGGCGGGCGACGAGGACCCGGGCGATGGCGAGCCGCTGCCGCTGGCCGCCGGAGAAGTTGCCGCCGCCCTGGGTGACCGGGGCGTCCAGGCCGTCGTCGAGGGCCCGGACGAAGTCGGCGGCCTGGGCGGTCTCCAGGGCGTGCCAGAGCTCCTCGTCGGTCGCGTCGGGCTTTCCGTACCGGAGGTTCGTCGCGATCGTGCCGGAGAAGAGGTAGGGCTTCTGGGAGACGAGGCCGACGGTCCTGGCCATCAGGGCGGGGTCGAGCTGCCGCACGTCGACGCCGTCGACGAGGACCTCGCCGCCGGTGGCGTCGAAGAGCCGGGGCACGAGGCCGAGGAGCGTCGACTTGCCGCTGCCGGTGGAGCCGATGATCGCGGTGGTCTCGCCGGGGCGGGCGACGAGGTCGACGTCCTTGAGGACCGGCTCCTCGGCGCCGGGGTACCGGAAGTCGACCCCGGTGAGGTCGAGGCGGCCAGGGCCCCGGAGGGTGCGGACGGGTTCGGCGGGCGGGGTGACGGAGAGCGGGGTGTCGAGGACCTCGCGGATGCGCTCGGCGCCGACCTCGGCGCGCGGCATGTGCATGAGGAGGAAGAGAACCATCATCACGGACATGGAGGTCTGGAGCAGGTAGCCGAGGAAGGCGACGAGCCCGCCGGGCTGGAGGGCGCCGCTGTCGATGCGGTGGGCGCCGACGTACACGAGGAGGACGGTCGTCAGCTGCCAGACGATGAGCACGGTCGGGAACATCAGCGCCTGGAGCCGGCCGGCCCGGAGGCCGACGGAGAGGAGCTCGTCGTTGGCGGCGCCGAAGCGTTCCCGCTCGTGCCGGTCGCGGACGAAGGCGCGGACCACGCGGACGCCGGTGATCTGCTCGCGCAGCACGCGGTTGACCCGGTCGACGCGCTCCTGCATGCCCCGGAAGAGGGGCCGCATCCGCAGGACGACGGTGCCGACGGCGCCGGTCATGACGGGCACGAAGAGGAGCAGGACGAGGGCGAGCGGCACGTCCTGGCGGAGCGCCATGGCGAGTCCGCCGACGCAGAGCAGGGGTGCGGCGACCAGCATCGTCAGGACGAGGACGGTGAACGTCTGGACCTGCTGGACGTCGTTGGTCGTCCGGGTGATGAGGGAGGCGGTGCCGAAGCGGCCCCGCTCCTGGGCGGAGAAGTCCTGGACGCGGCGGAAGACCTCGGAGCGCAGGTCGCGGGCGACCCCCATGGCGATCCTGGCGCCGGTGTAGGTGGCGGCGGCGGCCGCCGCGGCCTGGAGGAGGGTGACGCCGAGCATCGTGGCGCCCCCGCCGAGGACACGGTCGGTGTCCCCGCGGAGGACGCCCTCGTCGATGACTCCGGCGTTGAGGGCGGGCAGGGCGAGCGAGGCGAGGGACTGGACGAGCTGGAGGAGGACGAGGAGGGCGAGGAGGGCCCGGTAGGGCCTGAGGCGGGGAGCGAGGAGTCTGAGCAGCACGGTGACGGTCCCTCACGCGGCGTACGGACGGATGGACTTGGCGTCCTTGAGGGCGAGTGCCCACCAGGCGAGCTGGTCGAGGAGGACCTTGGCCGCGCCCTCGGCCGCGGCGGGGTCCTTGTGACGCCCCTCGTCGTCGAAGAGCCCCCAGGCGGAGTGGAAGGAGACGCTGTCGCGGACGGTGACGGCGTGCAGCTCGGCGAAGACCTGGCGGAGCTGCTCGACGGCCCGCAGGCCGCCGGAGATGCCGCCGTAGGAGACAAAGCCGACGGGCTTGGCCTGCCACTCGGTGAAGTGCCAGTCCATGAGGTTCTTGAGGGAGGCGGGGAAGGAGTGGTTGTACTCGGGGGTGAGGACGAGGAAGGCGTCGGCCTCGGCCAGCACCGGGGAGACCTTGGCGAGTTCGGCGCGGACGGCCGGGGAGGGGTTGCGGGAGAGCGAGGTGGGGAGGTCGATCTCGGCGAGGTCGACGACCGTCACGGTGAAGTCCTCGCGCTCGGCGAGCCGGGAGCGGAGCCAGCCGGTGACGACGGGGGCGAAGCGGCCTTCGCGGTCGCTGGCGACGATCAGGGCGAGGTTCAGCGGGGCGTTCGGGTCCGAAGGGACGGCGGGCCGGGTGGAGTTCGTGATGTCCATGTCGAAGATCGTGGTACCTCAAGTTTGGTTGAGGTCAAGCGCCGGATTCCGGGACTTCCTGGAAGGCCTTTTCCGGGACGTACGGTGAAGGGCATGACGACTCCGCCCGTGCCGCCCGCCCCGCCCGTCCACGTCGAGGTCGACGGGGCCCCGGCGGCCGACCCCGAGCTCCTCGCGACCCTCGTGAGCGGCTTCGGGCACTTCACGGCGATGCAGGTGCGGGACGGGCGCGTGAAGGGCCTCGGCCTCCACCTCGGACGGCTCGACCGCGCCACCCGCGAGCTCTTCGGCGAGGAGCTCCCCGGCGACCGGGTCCGCGCCCTGCTCGCCGGGGCCGTCGAGGCCTCCGGACGGCGGGACTGCTCGGCCCGGGTGTACGTGCACGACGGCGTCCGCCTCACGGTCGTCGTCCGCGAGCCGGCCCCGGACGGGCCGGGGGCGCCGCAGCGCCTGATGAGCGTCGACTACCTGCGTCCGGCGGCGCACCTCAAGCACCTGGGCGGTTTCGGCCAGAGCTACCACGGGGAGGCGGCCCGGCGCGCCGGCTACGACGAGGCCCTGCTGACCTCCTCCGGCGGTGACGTCGCGGAGGGCGCGGTCACCAACATCGCGTTCTGGGACGGCACTTCGGTCGTCTGGCCGTCGGCGCCGAGTCTGCGGGGGATCACGATGGCCCTCCTCGAAGGGCCGCTCGGCTCGGTACGGCGGCCGGTGACGCTCGCGGACCTGGGCGCGTACCGCGCGGCCTTCGTGACGAACTCCCGCGGCATCGCCCCGGTTTCGGGCATCGACACGGTCGACTACGCGGTGGACGAGGAGCTGATGGCGAGGGTCCACGCGGCGTACGCGGCGGTGGAGTGGGACGCGCTCCGGTAGGGCGGGGGCGACGGCAGGGCGGGGGCGACCCGGCAGGGCGGAGGGCGAACCGGCCAGGACGGAGGGTGCCCCGGCAGGGCGGAAGGTGCTCGGCAGGGCGGAGGGTGCCGGTCCGGCAGGTCAGGGCCGGTGATCCGGTCGGGTTCCGACGGCCCCACGGTCGAGCTCCGACGGCCCGGCGAGCGCGACACGCCGTGTCACCCGTTCGGCACGGATCGTCAGCCGGCGCCAGCCAACCCGCACTGACCTGCGAAAACGTCGAGAATCCAGCCGACACACCGCACCGGACGGCGCAATCCTGATGCCCCATCAGCAGGCGGGGGGCGCGGGACCCCTCTTATCTCGGTCACAGAAGGTCCGTTCCGGGAAGTCCCTCCCGGGAGGACCCCCGGCATGACCGCTCGCGCGCCTCCGGAGGACCCCATGCGCACCCTTGCCCGCCTGTTCACCGGTACCGCGCTGACAGCGGCCGCGATCGGGGCCTTCGCCGCCCCCGCGGCGTACGCCGGCAACGAGAACGACCGCGAGAACAACAACGACCACAGCTACCAGTCGCTGGAGATCTACCCGTCCTCCGCCACCCCGGGCACGCACGTCACGGTCAACACCCTGGCCTGCGGCAAGCACGGCCGTGGCGTCGGCGACGCGAACTCGCTGGGAGCCGGTGACTTCAAGCTGGAGCCGAGCACGCACAAGGAGGTCGCGGTCGGCCAGTTCCGGGTGCCGGAGCACGCCAAGCCCGGGACCTACGGCATCAGCGTGGCCTGCGACAACGGCAAGACGGCCCGGGGAGACCTGACCGTCAAGCACCGGAATCCCAGCGGCCACGTCCAGACCGGCGTCGGGGGCAGCATCGGCCCCGACTCCGCCCAGGTCACGGCGGGCGTGGCGGTGCTGGCCGCGGCTGCCGTGGGCGGTGTCTGGCTCCTGCGCCGCCGGGCGAGCGGCGCGCAGGGGCACTGAGACCCGCCCGCCCTGCTCCCGCCGCGTGCCCGCACGGGCCGGCGGGAGCAGGGCCGTATCGCCACCACCGGCGCGGGAGGCGCGTGCCGGAACCCCGTCGAGGAACCGCAGGTGAGGGAAACCAGGTGAGCAACAGGAGCAAGGGCTGGGGCATAGCCGTGGCCGCCTGCGTCGGGCTCTGGCTCGTCCAGAACGGCTCGCAGGACGTCACCCCGCCCGTACCGTCCGCCGCCCAGGCGTTCGCGGCCGGGCCGAGCGTGCACACCGACGCCGCCGCCGACCCGCTGCCGCCCTCGGCGCCCGTGCGGCTCCGGATCCCCGAGACCGACGTCGACACCCCGATGACGGACCTCGGTCTGGCGGCGGACGGCTCGCTCGACGTGCCGCCCGCCGGGGACCGGAACCTCGCCGGCTGGTACGCGGACGGCATCACGCCCGGCGCCAAGGGCACGGCGATCGTCGCGGGACACGTCGACAACGCCCAGGGGCCCGCCGTCTTCTACACGCTGGGCGCTCTGAAGAAGGGCCACCGGATCGAGGTGGACCGGCAGGACGGCCGTACCGCCGTCTTCACGGTCGACGCGGTCGAGGTGTACACCAACAAGGACTTCCCGGACAAGAAGGTGTACGGGGAGACGGACCGCGCCGAGATCCGGGTCATCACCTGCGGCGGCGGCTTCTCGAAGAAGAACGGCTACCAGGGGAACGTGGTCGCCTTCGGCCACCTCATCGGCGTGCGCTGACGGAGCCCGTCAGGCCCACTGGTCGAAGGCCAGCTTCGCGACCAGCGAGAAGACCACGACCAGCAGGACGCCCCGGACGAACTCGGCGCCCTTGCTCAGCGCCATCCGCGCCCCGACCATGCCGCCCACCAGGTTGAAGACGGCCATGACGGCCGCCAGCTGCCAGTACACGCTGCCCTGGTGGGCGAACATGGCGAGGGCGCCCGCGTTCGTGCAGACGTTGACGATCTTCGCGGTGGCGGAGGCGGTCACCAGGTCCAGGTGGAGCACGGCGGTCAGCGCGAGGACCAGGAAGGTGCCGGTGCCCGGCCCGAACAGGCCGTCGTAGAAGCCGATGCCACCGCCGACGACCACGATCGCGGTCACGATCCGGGCCCGGGTCAGCGGCGCCCGGTCCTCCCCCGCGGCCTTCGCGCCGAAAGAGGGCCGCAGCATCACGAAGGCCGCCACGGCGAGCAGCACCACCATGATCACCGGACGCAGGACCTCGCTGCTGATCCCGGCGGCGAAGAAGGCCCCGGCCATGGAGCCGGCGAGCGCCGCGAGCCCGATCCGTACCGCCGTCCAGACCTGTACGGGTGCCTTGCGGACATAGGTGACGGCGGCCCCGGTGGTGCCCACGATCGCGACGGCCTTGTTGGTGCCGAGGATGTGCGCGGCCGGGACGTGCGGCAGCCCGAGCAGCAGCGCGGGGAGCAGGAGCAGTCCCCCGCCGCCCACCACGGCGTCGATCCAGCCTGCCACGAGCGCGGCCAGGCACAGCAGGACGAGGGTGGTCAGCGTGATCTCGGGCATGGCCGAGAGCCTAGGGAGACGATCGTTGCCCCGTCCATCAATCCTGTGATCGTTGAGCAAGGTCTGAGCTTGCGGCGCCCGGTTCACGGTCGGGCGCGGGCGGGGCGGCCGGGGCGACGCCGGCCGTGAGCAGGGTCGCGGCGAGCGCGCCGACGCCCAGGAGCGCGGCGGCGAGGCGGCGCCGGGCCTGCTCCTCGCCGACGGCCCGGGGACGGACTCCGCCGACGGGGGCGGGACGGTGTCCGCCGACGGCCGCCGGACGGACTGCGCCGAAGGTCGCCCGGCAGGCCTTGTGTCTAGCCATGGTCGAAGTCCTCGCTGTGGATGCGGGAGACGGGCACCCCGGCCCGGCTCAGGGATTCGGTCGCGGCCCGGGCCATCGCGGGCGGGCCGCACAGGTACACGTCGTGCGCGGCGAGATCCGGTACGAGCTCACGCAGGGCGCGCGGCGCGAGCGGGTCGAAGGAGCCGTCCGAGGGGCCGAGGAGGTAGTGGAGGGCGGCCCCCCGTTCGCGGGCGATGGCCTCCAGCTCGGCGCGCAGGACGAGGCCGCCCTCGTCGGAGGCCCGGTAGAGGAGGGTGAGGTCGCCGGGGGCTCCGGGCAGGGTCTCGAAGAGGGCGCGCATCGGGGTGATGCCGACGCCGCCGGCGAGCAGCAGGACCTTGCGGCGGGTGCGGCGGTGGGCGGTGAGCGCGCCGAAGGGGCCGGAGGCGAGGACCCGCGTCCCGGGGCGGAGGCGCCGGATCCGGCGGGTGTGGTCGCCGAGCGCCTTGACGGTGATCCGCAGGGTGTCGTCGCGGACGGGCGCGGAGAGGGAGAAGGGCAGGGCGGTCGCCCAGAGTCCGCGCCGGAGGAAGCGCCAGCGGAAGAACTGGCCGGGTTCGGCGCGCAGCCGGGCCACTCCCCTGCCCTGGACGAGGACGGAGACGACGCCGGGGCCCTCGTCGCGGACCTCGGCGACCCGCAGCACGTGCCGGAGGGCGGCCCGGACGGGGACGACGATCCGGTACCAGACGAGGAGGACGCCGACGGTCGCGTGGGCCATCGACCAGAGCCAGACGGTGATGAGGCTCCCGGTGACGTCGGGGCCGGCGAGCTGGTGGACGAAGCCGAGCGCGGCGGCGAGGAGGGCGCCCAGATGGACGGCCCGCCAGGTCTCGTGCCGGAGGCGGCGGCGGACCGCCCGGGCCGAGGTGACGCCGACGGCGGCGAAGAGGGCGGTGCCTGCGGTGGCGGCGGCGATCGCCCCGTAGGAGAGGAGCTCCCCGGTGGCGGTGACGAGGTCGGTGTGGGTGTGGACGGCGTACCCGCAGAGCGCGAGGACGGCGTGGGCGGCGACGAGACCGAGGACGTGCCGGCCGCCGCGGGAGTGCCAGCGGGCGAGCCGGTCGGCGCCGACGCCGTGCTCGACGGCCGGGACGCGGGCCATCAGCAGGAGGAGGACGAGGACGCCGTACCCGGCGAGGAGGCCGGTGAGGTGGGCGCCGGTCGCGAAGAAGGCGTCGAGGCGGGCGGACGGCCGGGCCTGGACGCCCCACAGGAGGGCGACCGCTCCGGCACCGGCGAGGATCCCGGTCCGCAGCCGCTCGGGGGCGAGCCTGAGCGCCGGGACGGGCCGCGGGGCGGGGGCCGGCGGCGCGGCGGCGGGAGCCGGCTGGCCGGGGAGCGGCACGTAGAGGGGGTGGTGGCTGGCCTCGGTGGTCACATCCGGCACCTTAGGTCCGCCCGTATACGGGAATCCGCGGCTCGGCCCCGTCCCCCGGATCCTTAAGGCGGGCTTGAGCCGAGGCTCACTGCGGGTTAATCCCGCCGGGGCCTCACAGCGCTCCGGACCGGGGGCGGAGATCAGCGTTCCGTACGGGAAACAGTCGGGATGCCGCCGGGTAACACCGGCCGCGCACGCTTCCCGGTATGAGTACACGGATCGTGGTGGTCGGGGGCGGAACGGCGGGCGCCCGGCTCGCCCAGCGCCTGCCCGTCACCCTCCTCGGCGAGGAGTCGCACGCCCCGTACAACCGGGTGCTGCTGGCCGACGTCCTCGCCGGGCGGTACGCCTCCGAGGTCATCGCCCTGCCCGGGACCCGGGAGCCGGTGCGGCTCGGGGTGCGGGCGGTGCGGATCGACCGGGCGGCGCGGACGGTGGAGTGCGCGGACGGCTCCCTCGTCGGCTACGACCGGCTGGTCCTGGCGACGGGCTCCAACCCGGTGCTGCCGCCGCTGCGCGGACTGCGCGGGGCGGCGCTGCCGGCGGGCGTCCACCCCTTCCGCACGCTCGACGACTGCCTGGAGCTGCGCTCCGTGGTCCGGCCCGGGGTGCGGGCGGTGGTCATCGGCGGCGGGCTCCTCGGGGTCTCGGCGGCCCGGGCGCTCGCGTCGCTGGGCGCGGAGGTCGTCCTGACCCAGCAGGGCGAGCGGCTGATGGAGCGCCAGCTGGACGCCCAGGCCTCGGCGCTGCTGCGCGAGCACGTGGAGTCCCTCGGCGTCGAGGTGCACACGGAGTGCCGGGTGAGCGGCCTGAAGCAGCGGGACGGGGCGGTGACGGCGGTCGAACTGGCCGACGGCTTCGTCCTCGACGCCCAGGTCGTGGTCCTGGCCTGCGGGGTCCGGCCCCGGGTCGCCCTCGCCCGGGAGGCGGGTCTCGACGTCGCCACCGGCATCGTGGTCGACGACGAACTCCGCACCTCCGACCCGTACATCCACGCGATCGGCGACTGCGCGGAGCACGCGGGCCGGGTGTACGGCCTGGCGGGCCCGGCCCTGGAACAGGCCGACGTCCTGGCGGACGTGCTGCTCACCGAAGCGCCCGCCCCCACCCGTTCCGCCCCTGCGGCGCGTAGGCCCACAACGGACCCCGGCCCCCGCTACACCGGCACCCGCGCCCTCACCCGGCTCACTCTCGGCGGCGCGCAGCCGCTCGACCTCGCCGCCTTCGGCGAGGCGACGGCCCGGCCGGGCGACGACATCGTCCAGCTGACCGACGCGAGCCGGGGCGCCTACCGCAAGGTCGTCGTCCGCGGTGACCGGCTCGTCGGGGGCGTCCTCCTCGGCGATCTGGCCGCGGTCGGCGCGCTCGCCCGGGCCTGGGAGGGCGATGAGGCCCTCCCCGACGAGGCCCCCCTGCTGCACCTGCTCACCCACGACGGAGGCTCCTGACATGAGCGCTGACATGACGACCGCGACCACCCCCACGATCGTCCTGGTCGGCCACGGAATGGTCGGCCAACGCTTCCTGGAGGCGCTCGCCGACCGCGGCGTCACCGAGCGGGCCCGGATCGTGGTCCTCTGCGAGGAGCCGCGCCCGGCCTACGACCGCGTCCAGCTGACCTCGTACTTCTCCGGCAAGACCCCGGACGACCTGTCGATGGTCGAGGCCGGCTTCCTGGAGAAGCACGGCATCGAGCTGTACCTCGGCGACCCGGCGGAGTCGGTGGACCGGGCGGCCCGTACGGTCACCGCCCGCTCCGGGCAGGTCTTCGCGTACGACACGCTCGTCCTCGCCACCGGCTCGTACCCCTTCGTCCCGCCGGTCCCCGGCAAGGACGCCCGCGGCTGCTTCGTCTACCGCACGATCGAGGACCTGCTCGCGATCGAGGAGTACGCGAAGACGGCGACGACCGGCGCGGTCGTCGGCGGCGGGCTGCTCGGCCTGGAGGCGGCGGGCGCGCTCAAGGGGCTCGGACTCGACACGCACGTCGTGGAGTTCGCGCCGCGCCTGATGCCGGTGCAGGTCGACGAGGGCGGCGGCGCGGCCCTGCTCCGCACGATCGAGCGGATGGGCCTGAGCGTCCACACGGGGACGGGCACGCAGGAGGTCGTGACGACGGACGGCGCCGTGACCGGGATGAAGCTCTCGGACGGCTCCGAACTGGCCACGGACATGGTCGTGTTCTCGGCCGGCGTCCGGCCCCGGGACCAGCTGGCCCGGGACTGCGGCCTGGACGTCGGCGAGCGCGGCGGCATCGCGGTCGACGAGCGGTGCCGCACGTCCGACCCTGCGGTCTTCGCGATCGGCGAGTGCGCGCTCGCCTCGGACGGCCGGGTGTACGGCCTGGTGGCACCGGGCTACGAGATGGCGCAGACGGTGGCGGCGACGATCGCGGACGAGGCCGGGGACGGCGACGGCTTCACCGGCGCCGACATGTCGACGAAGCTGAAGCTCCTCGGCGTGGACGTGGCCTCCTTCGGCGACGCGCACGGCGCGACCGAGGGCTGCCTCGACGTCGTCTACTCCGACTCCCGCTCGGGCGTCTACAAGAAGCTGGTGATCGACGGCGAGGGCCGCCTCCTCGGCGGCGTCCTGGTCGGCGACGCCGAGCAGTACGGCCTCCTGCGGCCGCTGACCGGCACCGTACCGCCCGTCTCCGCGGAGCAGTTGGTGCTCCCGGCGGGCGCGGGCGCGCCGGTGGCGCTCGGCCCCTCGGCGCTGCCGGACGACGCGGTCATCTGCTCCTGCCACAACGTCACGAAGCACGCGATCGGCCAGTGCGCATCGCTCGCCGAGGTGAAGAAGTGCACCAAGGCCGGTACGGGCTGCGGCAGTTGCGTCAAGGTGATCGAGAAGCTGCTGCCGGCCCCCACCGACAAGGGCCTGTGCCGCGACTTCTCGTACACCCGCAGCGAGCTGTACGAGATCGCCCGCACGCTCCGGATCACCTCCTTCGCCGCGCTGCTCGACTCGCACGGCCGGGAGGAGGCGAAGGGCGGGGAGGGCTGCGAGGTCTGCAAGCCGACCGTCGGATCCATCCTGGCCTCCCTCAACAACGGCTACATCCTCGACGGCGAGCAGGCCTCCCTCCAGGACACCAACGACCACTTCCTCGCCAACATGCAGCGCAACGGCTCGTACTCGGTCGTGCCGCGCATCCCCGGCGGGGAGATCACCCCGGACGGGCTGATCCTGATCGGCGAGGTGGCCCGCGACTTCGGGCTCTACACGAAGATCACGGGCGGTCAGCGGATCGACATGTTCGGCGCCCGGGTCGAGCAGCTGCCGGCGATCTGGACCCGGCTCGTCGACGCGGGCTTCGAGTCGGGGCACGCGTACGGCAAGTCGCTGCGCACCGTGAAGTCCTGCGTGGGGCAGACCTGGTGCCGCTACGGCGTGCAGGACTCGGTGAAGATGGCGATCCAGCTGGAGCTGCGGTACCGGGGCCTGCGCTCCCCGCACAAGCTCAAGTCGGCGGTCTCGGGCTGCGCGCGCGAGTGCGCGGAGGCCCAGTCGAAGGACTTCGGGATCATCGCCACGGCGAACGGCTGGAACCTGTACGTCGGCGGGAACGGCGGCGCGACCCCGCGCCACGCGGACCTGCTCGCGCAGGACCTCTCGGACGCCGAACTCGTCCGCCTGATCGACCGGTTCCTGATGTTCTACATCCGGACGGCGGACCGACTGGAGCGGACGTCGACCTGGCTGGAGCGCCTGGAGGGCGGGCTCGACCACCTCAAGGACGTGGTGGTGCACGACTCGCTCGGGCTGTGCGCGGAGCTGGAGGCGCTGATGGCGGCCCATGTCGCGGACTACCAGGACGAGTGGGCGCAGACGCTGGACGACCCGGACCGGCTGCGTCGCTTCGTCTCCTTCGTGAACGCGCCGGAGGCGCCGGACCCGTCGGTGCGGTTCACGCCGGAGCGCGACCAGATCAAGCCGGATCTCACGTTCCTCACCCTGGAAGGGGTCACCTCCCGATGACGACGCTCCCGATGACGACGCTCACCACCACGACGCTCGAACTGTCCCCCTCCCCCGGCTCCTGGATGACGGTCTGCGAGGAGTCCCGGCTGACCCCGGGCCGGGGCGTGGCGGCGCTGCTGCCGGACGGCCGGCAGGCGGCGGTCTTCCGGGACCGGGCGGGGCGGACGTACGCGATCGACAACCGCGACCCGTTCACCGGGGCGCAGGTGCTGTCCCGGGGGCTCGTCGGCTCGGTGGACGGGCGACCGTTCGTGGCCTCGCCGCTCCTGAAGCAGCGCTTCGACCTGGAGACGGGCCGCTGCCTGGACGACGAGGAGGTCGCAGTGGCGGTCTATCCGGTCCGCAGCATCTGACACGAGCAGATTACTTGACCGAGCGTTCCAGACAGGCGTACGTTCTGTTCGTGGCCAGGACCAAGGAATTCGATCCCGACGCCGCGCTCCGGGCCGCTCTCGACCTGTTCTGGGCGCGCGGCTACGAGGCGACGACGATGTCGGACCTCGTGGAGCACCTCGGCGTCGGCCGCGCCAGCATCTACGCGACCTTCGGCAACAAGCACGACCTGTACATGAAGGCGATGGACCGCTACCTGGAGACCCGGGACCCGGCGCTCGTCGAGGAGCTGTCCTCGCCGGGCCCGGCCCTGCCGGCGGTCCGGGCGCTCGTCCGCCGCTTCGCCGCGGAGGCGGCGACCGAGGGCGAGCGGCTGAACGGCTGCTTCGTCACCAACTCGGCGGCGGAGCTGGCCCCGCACGACGCGGCGGTCGCCCACCGGGTCGAGCTCAGCTGGGAGCAGATCGAGACGCTGCTGCACGGGGCGCTCGTCCGGGCCCGCGCCGGGGGCGAGCTCCCGGCGGACCGGGACCCGCGCGCGCTGGCCCGGATGCTGCTGGTCCTGCTCCAGGGGATCAGGGTGGTCGGCAAGGCCTCGACGGACCCGGGCAGGGTCCTGGACGCGGCGGAGCAGGCACTGGGACTGCTGGACTGAGGAGCGGGCGCCCGCAGGGGCGCCCTTTCTTCGGGACTGATATTGGAATGAACGGTCAAGTACAGAACTGCTCAGGAACAGAACTCACCGCTCGGGGGGAACGAGTCATGGAAGCGACGAGGACGGCGCGGACGGCGGTCAGGGAGCCCGCGGAGGCGGACGGCCTGGGGGCCCGCACCCGCGGCGGTTTCCTCCTGCTCGGAGGTGTGCAGATGACGCTCGTCTTCACGCTCGCCGCCCTCGCCGTCCCCCTCCCCCGCATCGGCACCGAGTTCCGGCTCGACCGCGCCGACCTGATCCTGCTGAGCGCCGCCTACGGACTGACCTTCGCCGGGCTGCTCCTGCTCGGCGGCCGGCTCGCCGACCGCTTCGGCGGACGACGGACCCTCACCTCCGGGCTCCTGGTCTTCGGCGCCGCCTCCGCCCTGGCACCGCTCGCCCCCGGGTACGAGACGCTGCTCGCCGCCCGCTTCGGGCAGGGCGTCGGCGCGGCGCTCGTCGCCCCGGCCGCGATGGCCGTGCTCCGGGCGCTGTTCCCGGCACCGGCCGCGTACGGCAGGGCGATGGCCACCTGGGGCGGGCTCTCCGTGCTCGGCGCGACCGCCGGGAACCTGCTCTCGGGCGTGATCGCGGCCGCCGCCTCCTGGCGCGGCACCTTCGCCGTCCCGGTCGCCGTGACCCTCGCCGCGCTGCTCCTCGCACCCCGGCTGCTGCCCGCGACCCCGCCCGGTGCGGGCCGGGCCCTGGACCTGCCCGGCGCGCTGCTCGCGACCACCGGGATCACGCTCGCCAGCTTCGGGCTCGTCCTCACCGACGCGCACCCCTGGGGCTCCGCCCCGGTCCTCGTCCCGCTGCTCACCGGCCTCGTCCTGCTCGCCGCCTTCGCGGCGGTGGAACGGCGGACGGACGACCCGCTCCTGCCGCCGGACTTCCTGCGCGACGGCCGCCGCCTCCTGGGGCTCGCGGCGATCGGCCTCACGGCCGCCGGGACGGCGACGGTCTTCGTCCTGCTGTCCCTCGCCCTCCAGGAGGGCCGCGGCTGGTCCGCGCTCGTCACCTCCGCCGCCTTCGTACCCTTCGCGGTCGCTCTGCTCGGCTCGGGCCGCCTCGCGGCCCCGCTGATCGGGCGGTACGGCGCCGGCCGGGTGACCGGGGCCGGGCTCGGCACCGCCGCCGCCGGGCTCGGGCTGCTCGCCGCGACCGGCTTCGACGGCTCCGTCCCGTACGCGTACGGGCTGCTGCCCGGTCTCCTGCTGCTGCCGGCCGGTGGCGCCCTGTCGTTCGCGGGCGCCGCCGTCCTCGCCACCGACGGCGTCCCGGCACACCGCGCGGGGCTCGCGGGCGGCGTCCTGAACACGGCGATGGAGCTCGGGCCGACCGTGCTCTTCGCCGCCCTGCTCACCCTCGGCGGCGACGCGGTGTCGCTGGCGGCCTCGGCCGTCCTGTTCGCCGCCCTCGCCGTCGCCCTCGCGGCCACCACGATCCGCACCGCGTAGAAGCACCTCAAGCAGAAGCAACGCAAGCAGAAGCACCTCAAGCAGAAGCATTCACAAGGGAGTCCACAGACATGTCCGCAGCATCCGCGTCCGCAACCGCCTCCGTATCCGCGTCCGCCTCCGTGCCCGTTTCCTCCGCGCGCTTCGCCGGCCGCACCGCCCTCGTCACCGGCGGCGGCTCCGGCCTCGGCCGGGTCATCGCGCTCGCCTTCGCCGCCGAGGGCGCGAAGGTCGTCGTCGCGGGCCGGACCGCCGGGCCGCTCGACGAGACGGTCGCCCTGATCGAGGCCGCCGGAGGCACCGCGGCGGCGGTGACGGCCGACGTCTCCGGAGCCGAGTCCACGCGGGAGCTGGTCCGGCACACGGTCGAGCTCTTCGGGGGTCTCGACGTCGCCGTCAACAACGCCGGGGTCTTCCGGGGCGGCCACAGCGCGGCCGACTTCCCGCTGGAGGACTGGCACACGCTGCTCGACATCAACGTGACGGGGGTGCTGCACGCCCTCCAGGCCGAGGTGGCGCACATGCGGGCGCACGGCGGCGGGGCGATCGTGAACGTCTCGTCGAACCTGGGGGCGCACGTCCGGTTCCCCGGGATCTTCGGCTACCAGGTCTCGAAGGCGGCCGTCTCCGCCCTGACCAGGGCCGCGGCGCTGGACCACATCGCCGACGGGGTCCGCATCAACGCGGTCAGCCCGGGCGCGTCGGAGTCCTCGATGTCGCTGCTGCCCGGCGAGACCGAGGCCGAGCGTGCGGTCCGGATGAAGGAGCAGTCCCCGCTCGGCCGGATCTCGTCGGCCGCCGAGATCGCGGCGGCCGTCCTGTACCTCGCCTCGGACGCGGCGGGCTCCGCCGTCGGCACCGACCTGGTGATCGACGGCGGGGTCTCCGCCTGACGTACACGGCGACGCGGGGCCGGCCGGGACTCAGCCCTGGGCGGCCTTCGGGTCCATCCAGAAGACCTCCCAGTGGTGGCCGTCCGGGTCGGCGAAGGACCGGCCGTACATGAAGCCCATGTCCATCGGCTCCTTCGCCGGGGAGCCGCCGGCGGCGAGGGCCGCGTCGGCCAGCTCGTCGGCCTTGGCCTTGCTCTCGGCGCTGAGCGTGATGAGCACCTCGGTGGCCTTCGTGGCGTCGGCGATCGTCTTGCCCGGGGCGGTGAAGCTCTTGAACTTCTCCTCGGTGAGCAGCATGGCGAAGATCGTGTCGCTGATGACGACGCAGGCGGCGGTCTCGTCGGTGAAGTCCGGGTTGATGGAGTAGCCGAGCTTCTCGTAGAAGGCCTTGCTGGCGTCGAGGTCCTTCACGGGCAGGTTGACGAAGATCATCTGCGGGGCCATGACGTGCTCTCTTCCGTCGGGCGGCCGGGGTGCTCGGTGCGTTCCGGCGCTGTCGAGAGGTAAGACGGGCGTCCCGCCCGGAACTCATCGCTCTCCCGGGAAATTCTCCGAAGATTTCTCCGGTCAGGCCACCGAGCGCAGCTCGAACGCCGCCAACGGGACGAATCCGCCGCCACCGCCCGCGGTCGCCGCGTCCGGCCCGGCCAGCCGCCGCAGCATCGCGACGGCGATCCGCTCGCCCTGCGCCTTGGCCCGCTCGGCCCTCGGGCCCTCGTGGAGGCCGTCGACGGTGGCGCGCCAGAGCTGCGTCCAGCGTCCGAAGTGGGCGGCGGTGAGCGGGCGCGCGGAGTGGAGGGCGGCGTGCGGCGCGAAGGCGTCCCGTCCGTAGTCGGCGGTACGGAGGAGGGCGCGCTCCCAGAAGTCGGTGATCCGCGGCAGGTGGACCTCCAGGTCCGTGCCGGCGATCTCGGTGAAGAAGGGACCGATGAGCGGGTCCGCGAAGGCGGCCGTGTAGAAGCGGCGCAGGACGACGTCGAGGTCGTCGCGGTCGCTGATGTCCCGGGCGGTGGCGCTCATGCCTCCCAGTCTGCCTGCCCGGCCCCCCGTTCCCCCAGTGCCGAACGTCCCGGACGCCCCGTACTCCCCTCACACCCCAGCCCTCCCCGAGCACGGCCCTTCGCCCCGTCCCCGCCTCTTCCACGTCACCGCTTGTTGATGCACCGTCAACGCGGGACTTCTAGGTTCCGGAAGCGCGCGACCCCGCCGCCGACCGGCGCGGGGCGGTTCATCACCCTCTTCAGGAGTGAGACGTGGAGCGACGCAGTTTCCTGCGTGGAGCGGTCATCGGCACCTCCGCCGCCGCCTTCGGCGGCAGCCTCTGGCACGGAGCGGCCTTCGCCGCCCCCGCCCAGCCCGGCGCGGGCCCCTACGGGGCGCTCGGCGCGGCGGACTCGAACGGCATCCTGCTGCCGGCCGGGTTCACCAGCCGGGTGATCGCCCGGTCCGGCCAGACCGTGACCGGCACCTCCTACACCTGGCACAACGCCCCCGACGGCGGCGCCTGCTTCGCCGACGGCACCGGCTGGATCTACGTCTCGAACTCGGAGATCAACCCGAGCGGCGGCGCGAGCGCGGTGAGGTTCAACTCCGCGGGCACGATCACCGGCGCGTACCGGATCCTCTCCAACACCCGCCAGAACTGCGCGGGCGGCGCCACGCCGTGGAACACCTGGCTGTCCTGCGAGGAGGTCTCCCTCGGCTACGTCTACGAGTCGAACCCGTGGGGCGGCACGAGCTACCGCCGCGACGCGATGGGCCGGTTCAAGCACGAGGCCGCCGCGGCCGACCCGGTCCGCCAGGCGATCTACCTGACCGAGGACGAGTCGGACGGCTGCTTCTACCGCTTCCTGCCGACCACCTGGGGCAACCTCTCCTCCGGCACCCTCCAGGTCTTCAAGGCCGGCACCGGCACCTCCGGCACCTTCACCTGGCAGAACGTGCCGGACCCGGACGGCTCGCCGACCACCACCCGCAACCAGGTCTCCGGCGCCAAGCGCTTCAACGGCGGCGAGGGCTGCTACTACGCGGACGACACCGTCTGGTTCACCACCAAGGGCGACAACCGCGTCTGGCAGGTGAACCTCGCCGCCGGCACGTACGAGCTGGCCTACGACGACTCGCTGGTCTCCGGCGGCGGCGCCCCGCTGACGGGTGTCGACAACGTCACCGGCACCACCTCCGGCGACCTGTTCGTCTCCGAGGACGGCGGCAACATGGAGATCTGCGTCATCACCCCGGACGACGTCGTCGCCCCGTTCCTCCGGATCACCGGCCAGTCCGGCTCCGAGATCACCGGACCGGCCTTCTCCCCCGACGGCTCGCGCCTCTACTTCTCCAGCCAGCGGGGCACGAGCGGCAGCTCCTCGGGCGGCATCACCTACGAGGTGACCGGCCCGTTCCGCGCGTAGCTCGCCGTGTGACATCGCAGTTCCACCGGCCGTTGGGCGCCGCCGAGCAAGGCGGCGCCCAACGGCGTCAGTGTGTGCAGGACCGCGTTGCCGTGGCGGAGGGTCGCGATGAGCCCGGCCTCCCGGAGCACGCCCGCGTGCTGGCTGGCGGAGGCGAGCGAGACCCCCGCGCGGCGCGCGAGCTCGCTCGTCGTACCGCCGTCCCCGATGGCGTGCAGGACCGTCGAGCGGGTCTGGCCGACCAGCTTGGCGAGCGAGGAGCCGCCCGGCTCGCGGACGGTCGGCGCCTCGCCGTGGGTGACGGGGTAGACGAGGACCGGCGGCAGCTCGGGGTCGCGCAGTACGACCGGAGTGCCCCGGCAGAAGTACGAGGGCTGGAGCAGCAGCCCCCGCCCGTCGAGGTGGACGTCCCGGTCGACCGGGTAGTCGGCCTCCAGGACGGGCGCGCGCCAGCGCAGCATCGGCGGCAGCGAGGCGAGCAGTTCGTCGGCGCCGCCGTCGAGCAGGGCCCGGCCGCGGCGCGCCCGGTCGGCCTCCACGCGGGCCCGGATGTGCGGCCAGTACGGCTCGATCGCGGCCCTGTGGTAGCTCCGCAGGGCCCCCACGAGCCGGTCGAAGGGCTCCGCCCCGCCGTCGGCGAGGGCCCGCAGCGAATGGGGCACGGTCCGGGCGCCGGAGCGGTCGGCGGCGAGCAGGGAGAGCTCGCCGCGGAGCCGGCCGGCGTCGGTCGCGCGGATCGCCTGGAGGCCCTCGTCGAGGCCGTGGACGCCCTCGGCGGGCGTCAGGAAGTCGGGAAAATAGCCGCGGCTGGGAACGAGCGCGGCGAGGAGGCGGGTCTCACCGCCGAGCCGCGAGCGGGCCGCCGAGCGCCATTCCCGGTACACGACGGATCCGCGCCGGTCCCTTAAGCGGTGAAAGCTGAGAATGGTTTCCCACAGAACATCCGGCCGGGCGGCCGTCCGCACCCCCGCCAAGTCGTTTCCGGTGAAATGAATCCGCAGCATGACGTCCCCACCTGTGCACTCGCAACCACCCCCGACGACGAGTATGCACAGCATCACAGCACGTTACCAGGGTGTTTCAGCCACAGTTGAAAAGCATCGCGGCGATCGGGGCGGAAACGAAAAGCTGTGCGGGTCGGGCAGGAAACCTTCAGGACCGAGGTGACGTGGCGAAGACCGTGGGGGGCTTTGCGCGTCCGGCGGCGGTCGGCGAGGTTGCGGCTCACCTGCCCGACATCGGTAAAGGGCGCGGCCTCCGGGTGGGGATCCGGGGGTCGCGCCCGCCCCGTTCTTTGCGTCGAGGAAACAGGAAAGTTCAATGGCCAATAATTCAATCGGCCGAAATTGAACAGGAACTCACATCTGATCGACGATCAAGCAAAATGAGCGGCCTCGATCGGGCTGAAACACGACGGGGCGGACACCTCCGCACAAAGGTGTCCGCCCCGTCTCTCTTTGGTGCCCGGGCCCGCCGCCCGCCGGTGAGGGTCGAAAGTGACCGGCGGCGGCCCGGTGGTTCCGCTATTTCCGCTGCTGAACGGGGGTTCAGCAGGGGTCGGCGCCGCTGCTGAACGGGGGTTCAGCCCGGGCCGGTACCGCTGCTGAACCGGCGTTCAGGAGGGCCCGACCGCCGCTCCTGAACACCGGTTCAGCAGGACTCAGCGGCTGTCGCTGCCCTTCGCCTCGGCCGCGGCACGGCCGGCCTCCAGACGCGCCACCGGGATCCGGAAGGGCGAGCAGGAGACGTAGTCGAGGCCGACCTCGTGGAAGAAGTGCACCGACTCCGGGTCGCCGCCGTGCTCGCCGCAGACACCGAGCTTGATGTCGGGGCGGGTGGCCCGGCCGGCCTGGACGGCGCTGCGCACGAGCGCGCCGACACCGTCCTTGTCGATGGTCTCGAAGGGGCTGACGCCGAAGATGCCCTTCTCCAGGTACGCGGTGAAGAACGAGGCCTCCACGTCGTCGCGGGAGAAGCCCCAGACCGTCTGCGTCAGGTCGTTCGTGCCGAAGGAGAAGAACTCCGCGGCCTCGGCGATCTGGCCGGCGGTCACGGCGGCGCGCGGCAGCTCGATCATGGTGCCGAGCGCGAGCTTCAGCTCGACGCCGGTCTGCGCCTGGACCTCGGCGATGACCTGCTCGGCCTCCTCGCGGACGATCTCCAGCTCCTGGACGGTGCCGACGAGCGGGATCATGATCTCGACGCGCGGGTCGCCCTTGGCGTCGACGCGCTGGGCGGCGGCCTCGGCGATGGCGCGGACCTGCATGGTGAACAGGCCGGGGATGACCAGGCCGAGGCGGACACCGCGCAGACCCAGCATCGGGTTCTGCTCGTGCAGGCGGTGCACGGCCTGGAGCAGGCGCAGGTCGTTCTCGTGCGGTTCCTTGCGGGACTCGGCGAGGGCGACGCGCACCGACAGCTCGGTGATGTCGGGGAGGAACTCGTGCAGCGGCGGGTCGAGCAGGCGGACCGTGACGGGCAGCCCGTCCATGGCCTCGAAGAGCTCGATGAAGTCCTGCTTCTGCAGCGGCAGGAGGGCCTTCAGCGACTCCTCGCGCTCGGCGTCCGTGTCGGCGAGGATCAGGCGCTCGACGTACTGGCGGCGCTCACCGAGGAACATGTGCTCGGTGCGGCACAGGCCGATGCCCTGGGCGCCGAAGCGGCGGGCGCGCAGCGCGTCCTCGGCGTTGTCGGCGTTGGCGCGGACGCGCAGGCGGCGGACGCGGTCCGCGTAGGCCATGACGCGGTGCACGGCGGCGACGAGCTCGTCGGCGTCGTCGGCGCCGGCGTGCATGCGGCCCTCGAAGTACTCGACGACCGGGGACGGCACGACGGGTACCTCACCGAGGTACACCTTGCCGGTGGAGCCGTCGATGGAGACGACGTCGCCCTCCTCGACGACCTGGCCGTCGGCCGTGGTCATCCGGCGGCGCTTGGTGTCGACCTCGAGCTCCTCGGCGCCGCAGACACAGGTCTTGCCCATGCCGCGGGCGACGACGGCGGCGTGCGAGGTCTTGCCGCCGCGCGAGGTGAGGATGCCCTCGGCGGCGATCATGCCGTCCAGGTCGTCCGGGTTGGTCTCGCGGCGGATCAGGATGACCTTCTCGCCGGAGCGGGACCACTTGACCGCGGTGTACGAGTCGAAGACGGCCTTGCCGACGGCGGCGCCCGGGGAGGCGGCGATGCCGCGCCCGATCTGCTCGACCTTCGCGTTCTCGTCGAACTTCGGGAACATGAGCTGCGCGAGCTGGGCGCCGGTGACGCGCTGGAGCGCCTCGGCCTCGTCGATCAGGCCCTGGTCCACGAGCTGCGTGGCGATGCGGAAGGCGGCACCGGCGGTGCGCTTGCCGACGCGGGTCTGGAGCATCCAGAGCTGGCCGCGCTCGATGGTGAACTCGATGTCGCAGAGATCCTTGTAGTGGGTCTCCAGGGTCTCCATGATGTGCATGAGCTGGTCGTACGACTTCTTGTCGATCGACTCGAGGTCGGCCAGCGGCACGGTGTTGCGGATACCGGCGACGACGTCCTCGCCCTGCGCGTTCTGCAGGTAGTCGCCGTAGACGCCGGCGTGGCCGGAGGCGGGGTCGCGGGTGAAGGCGACGCCGGTGCCGGAGTCCGGGCCGAGGTTGCCGAAGACCATCGAGCAGACGTTGACGGCGGTGCCGAGGTCGCCCGGGATGCGCTCCTGGCGGCGGTACAGCTTCGCGCGGTCGGTGTTCCAGGAGTTGAAGACGGCCTCGATGGCGAGGTCCATCTGCTCACGCGCGTCCTGGGGGAAGTCGCGGCCGGTCTGGGCCTTCACGATCTTCTTGAACTGCTTGACGACCTTCTTGAGGTCGGCGGCGTCCAGGTCGGTGTCGCTGGCGACCTTCTTCGCGGCCTTGGCCTCGTCGAGGGCCTCCTCGAAGAGCTCGCCGTCGACGCCGAGCACGGTCTTGCCGAACATCTGGATGAGGCGGCGGTACGAGTCCCACGCGAAGCGCTCGTTGTCGGCCTGGCGGGCGAGGCCGGTCACGGACTCGTCGGAGAGGCCGATGTTGAGGACCGTGTCCATCATGCCCGGCATGGAGAACTTGGCTCCGGAGCGGACCGAGACCAGCAGAGGGTCGTCGGCCTGGCCCAGCTTCTTGCCCATCTGCTGCTCGAGCGCGTCGAGGTGGGCGCTCACCTCGTCGCGCAGCGCGACGGGCTCCGAACCGCTCTCGAGGTAGACCTTGCACGCCTCGGTGGTGATCGTGAAGCCGGGGGGAACCGGCAGGCCGAGGTTGGTCATCTCGGCGAGGTTCGCGCCCTTGCCACCGAGCAGGTCCTTCAGGTCCCTGTTGCCCTCGGTGAAGTCGTAGACGAACTTCTGATCATTAATTTCCGACACGGGTCCCGACTCCTCGATGACTCGGTTGGCTGCCCTGACGGCGAGGAACATACCCAGATCGAAGGCGTCTGTGGAGGTACGCCTGCCGGTCACATGGTCTTAACCACCCGTCCGCCAGCACATCGAAAGTAACTGAGAGGTAGCTTCCGCTTTCAGACCCCGAAGCTCAGATAACCCAAAATAGAGGTTCGCCGCTCACTTGAGCGTACATCACAGCACTTGCGTTCACTTCTTGAACGCAAAAAGGGTGGCACCCAGTGCCACCCTTCAGGCTGTGCAGCCGTCCGTTACCTGCTCATGTGAGCACCACCCCCCTCAGGGGTGGCGAGGATCACTCCTCAGGAACGGTCGATTCCTGCCCGGATCTCACCCGCCGGACGTGTCCAGCTCTGCGTCCTCGCTCACGCCCGCGCAGTCGTACGGGTCCTTCAACCAGCCGTCCGGCAGGACAACTCGGTTGTTTCCGGACGTACGACCCCGAGGGCCGTCCGCGCCGACGGGCCACGGCTGGTCCAGGTCGAGCTCGCTCAACTGAGCGCTCAGCTCGTCCAGGGAGGAGGTGACGGCGAGCTTCTTACGCATCTCGGAGCCGACCGCGAAGCCCTTCAGGTACCAGGCCACATGCTTGCGGAAGTCGATGACACCGCGTGCCTCGTCGCCCAGCCACTCGCCGAGCAGCCGCGCGTGCTTCACCATCGCGTCCGCGACCACCCGCAGTCCCGGCTGGGCGTACTCCCCCGTGCCCTCGAAGCCCGCCACGAGGTCGCCGAAGAGCCACGGACGGCCCAGGCAGCCGCGCCCGACGACGACACCGTCGCAGCCCGTCTCCCGCATCATCCGCAGGGCGTCGTCGGCCGACCAGATGTCGCCGTTGCCGAGGACCGGGATCTCGGGCACGTGCTCCTTGAGGCGCGCGATGGCGTCCCAGTCCGCCGTGCCGCCGTAGTGCTGGGCCGCGGTCCGCCCGTGGAGGGCGATCGCCGTGACGCCCTCCTCGACCGCGATCCGGCCCGCGTCGAGGTAGGTGATGTGGTCGTCGTCGATGCCCTTGCGCATCTTCATCGTGACCGGCAGGTCGCCCGCGTTGCTCACGGCCTCGTGCAGGATCGCGCGCAGCAGCGGCCGCTTGTACGGGAGGGCCGAGCCGCCGCCCTTCCGCGTCACCTTGGGGACGGGGCAGCCGAAGTTCAGGTCGATGTGGTCGGCGAGGTCCTCGTCGACGATCATCCGCACGGCCTTGCCGACCGTCACGGGGTCCACCCCGTACAGCTGGATCGAGCGCGGCTTCTCGGTCTCGTCGAACCGGATGAGCTGCATCGTCTTCTCGTTGCGCTCGACCAGGGCGCGCGTCGTGATCATCTCGCTCACGAACAGCCCCTTGCCGCCGCTGAACTCGCGGCAGAGGGTACGGAAGGGGGCGTTGGTGATGCCGGCCATCGGGGCGAGCACCACCGGCGGCTGCACGATGTGCGGCCCGATGGCGAGAGGGGAGAACGCGGTCATTGGGCCATTGTCGCGCACTGCGCCGGTCATTAGTTAGCCGTACTATCCGAACATGCCGGAGCTCACACGCGCGCGGCTCCGTCCTCCTCGGTGACCAGGGCGAGGAGCCGCTCCACGCCGGCCCGGGTCGTCTCGTCCACGGGGACGTACGTCACGAGGCACGGCCCGGAGGTCGGGCCGAGCCACAGGTTGGTGTGCTCGAACCGGAGCACACCGACGAGGGCGTTGTGGATGACCTTGGTGCGCCCGCCCGGGGCGACCACGTCGTGCCGGGCCCAGATCCTCCGGAACTCGGGCGACGCCGCTTCGAGCCGCTGGACGAGCGCCTTCCAGGCGGGCTCCGCGAGGTGCTCGGCCATGGCGGCGCGGAGCTTCCCGGCGAGGACGGGGAGGAGGTCCGGCAGATCGGTGGCGGCGGCCCGGAAGTCCGCGTCGGTGCAGGCCAGCCAGAGGGAGTTCCGGTCCTCGCGGGGCAGGGCGTCCAGGTCGCGGAAGAGCCGCCCGAAGGTGCGGTTGTAGGCGAGGAAGTCGAACCTGCTGTTCTGGACGGCGGCGGGCAGCGGCTCCAGCTGGTCGAGCATCTTCCGCAGCGCGGGCGTGACGGCCGGGGAGCTCGTCCCGGGGTGCGGGTCGGAGTGCCCGGCGAGGGCGAAGAGGTGGCTCCGCTCGGTCGGGTCAAAAAGCAGCGCGTCGGCGAGGGCGTCGAGGACCTGCGGGGAGACCTGGATGTCGCGGGCCTGTTCCAGCCAGGTGTACCAGGTGACGCCGACGGCGGAGAGGTGGGCGACCTCCTCGCGGCGCAGGCCGGGGGTCCGGCGACGGCGGCCCCTGGGCAGGCCGACCTGCTCGGGGGTGATGCGCTCGCGGCGGCTGCGGAGGAAGGCGGCGAGCTCGTGCCGCCGGTCCGCGGGCGAGGCCGCGCCGGTCGCCGGCACGGGAGCCGCGGCCACGGGCGTCGTCATGATCGTCACTCCTCCAGCGTGCCAAGGCGGCCGGCCGGTTGCCAGGTAGTGCTTGTACCAGGATAAGGAGACTCTGGTACCAGTCTGAGCGCGCGCGGATCGTCGAAGGCGTGACTTCGACCTCCGCCTCCCCCTCCGCCTCCGCCCGGTCCGGCGCACCGACCGCCGGCCGGGGCGCCGGCGCCTCGCCGCTCGGCCCGCTGGGCCTGTTCACCGTTCTCCTCGGGGCCGCGCTGCCGCTGATCGACTTCTTCATCGTCAACGTCGCCCTGCCCTCCGTCGGCCGGGACCTGGCGGCCGGCCCCTCGCTGCTGGAACTCGTCGTGACCGGCTACGGCCTGTCGTACGCCGTCCTCCTCGTCCTCGGCGGACGCCTCGGAGACCTCTTCGGCCGCCGCCGTCTCTTCCTCGCCGGCATGACCGCCTTCGGCCTGACCTCGCTGGCCTGCGGGCTCGCGCCGGACGCGTGGACCCTCGTCGCGGCCCGGGTGGCCCAGGGCGCCGCGGCGGCCCTGATGCTGCCGCAGGTGCTCGCGACCATCCACGCCTCGACGTCGGGACCGCGCCGGGCGAAGGCGCTGAGCCTGTACGGGGCGACCGCCGGCCTGTCGATGGTGACCGGTCAGATCCTGGGCGGCGTCCTCGTCGCCGCCGACGTCGCGGGCACGGGCTGGCGCTCGGTCTTCCTGGTGAACGTGCCGGTGGCGGTCGTGGGCCTGCTGCTCGCCCTGCGGACCGTGCCGGAGACCCGCGCGGACCGGCCGGCCCCGGTCGACGTCCGGGGCACCCTGCTCCTCGCGGTCGCGCTGCTCACCCTGCTCGCCCCGCTGACGGAGGGCCGAACGGCCGGGTGGCCGCCGTGGACCTGGGTCTCGCTCGCGGTGTCCCCGTGTGCGGCGGCGGCCTTCTGGCGGGTGGAGCGGCGGGCGGAGGAGCGGGGCGACACCCCGCTGGTCCCGCCGAGCCTGCTCGGCCTGGTCTCGCTGCGGCGCGGGCTGCTCCTGGTGCTGCCGCTGTCCGGCGGCTTCGGCGGCTTCATGTTCGTGATCGCGGTGGCGCTCCAGCAGGGCCTGGGCCTGGGTGCGGTGGCCTCGGGTCTGGCGCTCGTCCCGATGGCGGTGGCCTTCTTCGGGGCCTCGCTGGCGGGTCCCCGGCTCGTACGGCGGTGGGGCACCCGGGTGGTTCCGGCGGGCGCCCTGCTCCAGGCGCTCGGCCTGGGGCTGATCGCCCTGACGGCCTGGCGGTCCTGGCCGGATCTGTCGGTGGGGCGCCTGCTCCCCGGGATGGCCCTCGCGGGCCTCGGGCAGGGGCTCCAGCTCCCGGTGCTCTTCCGGGTGGTGCTCTCGGACGTGCCGCCGGAGCGGGCGGGCGTGGGCAGCGGGGTCCTGGTGACGACGCAGCAGACGGCGCTGACGCTGGGCGTCGCCACCCTCGGCACGCTCTTCCTGAGCCTGTCCGCCGCCGGCCCGGAGTCGGGGACGGCCCTGACGGTGACGCTGCTCCTCCAGCTCGCGGCGGCGCTCGTGACCGCGGTGCTCGCGCTGCGGCTGCCGAGGAACCTGGGCTGAGAGAAGGGCCCGGGGTGGCGACACCCCGGGCCCTCCGCTCACTCGGTGACCGCTACTCCTGGCCGCTCTCGGCGGCCCCGGCTCCCTGCGCGCGCTCGCGCATCTTGCGCAGGAGCTCCTGCTTCTGGTCGTCGGCGGTCCGGCGGACGGTGCCGCGGCTCCGTCCGGTGCCGTGCTGGTCGGCGCGGGACAGCTTCTTGCGCTGTCCGCCGACGCCGAGGAGGTCGTTTCGGCTCTTGCCCATGGGGGTTCTCCCAATCAGTGAGGTGGGCGATGGTCGGTCGGCCTGTGCGGCGCGCTCACTCGTAGATCTGGAAGAACAGAGACATGCCGCTGACGCTACCCCGGCGCCGAAAGGGCGGCACCCGTTTTTCCCCACGCCCCCACCCCACTCCACCCCCACCTGACCCCCGCCCCACCCCCACCTCACCCAGCCTCCCCCACTCTCCCTCCCCCTTCCGACAGATGACAGATATTGAAATCTGTCATCGCACATGTCATGGTTGTCCCATGACCACGAACCAGAACCCCGCCCCCGCCCTCGTCCCCACCCGCCGGCTCGGCACCACCGGCCCCGCGGTCTCCGCCCTCGGCCTCGGCTGCATGGGCATGTCCGCGCTGTACGGGGAGAGCGACCGCGCCGAGTCGATCGCCACCCTCCACGCCGCGCTGGACGCCGGGGTGACCCTGCTCGACACGGGTGACTTCTACGGAATGGGGCACAACGAGCTCCTGATCGCCGAAGCGCTCCGCAGCGCCCCGGCGGCCGCCCGCGAGCAGGCGCTGACCAGCGTGAAGTTCGGCGCGCTGCGCACGGTCGAGGGCGGCTTCACCGGGTACGACGGCCGCCCGGCCGCGGTGAAGAACTTCGCGGCGTACTCGCTCCAGCGCCTCGGCACCGACCACATCGACATCTACCGGATCGCCCGTGTCGACCCCGACGTCCCGATCGAGGAGACCGTCGGCGCGATCGCCGAGCTGGTCGAGGCGGGCCACGTCCGCCACATCGGTCTCTCCGAGGTCGGCGCGGACACCCTGCGCAGGGCGGCGGCGGTGGCCCCGATCGCCGACCTCCAGATCGAGTACTCGCTGATCTCCCGCTCCATCGAGGAGAAGATCCTCCCGGCCGCGCGCGAGCTGGGCATCGGCGTCACGGCGTACGGAGTGCTGTCGCGCGGCCTGATCAGCGGCCACTTCACCCGGGACCGCGAGCTGGCGCCGGACGACTTCCGGGGCATGAGCCCGCGCTTCCAGGGCGACAACCTCCACCGGAACCTCGACCTGGTGGACCGGCTGCGGGCGCTCGCCGAGGCGAAGGGCGTCACGGTCGCGCAGACCGCCATCGCCTGGGTCCTCGCGCAGGGCGAACGACAGGGCGCGGACATCGTCCCGCTGGTCGGCGCCCGCCGCCGGGACCGGCTCGCGGAGGCGCTCGGCGCCCTGGACGTCACGCTCGACGCCGCCGACCTCGCGGCGATCGAGGAGGCCGTCCCGGCGGGCGCCGCGGCCGGCGAGCGCTACCCGGCCGCGCAGATGGCCCACCTGGACAGCGAGCGCTGACAGGTACTGTCGTCGCATGGCCGCCACCGAGACCCTGACCGCCGAGCGCATCCTCGAAGCCACCGAGGAGGTGCTCCGGCGTTACGGCCCCGCGAAGGCGACCGTCGTCGACGTGGCCCGGGTCCTCGGCGTCAGCCACGGCAGCGTGTACCGCCACTTCCGTACGAAGGCGGCCCTCCGCGAGGCGGTCACCGAGCGGTGGCTGGAGCGGACGATCGTCGCCCTGCGCCCGTACGTCGACGGCGGCGAGCCCGCGGACGAGCGGCTCACCGGCTGGCTCACGGCCCTCTTCACCCTGAAGCGGCGCAAGGCGGGCGGCGACCCCGAGCTGATGGCCACGTTCCAGGTCCTGATCGGCGAGAACAGCGCGGTCGTCGACCGGCACGAGGACCACCTCGTCGAGCAGATCGCCCGGATCCTGGCGGACGGCCGCACCGAGAACCTGTTCGCCGCCCCGGAGAAGGACGCCACGACGACGGCCCGCGCGGTCTTCGACGCCACGGACCGCTTCCACAACCCGGCCCACGCCGCCGACTGGTCGGCCCCGGACGTCGAGGAAGCCTTCACGGCGGTCGTCTCCCTGGTCCAGCGGGCACTGAAGGCCTGACGGTCACGGCCCTGAGGGTCATGACCCGGCATGCACGTGAAGGCCCCCGGTTCCGAGGACGGAACCGGGGGCCTTCGCGTACGGACGATCAGATTCAGCAGCCGAGGAGGCGGCTGCCCAGGTAGCCCTGGATCTGGTCGAGGGAGACGCGCTCCTGCTTCATGGTGTCGCGCTCGCGCACGGTCACCGCGTTGTCGTCGAGGGTGTCGAAGTCGACGGTCACGCAGAACGGGGTGCCGATCTCGTCCTGACGGCGGTAGCGGCGGCCGATGGCGCCGGCGTCGTCGAACTCGATGTTCCAGTTCTGCCGCAGGTCCGCCGCCAGGCCCTTGGCCTTCGGGGAGAGCTGCGGGTTGCGGGAGAGCGGCAGGACGGCGACCTTGACCGGGGCCAGGCGCGGGTCGAGGCGCAGCACGACGCGCTTCTCCATGACGCCCTTGGCGTTGGGGGCCTCGTCCTCGTTGTACGCGTCGAGGAGGAAGGCCAGCATCGCGCGGCCGACACCGGCGGCGGGCTCGATGACGTACGGCGTGTAGCGCTCGCCGGTCTCCTGGTCCAGGTACGTGAGGTTGGCGCCGGAGGCCTTGGAGTGCGCGTTCAGGTCGTAGTCGGTGCGGTTGGCGACGCCCTCCAGCTCGCCCCACTCGCTGCCGCCGAACTGGAAGCGGTACTCGATGTCGGCGGTGCGCTTCGAGTAGTGGGAGAGCTTCTCCTTCGGGTGCTCGTACCAGCGCATGTTCTCCTCACGGAGACCCAGGCCCGTGTACCAGTTCCAGCGCTGCTCCATCCAGTATTCCTGCCACTGCTCGTCCTCGCCCGGCTTGACGAAGAACTCCATCTCCATCTGCTCGAACTCGCGCGTGCGGAAGATGAAGTTGCCCGGAGTGATCTCGTTCCGGAAGGACTTGCCCATCTGGCCGATGCCGAACGGGGGCTTCTTGCGCGAGGTCTGCTGGACCTGGCCGAAGTTGGTGAAGATGCCCTGGGCGGTCTCGGGACGCAGGTAGGCGACGGAGCCGGTGTCCTGGGTCGGGCCGAGGTGCGTGGAGAGCAGGCCGGAGAACTGCTTGGGCTCGGTGAAGGTGCCCTTGTTGCCGCAGTTGGGGCAGTTGAGGTCGGCGAAGCCGTTCTCGGGGAGACGGCCGTGCTTCGCCTCGTACGCCTCCTCCAGGTGGTCCGCGCGGAAGCGCTTGTGGCAGGAGGTGCACTCGGTCAGCGGGTCGGTGAACGTGGCGACGTGACCGGAGGCCTCCCAGACCTCGGTGGCCAGGATCACCGACGAGTCGATGCCGACGACGTCCTCGCGCGCGGTGACCATGTAACGCCACCACTGGCGCTTGAGGTTCTCCTTGAGCTCGACACCCAGCGGTCCGTAGTCCCAGGCGGCACGCTGGCCGCCGTAGATCTCACTGCACGGGTAGACGAAGCCACGGCGCTTGCTCAGGCTGACGATGGTGTCGATCTTGTCGGCGGCCACGGTGCTCTCTTCATTACGACGACGAAGTGCGAATGCCACAGGTTACCGGCGCCCGCACCCCCCGTATCAAATCGGTTCTGCGACGGGGAGCGAGCGGCCCGGGCGCGGGGCCCGTCCGACCACCGCCCGACCACCCCGGCGACCGCACCGTGGGCCGCACCGTGGGCCGGACCACACATACGACAATTGACAATCGTTTCCAGTTTTGTTGAAAATGAGTGTCATGAACGTACGTCGCCTGATACCCGCCACCGCCGTCACCGGAGCCGTCGCGCTCGGTCTCGTCACCCTGTCCGCCTGCGCCGGAACCTCCGACGCCGCCGACAAGGGGAGCAGCGGCAAGCTGGACGTGGTCGCGTCGTTCTACCCCATGCAGTACCTGGCCGAGCAGATAGGCGGCGGCCACGTCTCCGTCGACACGCTCACCAAGCCCGGCGTCGAACCCCACGACCTGGAGCTCAAGCCGCGGCAGATCGGCGAGCTCGGCGAGGCCGACGTCATCCTCTACCTCAAGGGCATCCAGCCCGCCGTCGACGACGCCATCGCCCAGGCCGGCGTCGAGAACACCGTCGACGCCGCCGGCCTCACGAAGCTCGAGGCGCACGGCACCGAGGCCGGCCACGAGGGCGAGTCCGCCGAGGAGCACGCCGCACACGGCGAGGAGCACGGCGCCGAGGAAGCCGGGCACGAGGGCCACGAGGGCCACGACCACAGCACCGAGGCCGGCACCGACCCGCACATCTGGCTCGACCCCGTGAAGTACGCCGAGGTCGCCAAGGGCGTCGGCGCCGCCCTGGAGAAGGCCGACCCGGCCCACGCCACGGACTACAAGAAGAACACCGCCGCCCTGGTGAAGAAGCTCGGCGACCTGGACACCCAGTTCGAGACGGGCCTGAAGAACACCACCACCAGGACCTTCATCACCACGCACTCCGCCTTCGGCTACCTCGCCGAGCGCTACGGCCTGGAGCAGGAGGGCATCACCGGCATCGACCCCGAGTCCGAGCCGAGCCCCGCCCGCATCAAGGAACTCCAGGACATCGCGAAGAAGGACAAGGTCTCCACCGTCTTCTTCGAGACCCTCGCGAGCGACAAGACCGCGAAGACCCTCGCGGGCGACACCGGTCTCACGACCGACGTGCTCGACCCGCTGGAGGGAATCACGGACAAGTCCAAGGGCGATGACTACATCGAGGTCATGCAGTCCAACCTCGCCGCGCTGAAGAAGGCCCTCGGCGCCAAGTGACCACAGCAGCACAGCAGGAGGCACGAGCCATGGCCCAGGAACTGGATCCGGAACCCGTCATCTCCGTCCGCGGAGCCACGGCGGCCCTCGGCGCCCGGCCCGTCCTCCGGGGCGTCGACCTCACCGTCCGCCGCGGTGAGGTCGTCGCCCTGCTCGGTGCCAACGGCTCCGGCAAGTCCACCGCCGTCCGCTCCGTCATCGGCCAGGTGCCGCTGACCGGCGGCCGGATCGAGCTGTTCGGCACGGAGCAGAAGCGGTTCCGCGACTGGTCCCGCGTCGGCTACGTACCGCAGCGCACCACCGCGGCGAGCGGCGTCCCCGCGACCATCCGCGAGGTCGTCGCCTCCGGCCGGCTCTCCCGCCGCCGCTTCGGCTGGCTGACGAAGGCCGACAAGGCCGCCGTCGAAGCCGCCATCGACCTCGTCGGCCTCACCGACCGCGCCAGGGACTCCGTCTCCGCGCTCTCCGGAGGCCAGCACCAGCGCGTCCTCATCGCGCGGGCGCTCGCCTCCGAGCCCGAGCTGCTGATCATGGACGAGCCGATGGCCGGCGTGGACCTCGCGAGCCAGGAGATCCTCGCGGCGACCCTGCGCGAGCAGGTCGCGGGCGGCACCTCCGTCCTCCTCGTCCTGCACGAGCTGGGACCGCTGGAGCCGCTGATCGACCGGGCGGTCGTCCTGCGCGACGGCTGCGTCGTCCACGACGGCCCGCCGCCCGAGGCGGTCGGGCAGCACGCGCTCCCCGGCCACGACCACGTCCATCCGCACGCGGCCGGTGAGCCGCTCCGTACGGGTCTGCTGACCTGAGGAAGCAGACCTGATCATGGAAATGCTCGAACTCGCCTTCATGCAGCGCGCGCTCCTCGCGGCCGTGCTCGTCGGCATCACCGCGCCCGCCGTCGGCATCTACCTCGTCCAGCGCCGCCAGGCGCTGATGGGCGACGGCATCGGCCACGTCGCCATGACCGGCGTCGGTCTCGGCTTCCTGCTGAACTCCAGCCCCGTCTGGATGGCGACCCTGGTCGCCATCGCCGGTTCGGTCGCCATGGAGCTGATCCGGGCGTACGGGAAGACCCGCGGCGACCTCGCGCTCGCTCTGCTCTTCTACGGCGGCATGGCCGGCGGCGTCCTCCTGATCAACCTCTCGCCGACCGGCTCCAACGCCAACCTCAGCTCGTACCTCTTCGGCTCGCTCTCCACCGTCTCGTCCGAGGACATCATCGCGATCGCGGTCCTCGCCGCCTTCGTGGTCCTGGTCACGGTCGGCCTGCGCCGCCAGCTCTTCGCCGTCAGCCAGGACGAGGAGTTCGCCCGGGTCACCGGTCTGCCGGTGCGCGCCCTGAACCTGCTCGTCGCGGTCACCGCCGCGGTGACGGTCACGGTCGCGATGCGGGTCGTGGGCCTGCTGCTGGTCAGCGCGCTCATGGTGGTGCCGGTGGCGGCCGCCCAGCAGCTGTCGAAGTCGTTCCGCACGACCTTCGTCCTCGCCGTGGCGACCGGCGTCACGGTCACCCTGGCGGGCACGGCCACCTCGTACTACCAGGACGTCCCGCCCGGCGCGACGATCGTCCTGTACGCGATCGGCGTCTTCGTCCTCCTGACGCTCCTGGCCACCCCGCTCGCCAAGCGGCGGGCCCGGGCGGGCGAGGCGGGCGCGGAGGGCTGCGACGCACCGCAGCCGCCGCGGCCCCGGGCGAGCGACGACGTGAAGGTCTGACCGGCGGTACGAGGTCTGACCGCGGGCGCACGGGGGGCTGGCAGAATGGCGGGGGCAGACAAGCATTCAAGGAGGCCCCCGTGGTGACGGCAGGACCCCCCGTACGAGGCCGCTCGACCAAGCAGCGGGCCGCCGTGTCGGCGGCGCTGAACGAGGTGGACGAGTTCCGCAGCGCCCAGGAGCTGCACGACATGCTCAAGCACCGCGGCGACTCGGTCGGCCTCACCACCGTCTACCGGACGCTCCAGTCCCTCGCGGACGCGGGCGAGGTCGACGCGCTGCGCACGAGCGACGGCGAGACGGTCTACCGCCGCTGCTCGACCGGCGACCACCACCACCACCTGGTCTGCCGCGTCTGCGGCAAGGCCGTGGAGGTGGAGGGCCCGATGGTGGAGCAGTGGGCCGAGACGATCGCCTCGGAGCACGGCTTCGTGAACGTGGCGCACACGGTCGAGATCTTCGGCACGTGCGCGGAGTGCGCCGAGGAGTAGCCCGTACGCAGACGGGAGGGCCCGCACCGGACGCATCCGGTGCGGGCCCTCCCGCGCGTTCACACCCGCGCGATGTTCCGGTCCAGGAGCGCCCGCAGCCGCTCCTCCTCGCCGGGCCCGGCGAGCCCCCGCTTCGGCAGGTACGCGAAGCCGCTGCCGGTCCTGTCCGCGGTGAGCAGGACGAAGAGCCGGGGCGTCTCGACGTACCGGGGCATCAGCGCCCACCGGATCGTCGTCTCGGTGTCCGGCAGGCTCCAGCGGCCCCCGGCCTCGTCGACGACGGCGGTGGCCTCGCCCTGGGACCGGACCGCCATGAAGAAGGCGCGGGCCGTCAGCCAGGGCGTCAGCTCGGCGCCGGCCACGGCCACGAGGCCGAGCCCCGCCATCTTGGCCACCGTGCCCGGCTCGGGCGTGGGCGGCAGCAGGGCGAGGACGCAGACGAGAAGGGCGAGAGCGCAGGCGCCCCACGCCGCCCACCGCACCAGCCGCCACCAGAGGAGGGTCCGCATCCGGATCCGTACGGCCTCGTGCACGTCCTCGAAGACGGCCGGGTAGACCAGCTCGACGGGGCGCCCGGCCTGCTCGCCCTGCCCGACCCGTTCGTTCGCTTCCACGGAACTTCCCCCCGGAGAGTGATCAGGCCTTGTCGAGGACGGCCAGGTCGGCCGGGTCGACGCCGCCGAAGCGGCGGTCGCGGGACGCGTACTCGACACAGGCGCGCCACAGGTCGCGGCGGTCGAAGTCCGGCCACAGCACGTCCTGGAAGACCATCTCGGCGTACGCGCTCTGCCAGATCAGGTAGTTGGAGGTGCGCTGCTCGCCGCTGGGCCGCAGGAAGAGGTCCACGTCCGGCATGTCCGGGTAGTACAGGTACTTCTGGACGGTCTTCTCGGTGATCTTCGCCGGGTCGAGCCTGCCCGCCTTCACGTCCTCCGCGAGCGCCTGCGCGGCGTCCGTGAGCTCCGCGCGGCCGCCGTAGTTCATGCAGAAGTAGAGCGTGAGCCTGGTGTTGTCCCTGGTCTGCTCCTGCGCGACCTGGAGCTCCTTGGCCACCGACTTCCACAGCTTGGGCATCCGGCCGACCCAGCGCACGCGGATGCCGAGCTCGTCGAGCTGGTCGCGGGTCTTGCGGATGAAGTCGCGGTTGAAGTTCATGAGGAAGCGCACCTCCTCGGGCGAGCGCTTCCAGTTCTCGGTGGAGAAGGCGTAGAGCGAGATCGATCCGACGCCCATCTCGATCGCGCCCTGGAGGACGTCGAGCACCTGCTCGGCGCCGACCTTGTGCCCCTCGGTGCGCGGCAGACCGCGCTCCTTGGCCCAGCGGCCGTTGCCGTCCATGACGATCGCGACGTGCTCCGGGACGAACTCGGGCTGGAGCTTCGGCGGGCGGGCACCGGAAGGGTGCGGCTCGGGGGTGCTGTACTCCCGACGCTGCCGCCCGAGAAGTCGTCCGATGGCCATGGGTGGTCTCTCCTAGTTCTTCTCTACGTACCGCAGGGAGCGCAGGCCGCGCTCCAGGTGCCAGTGCAGATAGGCGGACACGAGTCCGCTGCCCTCCCTGACGTGACGCGGCTCGCACGCGTCCGCCGTCGCCCAGTCGCCGGTGAGCAGCGCGCTGAGCAGGCCGATGGCCTCCGCAGAGGGTACGACGCTTCCGGGCACCCGGCAGTCGCCGCATATGACTCCGCCTGCCCCGACCGAGAAGAACCGGTTCGGGCCGGGGAGTCCGCATTTCGCGCAGTCGTCGAAGCTGGGCGCGTAGCCGTTCACGGCGAGCGAGCGGAGGAGGAAGGCGTCGAGGATGAGGTGCGGCGCGTGCTCGCCCCTGGCGAGCGTCCGCAGGCCTCCGACCAGCAGCAGGTACTGCTGCACGGCGGGTTCGCCCTCGTGGTCGGTGAACCGCTCCGCCGTCTCCAGCATGGCCGTGCCGGCGGTGTACCGGGCGTAGTCGGTGACGATCCCGCCGCCGTACGCGGCGATCGTCTCGCTCTGTGTGCAGAGCGGCAGCCCGCGGCCGACCAGCTCACTCCCCCGGGCGAAGAACTGCACGTCCACGTGGGAGAAGGGTTCGAGCCGCGCCCCGAACTTCGACTTCGTCCGCCGCACCCCGCGCGCCACAGCGCGTACGCGCCCGTGACCGCGCGTGAGGATCGTGATGATGCGGTCCGCTTCACCCAGCTTCTGGGTGCGCAGCACGATGCCGTCGTCGCGGAACAGACTCATGGGCCCATTCTCCCGTACGGCGGGGGCGTTCCGACCGCGGGGAACGCCTTCCGCATCCGGGCGAGGAGGACCGCGGCCGCCGGCGCCGCGGGTCCGTCCGCCGGCCAGGCGAGGGCGACGCGGCCGCGGAGGTCCGGTTCGGCGAGAGGGAGGGTACGGAGTCCCAGCTCGGCCGCCGCCCCGGGCGGGAGCTCGGGGAGGACGGCGACCCCGAGGCCGCGGGCGGCGAGCCGCGCGAGGAGCAGCGGGGCGGCGGCCTCGAAGGCGACGCGCGGCCGGAAGCCCGCCCGGGCGCAGGCGTGCTCCAGCACCCCGCGCAGACCGGTGCCGTGCGGCAGGCTGATCAGGGGACGGCCGTCGAGGGCGGCGAGCGGGAGTGCCGCCCGGCCGTCCTCGACGGTGGCGAGCAGCGGGTCGTCCGGGGCGGCAGCGACGATCAGGGGTACGTCGACGAGGACCTGGAGGTCGACGCCCTGCGGGGGCCCGTCGTCGGCGAGGCCGATCACGGCGAGGTCGAGTTCGCCCCGGCGCAGAGCGGTGAGCATCCGCTCCGAGGTGTCCTCGGTGAGGGAGATCTCGACCTGCGGGTGGTCGTCGTGGAAATCGGCCAGGACGGCGGCCACGTCGAACTCCTCGACGGCGGCTCCGGACACGAGCCCGATCGTGACCTGCCCCCGGACGAGCCCGGAGAACTCGTCCACGGTCCGCCGCAGCCCCTCGACGGCCGCGAGCGCCGCCCGCGCGAAGGGGAGGACCGCCTCGCCGACGGCGGTCGTGGTCACGGTCCGCCCGGAGCGGTCGAGCAGCGGCTGCCCGAGCTCCCGCTCCAGCTGCCGGATCTGCGCGCTCACGCCCGGCTGCGCGAGATGGAGGCGGGCGGCGGCGCGGGTGAAGTTTGCCTCCTCGACGACGGCGAGGAAGTACTGCAGCTGGCGAAGCTCCATAAGCAGTGATTCTAGTGAGGAGAAGAACTGGCTCTTGGACTTATGGCAGGTCGTTGACCACGCTGGTGGCCATGGAGACCACGACGACGGAGACACAGGCCGGGACACGGGCCCGGTTGCGGGCCGAGATCGCGGCCGAGCGGCGCGAACTGGCCGACGTCCTGGACGGGCTGACCGACGAACAGTGGGACGCGCCGACGCTGTGCGGAGGCTGGCGCGTACGGGAGGTCGCCGGCCACATGAGCATGGGGTTCCGGTACTCCTTCGGCAGGACGGCGCTGGAGCTCGCCCGCGCCCGCGGCAACCTGCACCGGATGACCGACCGCCTCGCGCGCCGGGACGCCACGGCCCTCACCCCGCACGAACTCGCGGCAGCCCTGCGGGACAACGCCCACCATCCCTGGACGCCACCGGTGGGCGGGCTGACATCGGCCCTCGGCCACGACGTGATCCACGGCCTGGACATCACCGTCCCGCTCGGCCTCGGGCGCCGGATCCCCGAGGAGCGCCTGCGGATCCTGCTGGGCACGGTCACACCTCGGACGCTCCGCTTCTTCGGGGCGGACCTCGCCGGCACCGTCCTGCGGGCCACCGACCTGGACTGGTCGTACGGGACCGGCTCCCGGGCGGTGCGCCGCCCCGCCCAGGAACTCCTGCTGCTCGCCTACGGACGCACGCTCCACCGGCCGGAGTGACGGGCACCGTCCGGCCGGTGGCGCGCGACCTTCAGGGCACCTCGCCCCGGCTCCGGGCGTTCACGTGGGCCGTGGCGGCGCTCAGCCGCTCGGACGAGGTCGCCTCGCGCACACCCTCGGGCTCCACGTCCCATTCCCGCCCGCCACCGAGCGGCCGGATCTGGACGTAGGGCCCTTCGTGCCCCATGACCTTCCCGACCCGTCCGGTGCGGATCTCCACGACGTACGACCCGATGGGCAGCGTCATGTCCTGTTCTCCTCCCCCGGCAGCAGGGCCGCGGCGATGAGCCGCGCCGTTTCCGCCGTGCAGCATCCCAATTCCACGAGCGGCCTCGGAGGGTCGGCGGCGAGGGTGACGACGTCGAGCCCGAGCGAGGGAAGAGTGATACCCGCCCTCGCGAGCGCCTCGCGCAATTCCGTCACTGCCTCTTGAGTGGCTTCGAGTGCCCCCGTGGTCGTCTTCATGGTGTCTTCCTTCACCAACGTATGCCTTTCTGAATCCATTTCCCGCTTCGCCTCACCATGGTGGGCCCGGATCCGTAGGATCGGCAGATGCACAGGTCGTACAACTGCGGTGTAGGGTTGGATAGTTAATCCATGGCCAAGGGCAAGCAGGACGAGGCGTGGGAGTTCTTCGGGGAGCTCCTCAAGGAGCGCCGCGAGGCTTCTCGCCTCTCGCAGGGCGAGCTGGGTGGACGCGTGTTCGTGTCCGGCGGATACATCGGACTTTTCGAGCAGGGAATTCGAAAGCCGCAGCTGGACGTGGCGAAGAGAATCGACGAAGTCCTACAAACCGGCGGTATTTTCGAACGCACGGTACGACAACTCATCAACAGGTCGCCGTACGCCTCTTATTTCCACGAAGTGGCGGAGCTGGAGAAGGTGGCGACGAAGATCTGCGAGTTCGCGCCGCCGGTGGTGCCGGGGCTGATGCAGACGGCGAGGTACGCCGAGGCCGTGACCCTCGGGGGCAACCCGTTCGCCACGAAGGAGTACGTGCAGGAGAAGGTCACCTCACGACCGGACCGGGCCCGGATCCTCAAGGACGTCACAAGGCCCGAGTATTGGGCCATCCTGCTCCGGCCCCGTCCTCCTCGTCCCGGCCGCCGCCTGGTCCGCCTTCGTCGCCTCCCTGGCCGACTGACGGACACAAGGGCTTCACCGGCCTTCACGCGGCCCTTACGATCACCGCCATGCCGAACCTCTCGTCCATACCCGTCCTCACGGGCAACGACCGCACCAACCTCACAGTCATCCCCGAGGGGTTGCTCCTGCGCAGTCGCCACAAGGACCTCAACATCCCGGCGGAGGCCGTGGCCCGCGTGCGGGCCGAAGGGACATCGGTCGCCGTCGAGCTGCGGGTTCGCGCCGGGGAGACGCCGACGGTGTTTCGGATCGAGGGGGTGGACGGGGCCCGCGCCGTCGCCTTCGCCGAGGGTGTGAACTCCCTGCTCGAACCGGAGGAGGAGAGGGAGGAGGTCGACGGCATCTCCCTGGTCGTCTCCGACACCCGAAGGACGCGCTGGACACAGGGGGCCAACCGCCGGCTGAAGTGGTTCACGCTCGCCGTCCTCGCCCTGACCGTCGCCCTGGCCGTGCTCGGCGGGCTGACGCAAGGCGCCGCCTACCCCGTGATCACCGTCCTCTTCACGCCCGTCATCGGCGCCTGCTTCGCAGGCAGCATGCAGGAGTTGACACAGTCGCTCCACGCGCGACGCATTCGCAGGATCGGCGTCAAGGAGTTCGCACGGCCGGCCAACCTGCCGGGGTCGTACGTCTATCAGGACAGCACCCGGCTGAACCACGCCCTCATCAGGCTCAGCGCCGGACCGTACGTGGAGCTCGCGTACGACCCGGCGGACCCGGCGGACTGGGTCACGGTGCGGCCGGGGTTCATGGAGCGCCTCTCCCGCGCGGCGGGGGTGTTCGTCTTCCTCTGCGGGATCGGCGGCGTGGCACTGCTGGCCCTGATGCTGTCGGAGGTCTAGGGCGTGTTGCGAAAGTAGCGCCGGCCGCCCGAAGGTCGGGCAGGCGGGACTTTCGCAACACGCCCTAGGGGTTCACCGGCCGCTCCCCCGGCCCTACGATCACGGCCATGTCCATGACCTCACCCGTACCCGCCCTCACGGGCCCCGACGGCACCGGCGCGCGCGTGGACAGGGACATCCTGCTCGTGCTCGGGGCCACGGAGGAGATGCAGGTCCTGCTGACGGGCGTCGCGCGGCTGAGCGCCGAAGGGCGGGTGCTCACCGTCCAGATGACGGCCGAGGCCGGCACCCTACCCGCGCGGTACCGGTTCGAGGGCGCGGACGAGGCCGCCGTCGCGGCCTTCGCGGACGCGGTGAACGCGCTCCTGCCGGCGGAGCCCGCGCGGGTGGACGGCACGCAGTACATGTCGGGGGTCCGCCGCGGCGGCGACCTCCAGCAGCGGAAGCTCTCGCGCGCGATCAGGCACGGCTCGCTGTACGGCGCCCTCCTGATCGTCGCGATGTGCGTGACGGTCGGCTTCACGGGGCCCGCCGTCAACATCGTCGTGGTCGCCGGGGGCGGCTCCATCGGGCTGCTCCTCCTGGTGGTCTGCGCGACGATCGCCTACGCCCCGTACCGTGAGTGGCACCTGCGCAGACACGGCGTGCGGGTCGCCGCCGAACGCGTCCCGGGCGAGATGCACACGTACGGCTACCGGGATCCCGCCGGGCTTGAGCGGCTGGTGACGAAGCGCGGCGGCGCGTGGACCGTCGACATCGCCTACGACCCCCGGGACCCCGGGCGTGTGGCCGTCCTCAGGCCCCGGGGACCGCGGATCCTGGATCTCGTCGTGCTCGGCATCGTCGCCTTCTTCGGCCTCGGCTTCTTCGCCCTGACGGTGACGGCCACGGTCCTCATCGCGCTCGGTCTCGACGGCGCCTGACGTCCCGGGGCGGTTCGCCCCGCGGCCCCCGCACCCCCCTACGCTCCCCCTTATAGACCCCATAAGTTCGCCTTATGAGTCCATAGACCGGGCCCGGGTACCACTTCGCGTGTGTTGTTATTTAGGGTGACCTAAGTGTCGGCGGCCTCGCCGCCACGTCGCTTGCGAAGGGAACCCAGTCATGCCCCGCCCCCTCCGGGTCGCGATCGTCGGCGCCGGCCCCGCCGGAATCTACGCCGCCGATGCGCTGCTGAAGTCCGAGGCCGCCGCCGAACCGGGCGTGTCCATCGACCTCTTCGAGCGGATGCCGGCCCCCTTCGGTCTCATCCGCTACGGCGTCGCCCCCGACCACCCGCGGATCAAGGGCATCGTCAACGCCCTCCACCAGGTCCTCGACAAGCCGCAGGTCCGCCTCTTCGGCAACGTGAACTACGGCACCGACGTCCACCTCGACGATCTGCGCTCCTTCTACGACGCGGTGGTCTTCTCCACCGGCGCCATGTTCGACCGCGAGCTCCGCATACCCGGCGTCGAGCTCGACGGTTCGTACGGCGCCGCCGACTTCGCCTCCTGGTACGACGGCCACCCGGACGTCCCGCGCACCTGGCCGCTGGAGGCCGAGAAGGTCGCCGTCCTCGGCGTCGGCAACGTGGCGCTCGACATCGCCCGCATCCTCGCGAAGACCGCGGACGAGCTCCTCCCCACCGAGATCCCGGCGAACGTCTACGACGGCCTCAAGGTCAACAAGGCCGTCGAGATCCACGTCTTCGGCCGCCGCGGCCCGGCCCAGGCCAAGTTCAGCCCCATGGAGCTGCGCGAGCTGGACCACTCCCCCACCATCGAGGTCATCGTCAACCCCGAGGACATCGACTACGACGAGGGCTCGATCGCCGAGCGGCGCAAGAACAAGCAGACCGACATGGTCGCGAAGACCCTGGAGAACTGGGCGATCCGCGACGTCGGCGACCGCCCCCACAAGCTCTTCCTGCACTTCTTCGAGTCGCCCGTCGAGATCCTCGGCGAGGACGGCAAGGTCGTGGGTCTGCGCACCGAGCGCACCGAGCTGGACGGCACCGGAAACGTCAAGGGCACCGGCGCCACCACCGACTGGGACGTCTCGGCCGTCTACCGCGCCGTCGGCTACCTCTCCGACGAGCTCCCGAAGATCCCGTGGGACACCACGACCGGCACCATCCCCGACCAGGGCGGCCGCGTGATCGAGGAGTCCGGCGAGCACATGGCCTCCACGTACTGCACCGGCTGGATCCGGCGCGGCCCCGTCGGCCTCATCGGCCACACCAAGGGCGACGCGAACGAGACGGTCGCGAACCTCCTGGACGACTTCGCGAACGGCCGTCTGCTGACGCCCGAGACCCCGGAGACGGACGCGGTCGTGTCCTTCCTGGAGGGCAAGGGCATCACGTACACGACGTGGGAGGGCTGGTACGCCCTGGACGCCGCCGAGAAGGCGCTCGGCGAGCCGCAGGGCCGCGAGCGCGTGAAGATCGTCGAGCGCGAGGACATGCTGCGCGCGAGCGGCGCCATCCAGTAGTCACCGGCGCGAGCCGAGGCCCTCGCCCCTTCCCGGTCCTACCCTGAAAGGACCGGGAAGGGGCGAAGCCATGTCCGCACCCACACTGCACACCGCCGGCGGCACCGGCACCGCCGGAGCCGCCCGGGCCGCTCGCGCCGCGGCTCACCCGGCCGACGAGGTCGAGCGGGCCCGGGACGCCGCCGAGCGGGAGTCCTGGGCCGAGGCGTACGCGCTGCTGCACGCCCACGACCTGCACCCCTCCCGGGCACTGACCGCCGACGACCTGTCCGTGCTCGCCGACGCCGCCTGGTGGTCGGGGCACGTCGACGAGTCCGTCACCGCCCGCCTCCGCTCCCACGCCGCCTTCCTCGCGGCCGGTGACCACCGGGGCGCCGGGCTCGCCGCCTGGTGGCTGCACTACGAGTACCGCGGCCTCGGGCGGCCCGCCGCCGCGGCCGGCTGGCTCCACCGGGCCCGCCACCACCTGGAGGACCAGCCGCCCTGCCCGGAGCAGTGCTTCCTGGCCTGGACGGACGCCGAGGAGGCCGAGCAGCAGGGCGACCGGGCCGCCGCCCTCGCCGCGACCCGCCGGATGACCCGCCTCGCGCTGCGCTCCGCCAGCCCCGACCTCGTCGCCCTCAGCCGCCAGGCCGAGTCCGCCGTGCTCCTCGCGAACGGCCGCAGGAGCGAGGCGCTCGCCCTCCTCGACGACGCGATGTGCGCGGTCACCGCCGGCGAGCTGAGCGGTGTCTTCACCGGCTGGCTGTACTGCCTGGCCCTCACCCAGTGCATGGAGGCCGCGGACTTCGGACGGGCCGTGGAGTGGACGAACGCGGCGATGGAGTGGTGCGCGCCCCCGTGGGCGGGCCGCCCGCCGGAGCCCGGAGCGCAGACCTCGGCGGAGGCCGGGAGCGCGTCGGCGCCCGAGCCGTCGGCCGCCCTGGCCGTCGCCTCCGGCGAGAACCCCTTCCGGGGCGTCTGCCGGGCCCACCGGGTCGAGGTCCTCGACCTCCTCGGGACCTGGGCGCTCGCCGAGGAGGAGGCGCGGCAGGCGTGCCGGGAGGTGCCGGTGGACTGCCTGGAGTCGGCCGCCGCCGCGTTCTATGCCGCCGGGGACGTCCAGCGGCGCCAGGGTCGCCTCGACGAGGCCGCCGTGTCGTACGCGCACGCCCATGAGCTGGGCCGGATCCCGCAGCCGGGGCTCGCGCTGCTGCGCCTCGCGCAGGGCAGGGCGGACGCGGCCGTCGCGGGCGTCGACCTGGCGCTCGCCTGCCAGAGCGACCCGCGCCACGACCTCCTGGGCCGGGCCCGGCTGCTCGCCGCCCGGACCGAGGTGGCGCTCGCCGTCCGGGACGTGCCGGGCGCCTCCCGGGCCGCGCGGGAGCTGGACGCGCTGGCCGGGGACGTACCGCTGCTGCGGGCGACGGCCGACACGGCGCTGGGCGCGGTCGCGCTGGCCGAGGCGCGGACGGGCCCCGCGCTGCGGCTGCTGCGGCAGGCGCTCGCCGGCTGGCTGGAGCTCCGCGTCCCCTACGAGGCCGCGCAGGTGCGGATGCTGCTCGCGGCGGCCGACCGGACGGTGGGCGACGAGGAGGCGGCGCGGCTGGAGCTGGCGGCCGCGCGGGCGGTCTTCGAGCGGCTCGGGGCCGTGCCGGACGCCCGGCGCGCGGCGGCGCTGCTCTCCGGCGGGAAGCGGCGGCGGCTGCCGGGCGGGCTCACGGCCCGTGAGGCGGAGGTCCTGCGGCTGGTCGCCGGGGGCGGCACGAACAAGGACATCGCCCAGGCGCTCGTGATCAGCGAGCACACGGTCTCCCGGCACCTGAACAACATCTTCGCCAAGCTGGGCGTGGGCTCCCGGGCCGCCGCGACCGGTTACGCGTACGCCCACGACCTGGTCTGACCGCGCCTGCAACGGCACCGTCCCGTGTGGCCGCCCGTTCCGCCCCGGCGGGACGACGGCCCACACGGGGGGGGTGGGCCGAATCGCCCATGCCGCACCCACCCCGCCCATGGGCCTTTCCGGCGATGCGCGCCCCGGAGGCAGCGGGCTACACCGGAACCATGACCACCACAGCCAAGCCCATCAAACCTCTCGACACGCTCCGCGGTGCCGTGCGCGGCACCGTCGTCACCCGCGGCGACCCCTCGTACGACGAGTCCCGCCGGGTCTACAACGCCCTGCACGACCGCCGGCCGGCCGTCGTCGTCCACGCGGTGGACGCCGGTGACGTCATCGCGGCGGTGCTCCACGCCCGGGAGCACTCCCTCCCGCTGGCCGTGCGCGGCGGCTCCCACGCGGTCGCCGGCTTCGGCACCGTGGACGACGGCCTCGTGGTCGACCTGTCCCGCATGCGCGGCGTCCGGGTCGACCCGGAGGCCCGTACGGCCCGGGCCGAGGGCGGCGCCACCTGGGGCGACTTCAACCACGCGACCCACGCCTTCGGGCTCGCCACCACCGGCGGGGTCGTCTCGACGACCGGTATCGGGGGCCTGACGCTGGGCGGCGGCATGGGGCATCTGGCCCGCCGCTGCGGGCTGAGCTGCGACAACCTGATCGCGGCGGACGTCGTGACCGCCGAGGGCACGCTCGTCTCCTGTGACGCCGAGCGGCATCCGGACCTGTTCTGGGCGCTGCGGGGCGGCGGCGGGAACTTCGGTGTCGCCGTCTCGCTCGCGTACCGGCTGCATCCGATCGCGGACGTCTTCGGCGGTCTGACCTGCTACCCGCTCGGCCCGGACGTGTTCCGCGCCTGGCAGCGGATGACCGAGGACGCGCCGGTCGAGCTCAACACGATCCTGGTGCTCGCGCTCGGTCCCGAGGAACCGTTCCTGCCGGAGCGCTGGCACGGCCGCCCGATCTGCGCCGCGTTCACCTGCTTCAGCGGCCCGCCGGAGGGCGACGACAAGGTCCTCGGCCTGCTCGACGGGCTCGGACCGGTCGTCGGCCGGTTCATGGACCGGATGCCGTACCCGGTGATCAACACCCTCTTCGACGAGCAGCTGCCGCCGGGGCTCTTCCACTACTGGAAGGGCGCCTTCAGCCCGGAGCTCACGGACGGCGCGATCGACGTGCACGTGGAGTACGGGGGGACGATGCCGTCGATGGAGTCGGACACCGCCATCTTCCCGATCGACGGGGCCTGCCACGAGGTGGGACCGGAGGAGACCGCCTTCGCCTACCGGGACGCCTCGTTCTCGCACTCCATCGGCGCGACCTGGTCGACCGGCACGGCCGACGCGGAGGCGAACATCGCCTGGACCCGAGCCTACGAGAAGGCGCTGCGCCCGCACACCGGGGAGGGCGGGTACGTGAACTTCATGGACGTCGACGACCAGGACCGGGTACGGGTCAACTACCGGCAGAACTTCGACCGGCTGCGCGCGGTCAAGCGCCGGTACGACCCCGACAACGTGTTCCGGCTCAACCAGAACATCGTGCCCTGAGGGGCAAGGCACCCCCTACGGCACCGTCCTACGGCACCGTCCGCGCCGAGGCGAGGAGGCGGACGGTGTCGTCGGGCGCGAGCGCGAGCGCGTTCCCGACGGTCCCGAGGACCTCCATCTCGGTCGGGCTGTAGACGCCGTCGGCGAGGGCGATCCGGGCGGCCTGGAGCAGGATCGACTCGCGTCCGGCGGGCGCCAGGTGCGGGGTGAGCGGCTCCAGGGCCTCGTGGAGCTCGATCGCGAGCAGGCTGCCCTCGGGGTTCACCTCGGGCATGAAGCGCCCGGTGTCGGCCTCCAGGGCCTCGACGAGGTCGACGAGCTGGACGGCAGTGCACTCGGCGAAGCCGGCGGACCGGACCGCGCTCACGGCCCGGTCGAGGACCGCGCGGGAATCCGTACCGCCGGCCGCGAGCACGGCCAGGGCGACGGTGTGCACGCCGTCCCGGAGCATGGCCGAGAAGCGGCTCGTCGTGGGGCGGTCGAGGACCTCCGTACCGAAGTGCGTGTGACAGGCCGCGCACTCGACGACGGGGCCCGTACAGCCCCTGGGCAGGACGGGAACGCCCAGGACGGCGAACCTGCGGCGGCCGGTGCGCCGCCGGTAGTTCCGGTCGCCGCCGCACTCCTCGCAGAAGAACTCGCCGTCTCCGACCGTGTTCCAGGAGGTGCGGATTCCGCAGACGCCCACTTTCCCACCACGTGAATTCCGGGCAGACCGCACACGCACCTCCTCAACGGCCCGGCTGCACTGCCGGCGTTGGCGTGATGTTAGCCACATCCTTGATGTGGCGTCAGCACCCCGTCAGCAGATCGCCGTGGAGATGGCCGAGACACGACACCGTCCGCGAAACCTCGGGAGGCGCGACGACGGCGCTTTGCGAAGGCCAGGAAGCCTCCGCCGGCGAGGACGGCGGCCGCGGCGGCCGCGATCGCGCCGGGACCGATGGCCGAACCGGTCGTCGCGAGATCACCCTCCGGGGTGGCGGACGGCGCCGGGGCCGAGGCCGGGTCGGTGGTCGCGGGGGCCGTGGGCGTCCCGCCGTCCCCGCTCGGGGTCGGCCCGGGAGGCGCGGGCGCGGTGGGGACGGGCGGCTCGGTCGGCGTGGGCGGCTCGGGGGTGACGACGGGGCCGGGCGTGGTCTCCTTCGGGAGGCGGCCGGCGAAGGCGGATGCCCCGCACCCCTCGGAAGGGGTGCGGGGCATCCGTCGTGGAGCGGGCCGGCGGGTCAGCGGGCGGAGCGGTTGACCGCCGAGATGACGGCCTTCAGCGAGGCGCGGGTCGTGTTGGCGTCGATGCCGATGCCCCACAGGACCTTGCCGTCGATGGCGCACTCGATGTACGAGGCGGCCTGCGCGGAGGCGCCCTCGCTCATCGTGTGCTCCTGGTAGTCCAGCAGGCGGGCGTCCACGCCGATCGCCTGCAGCGCGGCGAAGAAGGCCGAGATCGGGCCGTTGCCGGAGCCGGTCAGCACGGTGTCGACGCCGTCCACGACCGCCTCGACGGTCAGCGTGTCCGTGCCGTCGGTGTCGGAGGTGGACTGGCCGGAGCGCAGCTGGATGCGCCCCCAACGAGCACCGGCGTTGTCGGGGTTGGGCAGGTACTCGTCCTGGAAGACGGACCAGATCGCGGCCGGCGTGACCTCGCCGCCCTCGCTGTCGGTCTTCTGCTGGATGATCTTCGAGAACTCGATCTGCATCCGGCGGGGCAGGTCCAGCTTGTGGTCGTTCTTCAGGACGTATGCGATGCCGCCCTTACCGGACTGCGAGTTGACCCGGATGACGGCCTCGTAGGAGCGGCCGACGTCCTTCGGGTCGATCGGCAGGTAGGGCACGGCCCACTCGATGTCGTCGACGGTGACGCCCCGGGCGGCCGCGTCGGCCTCCATCGCGTCGAAGCCCTTCTTGATGGCGTCCTGGTGGGAGCCGGAGAAGGCGGTGTAGACCAAGTCGCCCGCGTAGGGGTGGCGCGGGTGGACCTCCATCTGGTTGCAGTACTCGCTCGTGCGACGGATCTCGTCGATCTGCGAGAAGTCGATCTGCGGGTCGACGCCCTGGCTGAACAGGTTCATGCCCAGGGTCACCAGGTCGACGTTGCCGGTGCGCTCGCCCTGGCCGAACAGGCAGCCCTCGATGCGGTCGGCGCCGGCCATGATCGCCAGCTCGGCCGCCGCGACCGCGGTGCCGCGGTCGTTGTGCGGGTGGACGGACAGGCAGACGTGCTCGCGGCGGGTCAGGTTCCGGGACATCCACTCGAACCGGTCCGCGTGCGTGGACGGCGTCGAACGCTCCACGGTGGCGGGCAGGTTGAGGATGATCTCGCGGCCCGGGCCGGGCTGCCAGACGTCACAGACCGCCTCGCAGACCTCCAGGGCGAAGTCCAGCTCGGTGTCGGTGAAGATCTCGGGGCTGTACTGGTAGCCGAAGGTCGTCTCCGGTCCCAGCAGCTTCTCCGCGTACTCCATGACCAGCCGGGTGCCGTCCACGGCGATCTGCTTGATCTGCTCCTTCGAGCCGCGGAAGACGACCCGGCGGAAGGTGGGCGCGGTGGCGTTGTACAGGTGGACGGTGGCGCGCTTGGCGCCGACCAGTGACTCCACGGTCCGCTCGATCAGGTCCTCGCGGGCCTGGGTCAGTACGGAGATGGTGACGTCGTCCGGGATCGCGCCCTCTTCGATGATGGAGCGCACGAACGCGAAGTCGGTCTCGCCGGAGGAGGGGAAGCCGACCTCGATCTCCTTGTAGCCCATGCGGACCAGCAGGTCGAACATCTCGCGCTTGCGGGCCGGGGACATCGGGTCGATCAGGGCCTGGTTGCCGTCGCGCAGGTCGGTCGACAGCCAGCGGGGCGCCTGCGTGATGCGCTGCTCGGGCCAGGTGCGGTCGGGGATCTGCACGGCCTCGTAGCGGCCGTACTTGTGGATCGGCATCCCGGAGGGCTTCTGCAGCTGCGTCGCGTTGGTGATCGGCGTGGGGCGGCTGACGAAGGGGGACTGGCTCATTGCGTTGGGCTCCTCGGGTCCAGCAAGAAGGACGGCCGACTGTCGAACGCAACACCAGGTCCCGCGGGGAGGGGGTCGGCCTACGACTACAGGCCCTCGCCGCGGCAGCTAAGGAGAAGCAGCCCGAAACGCATGATGTGCCGCAGCTTAGCCCAGGGACGTCGGAGACGGACGTCCTGTTTCAGTATGCGGGACGCGCGGCGCGTCAAGGCTGATCAGTGACGTATCACTCCATTTCGCCAATCCTCGTCTCAGCTCGTGACAGTGGCGTCACGCAGTGCCACATTGCAGAGATGACTCCCCAGACGCCCGTCTTCTGCTCGATCGTCCCACCGCACCTCCTGGAGCACCTGGCGCGCTCCTCGAACCCGGCCGTCGCCGCCGCCGCGCGCCGCACCCTCATCGCGGACGCCTCGGCCCGTACGAGCCGGGTGCTGCCGCTGCCCGGCAGCGCCCCGACCCTCGCCCCGGCGGACGTCGGCCGGCCGCACCGCACCGTGTACGACTGCGAGCGCGGGACCGAGCTGCCGGGCACGCGGGTGCGCGCCGAGGGCGAGGAGGCGACCGGCGACGCCACCGTCAACCGCGCGTACGCGGGCCTCGGCGCCACCTTCGACCTCTTCCTGAACGCCTTCGGGCGGGACTCGATCGACGGCTCGGGGCTGCCGCTGCTGGCCTCCGTCCACTACGACGAGAGCTACGGCAACGCCTTCTGGAACGGCGAGCAGATGGTGTTCGGCGACGGCGACGACGAGATCTTCCTCGACTTCACGCTGCCGGTGGACGTCATCGGCCACGAGCTGGCCCACGGCTTCACCCAGCACACGGCGAACCTGGAGTACTTCAGCCAGTCCGGCGCGCTCAACGAGTCCGTCTCGGACGTCTTCGGCTCGCTCGTGAAGCAGTACGCCCTCGGGCAGAGCGCCGACCGGGCCGACTGGCTCATCGGCGAGGGGCTCTTCCACCCGAACGTGGAGGGCACGGCCCTGCGCTCGATGAAGGCCCCGGGCACCGCGTACGACGACGACGTCCTCGGCAGGGACCCGCAGCCCGGCCACATGGACGACTACGTCCGCACCAGTCGGGACAACGGCGGGGTGCACATCAACTCGGGCATCCCGAACCACGCCTTCTACCTGTTCGCGACCGAGCTCGGCGGGAACGCCTGGGAGCGGCCCGGGCAGGTCTGGTACGACGTGATGACCGGCGGGACGCTCACCCCCGAGACCCGGTTCTCCGAGTTCGCGGCGGCCACGGTGGCGGCGGCCAAGGCCCGGTACGGCGACGGGGAGGAGATCCAGGCCGTTCTGAAGGCCTGGTCGGCGGTGGGGGTGCCCACCGACTGACCGGCTGGTAGACAGGGCCCATGCGGATTCGAGTGCGGCGCACGGGCGGTTTCGCGGGCATCGAGCGGTCGGCGGAGGTGGAGGTCTCGGACCCCGAGTGGGAGTCCCTGGCCGCCGCCGTCCTCGCCGACGGCGACGGTGACGTCCGGGGCGTGCCGGACGGCTTCTCGTACGAGATCACCGTCGACGGCCGTACGGTCCGCTGCTGCGACCCCCACCTCACGGAGGCCCAGAGGACCCTCGTCGCGAGGGTCCTCAAGGAGGGCGCGTAGCGGATCGCCGGGGCGCCGGTCACCCCCGGCGCCAGAACCCGCCCGACCTCTGTTCCTTCGGGGTCCGGACCTCCAGGGTCCAGTCGCCTTCGGCGGATTCCACCACCACCAGCAGGGGCCCCGCGGGCAGCGGCTCCCTGGATCTCGGGTGCTCGGCGGCCACGTTGGCGAGCGACGTGTAGTCGTGGTTGCCGCGGGTGGCCGGGCCGTAGCCCCGCACGCCGAAGTACTCGTGATCGGACACCGCGCGCAGTGTGCCGAGGAGCTCTCCGGCGGGCCCCGTGTGGAGCAGCACGTCCGCACCGCGCCCCTTGGCGCCGCGGCCGAGCTTCGCCACGGCGCTGCCCGGACGGATCGTGATCTTCCACTTGTTGTCCTCGTCGTCGACACGCAGGCGCAGCGGCACCTTGCCGTCGAACCACAGGACCGACCGGCCCTTGAAGTTCTTCAGGTTCGTGTTGGCGAGCGAGTAGCCGTACTTGTCGCCCTCTTCGAGGCTCTGCACGCAGAAATAGCCCTCGCCCCGCCGTTCGGTGTCGACCAGGAGGAGGCCGGGCGGCAGCGGCACGTCGACGGTGAAGACCTGACTGCCCTCGCCCTCCTTCGTGTACTCCGGGAAGTCCGCGCCGAAGAGCCGGCCGGGAGCAGAAGCACCGGCCGCCGGTGCGGGCACCTCGGACGCCGCCGGTGCGGGCAGCTCGGGCGCCGGGAGCTTGGTCACGCCCGGGAGGGGAGCGGGCTCGGACGGACGGGGTGCCTCGACCGGCGCCTCGACCGGGTCATCGCCCACGATGCCGAAGTCCTCGGCGAGGCCGACGAGGCCGGAGGCGTACCCCTGGCCGACCGCGCGGAACTTCCACGCCCCGTCGCGCCGGTAGAACTCGCCGAGCAGGAAGGCCGTCTCGGTGCTCGCGTCGTCGACCTCGTACAGCGCGAGCTGCTCGCCGGTGGCGGCGCTGACCGTCCGGATGTGGAGGCCCGGCACCTGACCGAACGTCCCGTGCTCGCTGGACGCGGTGATCACGATGCGCTGGACGTCGGGCTCGACGCGCTCGGTGTCGATCTCCAGCCAGTCGGCGACCCGCCGCTCCCCGTCCCGCACCTGCCCGGTCAGGCGCACCGCGCCGGACGCGTGCACCGGCTGGTTGTAGAAGACCAGGTCGCCGTCGCCCCTGACCCTGCCCGAGGCGTCGAGCAGCAGGGCCGAGGCGTCGACCTCCGGCACCCCGTCACCGGCGTCCCGCCGGACGACCGCGATCCGCCACGCCTGCCCGGGGACCGGCAGGTTTCCCCCCTTGACGATCTCTGTCACGGCGCCATGCTGACACGCGCCGACGGGGGGTGCCCAGTAGTTGTCAGGTCCCGGAAGCCGTGGTCGGTCGTGCTAGAAACCGAGCTTCCGCAGCTGCTTCGGGTCGCGCTGCCAGTCCTTCGCGACCTTGACGTGGAGGTCGAGGAAGACCGGGGTGCCGAGGAGGGCCTCGATGTGCTTGCGGGACTTCATGCCGACCTCCTTGAGGCGGCTGCCCTTCGGGCCGATGATGATGCCCTTCTGGCTGGGGCGCTCGATGTACACGTTGGCGTGGATGTCGAGCAGCGGCCGGTCCGCCGGGCGGTTCTCGCGCGGGATCATCTCCTCGACGACCACCGCGATCGAGTGCGGCAGCTCGTCCCGTACGCCTTCGAGCGCGGCCTCGCGGATCAGCTCCGCGACCATGACCTGCTCCGGCTCGTCCGTGAGGTCGCCCTCCGGGTAGAGCGGCGGGGACTCGGGCAGCAGCGGGATGAGCAGGTCGGCGACGAGCTGGACCTGCTTGTCGCCGACGGCCGAGACCGGGACGATCTGCTGCCACTCGAAGCCCAGCTCCTTGCCGAGCTGGTCGATCGCGATGAGCTGCTCGGCGAGCGTCTTGGAGTCGACCAGGTCGGTCTTGGTGACGATCGCGACCTTCGGGGTCTTCTTGATCTCGGCGAGTTCCTTGGCGATGAACCGGTCGCCTGGGCCGAGCTTCTGGTCGGCGGGCAGGCAGAAGCCGATCACGTCGACCTCGGCCCAGGTGGTGCGCACGACGTCGTTGAGCCGCTCGCCGAGGAGGGTGCGCGGCTTGTGGAGGCCGGGGGTGTCGACCAGGATCAGCTGCGCGTCCGGGCGGTGGACGATGCCGCGGACGGTGTGCCGGGTGGTCTGCGGCCGGTTCGAGGTGATGGCCACCTTCTGGCCGACCAGAGCGTTCGTGAGTGTGGACTTGCCCGCGTTGGGGCGGCCGACGAAGCAGGCGAAGCCGGCCCGGTGGACGGCTTCGGTTTCAGGGTTGCGAGCGCTCATGGGGGCCATTGTCCCCGATGAGCGCCCGCCTCACGCACTCAGGACGTCCCGGGGCCCGCCTCAGGCCTCGCCCAGGGCCCGGCGGCGCCGCATCCGAAGGCCGAAGTACCCGGTCACGGTCGCGACGAGGAGGGTCGCTCCGGCCAGCCAGGGCAGGGCCGTGAAGGACACGGTGCCGGTCTCCTTCACGTCCTTCGCGCTGGCGGTCAGCGTCACGTCGCCCCAGTCGAACTGCGGGGAGCCGTCCCACCGCTCGGTGAGCCGGATCTTCTGGCGGGGCAGCAGCTCGGAGGGCACCTTCGCCAGGTCGCGGTCGAGGAGGGTGCGGCCGAAGAGCCCCTCGGCCTTCAGGACGACCTTGGGGTTGAGGGTGACGTTGCCCCGGTTGTGGAGGGTGTACGAGACGAGGGCGCTGCTCGCGCCGGTGCCGGGGACGAGGGGCCGGTCCTGGTCGAGGGTGACGTCCTCGACGGCGAGGGCGGGGACGGTCGGTCCGTTGACCCGGAGGTAGACGCGGGCGCCGACCGCGCGCTGCACGCCGACGGCGACGGAGCCCTTCCCGCTCGGGCTGATCCGCTCGTCGAGGGCGACGAGGGCGCCGGGGTGGTCGCCGGGGTCGGCGTCGGCGGGGACGGTCAGGGTGTACGGGACGGTGACGGCGGAGCGCGGCGGGACGGTGACCCGGGTCTGCCGGGGCTTGATCCAGGCGCCGGCCCCGGTCTGCTTCTCCGCCTGCGTGCGGATGGCGAAGCCACCGTCCCGGTCGGTGTTGTAGGCGTCGGCGCCGTACAGCCGGAAGGTGAGCGGGGCGGCCGTCTTGTTGGTGACGGTGACGCGCTCGGTGAGCGAGGTGCCGGGGTCGACGGAGAGGTAGAAGTACGGGCGGCTGCCGAGCTTCGCGGCGGCCGGGTAGACGGCCCACTCGCCGTTCTCGGCGGCGGCGGCCCGCGGTGCGGCGCCCAGGAGCACGAGGAGCGCGCCCAGGAGGAGCGGCAGGGAGAGCGGCAGGAGGACGTACGGCTTGCTGCGCACGGTGCGGAGAACCCCCGGGTGCGGAGCGGGCCGGCCGGGGGTCGCCCGGCCGGCCCGCCGGGTGGTCAGGACAGGGTCAGCGTCAGCACGCCCGCGTACGAGCCGGGCGCGGTGAACGCCGGGACGTCGAGGGAGAGCTTGGCGTCGACGGTGAACTCGCCGCCCGTGAGGGTGCCGTTCGGCGTGGAGGCGAGGGTCGCGCCGCCGCTGCCGACGGGACCGGCCGAGCCGGCCGCGCAGGTGCTGGGGCTGCCGGCCTTGGCGGTGCAGGCAGGGGTCCAGCTGAGGTTCCCGGCGCCGATGGCTCCGCCGGGGCCGGTGAAGTCGGTGACCTTGCCGGTGAGGGACCAGCCCGCGGGGCCGCCGCGGAAGTCCTTGACCGTGACCGTCTTCAGGTCGCCGGTGGCCGCGCCGCCCTGACCGAAGTCGACCGAGGTCAGCTCGACGGCGTCACCGGCCTGGCTCATGGACAGCTCGCCCGCCGTGACGGCCGCGGTGATCGTCTGGCTGTTCGGCGGGGCCGGTACGACGACCTTGTACGCGACGGGTCCGGCGCCCTTCTCCGGGTCCCAGGCCGCGCCCTCGTACGCCACGACACCGGTGGTCGCCGGGTCGTTGACCTTCAGTCGCGCGGCGAAGCCGCCCTCGCTGTCGGTCGTGACGGTCATCCTGTCCGCGGTCTCCGCGCCGCCGGCGCGGCCGACGACGGTGACCTCGGCGAGCGGGGTGAACTTGGCGCCGGTGACGGTCACCCGGACCCCGGGGTCGCCCGAGGCGCTGTCGAGCTGGAGCGTCCGGGTGTTGGGGCTGGTGACGGGGCTCGCGACGACCGTCTCGGAGACCGGGGCGGGCGGGTTGAGCACCGTACAGGGGGTGTCCAGCTCCATGAGGTAGCTGGTGTGGATGTTGTAGTCGCCCGGCGAGAGGGTGATCGATCCGGCCTCGGTGACCGTGAAGGTGCCGGTCATGGAGAAGGCCGGGAAGGTGCCCTTGCCCGGGATGGGCGGGTTCTTCTTGGGTCCCGTGACGTTGACCGCGCCGGTCTGGGCGCCGCCGAGGACGACCTTGCCGCTCGGGGTCATGATGTCGGCCGGGAGCGCGAGGTCGACGGGGTTCGACGCGGCGGGCTTGGTGATCGTGTAGGTCACCGTGACCGTGTCGCCGACCTTGGGCGCCGCCTTGTCGACCGTGATCTCGGCGGTCGTGGTGCCCGTGATGGGCGGGATGCCGGCGATCGGCGGCGGGACGCAGCGGGTCTGGAACTCCACCGGGGTGGCGGTGGTGGTCGCGTGGGCCGGAGCGGCGATGGCGCCGCCGGTGGCGACCGCGAGGGCGGTCGCGCCGAGAACGGCGGTCCAGCGCCGTCTTCGGGTCGCCGCCCTTGATCGGGTGAATGCCATGTGTGGGCCCCCTCCTGAGGGATGAGAGGGCGCCATTGACGGCTGCGGGCCGAGAGAAGTCAATGGAATCGAAAACCATCGACTGATGACCCATCAGATTCTGTCAAGATCACCACATGTCCGGCATTTGCCCAGGTCACGCCAGAGACCGGTGCCGCCGTCGGCGACACCGGTCAGGGGTGGGGCAGGGCTCAGCTGAACACGAACGGGCCCGGCGTCTGCGAGGTCACGGCGTCGCAGTTCACCGTGACCCCGAAGATCACCATCTTCAGGGCGACACCCGCGAAGTACGAGTTGAGGCTGTCGCCCGAGGCCACGGTCCCGCTCAGGGGGCCGATGGTGACGGGCTGCCCGGCGCCGACCGCCGGGTTCTTCTTCCCGGTGAAGACCCGGGTGCCGCCGCCCGCCTTGGCCAGGGTCAGCGTGGCGTTGATCTGGTCGGCGCCGACCGAGATCGGCGTCGTGACGGCCGTGCTGATCGTCATGGTCGCGGACGTGCCGCTCTGGGTCGCGGTGATGTTGGCGGTGCCGCCGCCCCAGCTGCCGCAGTCGTACTGGGCCGACGCGGACCCCGGCGAGACGGCTCCGGCCGTCGGGGCGAAGGCGAGGCCGGCGGCGGCGAGTGCTCCGGTGAGTACCGCGACCGTCCCTAAGGTGCTTCTGCTTCTCATGGCGAGTTCGAACCCCTTCCGATGACGAACGCAGGGGTGCGGGCGCTGCGTGAACGGCGAACATCTGACGGTCCGTCTGGCGAACCGATGCTCATTGAGACGCAGACCGCCGGGGAAGGCAAGAGAAGTTGCGGTGATCCTTCACAAACGCGCAAGGGCCCGGCACCACGGCCGGGCCCTCGATGTCCTGTCGCCGCCGCCTCGGGGGGCGATGTCCTGATGTCGCCCCCTCGGGAGCGATGCCCCGATGTCGCCCCCTCGGAGAGCGACGCCCCGTCGCCTCTCGGGGACGGCCGGGGTTCAGCCCGCGGTGACGGCCGCGCGCAGCTGCCCGTCGGGACCGGCGAGCAGCACCGGCGTCTCCGGGCCGCCGAGGTCCCGTACGGCCGCGCGGTCCTCCGCCGAGGCCGCCCCGGCGTTCGACACGACGGCCGCCGCCTCCAGGGACTGGGCGCCGCTGGCCACCGCCATCGCCACCGCGGTCTGCAGCGCGCTCAGCTTGAGCGACTCCAGCTCCACGGTCCCCGCCACGTACGTCCGCCCGGTCTCGTCCCGTACGGCCGCCCCCTCGGGCACGCCGTTGCGCGCGCGGGCGCTGCGCGCCAAGGTGATGATCTTGAGGTCCTCGGCGCCGAGGTCGCCGTGCTCGCTGCTGAGTGTCATGGCCCGAGCATAGGTCGGAGCCCGCGGACGGCAGCTCGCCGTCTCACGCCACGGCCCCGCGGGTCTCAGCCCGCGACCGGGTACATCGCCCCGCGCCGCCCCTCCGGGGAGACCAGCCACTCCGGCTTCGCCGCCCTCGCGACCACGGGCGGGGACCTGTACGGGGGTGTCCGCACGGTCCTCGCCCTGGACGCGGCGATCGTCCTCGGTACGGCGGTGCTCGTCGCCCTCGGTCTGCGGCGCCGCTCCTGAGTCAGGGGCGGTCGAGGCGGAGCCGTACCGCCTTCGGCAGACCGGCGACGACGAGGTCGTACGAGTCCTCGACGAGCTCCCGGACCATCCGGTCCGGGAGCTCTCCGACGGTCACGGTGTTCCAGTGCCGCTTGTTCATGTGGTAGCCGGGGGCGACGGCGGGGTGCTCCGCGCGGAGCCGTACCGCCTCGTCCGGGTCGCACTTGAGGTTGATCTTCAGTGGGTCCCCGTCGAGCCACGACAGCGCGAACATCTTCCCGGCGACCTTGAAGACGGAGGTGTCCGGCCCGAAGGGGAACTCCTCCGAGGCGTCGTTGAAGTCCAGGCAGAGCGTGCGCAGCTCGTCGGGGGTCATGCCGCCTCGTCCTCCGGTTCCAGGGGTTCCACCAGCACGGTGACGATCTTGTTCCGGCGGCCGGCCGGGGCCTCCGCGGTGAGCCGCAGCGAGCGCCCGTCGGGCAGCTCCACGACGGCCTTCGCGCCCGCGATCGGGACGCGGCCGAGGGCCTTGGCGAGCAGTCCGCCGACGGTCTCCACGTCCTCGTCGTCGTACTCGTCGGGGCCCAGGCCGTACAGCTCGCCGAGGTCCCCGATGTCGAGCCGGGCGGTGACGCGGTGGCGGCCCTCGCCCAGGTCCTGGACGGGCGGCAGCTCCCGGTCGTACTCGTCGGTGATCTCGCCGACGATCTCCTCCAGGATGTCCTCGATGGTGACGATGCCGGCCGTGCCGCCGTACTCGTCGATGACGACGGCGACGTGGTTGCGCTCCTGCTGCATCTCGCGCAGCAGGTCGCCGGCGTTCTTGGTGTCGGGGACGAAGGCGGCGGCCCGCATCGCGGTCGACACGAGGTCGGCCTCGGAGTCGCGGTTGATGTGCGTCTTCCGGACGAGGTCCTTCAGGTACACGATGCCGACGATGTCGTCCTCGTTCTCGCCGGTCACCGGGATCCGGGAGAAGCCGGAGCGCAGCGCGAGCGTGAGGGCCTGACGGATCGTCTTGTACCGCTCGATGCAGATGAGGTCGGTGCGCGGCACCATGACCTCCCGCACGAGCGTGTCGCCCAGCTCGAAGACGGAGTGCACCATGCGGCGCTCCTCGTCCTCGATGAGCGACTCCTGCTCGGCGAGGTCGACCATGGCCCGCAGCTCGGCCTCGGAGGCGAAGGGGCCCTTGCGGAAGCCCTTGCCCGGGGTGAGCGCGTTGCCGATGAGGATCAGGAGCTGCGGGATCGGCCCCATGATCCGGGCCAGCGGCAGCAGGACGTACGCGGCGGCCGTCGCCGTGTTCAGCGGGTGCTGGCGGCCGATGGTGCGCGGCGAGACGCCGACGGCGACGTACGAGACGAGGACCATCACGACGATCGCGACGAGCAGCGCCTCCCAGGTCTCCGGGAAGGCTTCGAGGCAGGCGTACGTGACGAGGACGCCGGCCGCCATCTCGCAGGCGACGCGGACGAGCAGCGCCACGTTGAGATAGCGGGTCGGGTCTGCGGCGACCTGGGAGAGCTTCTCGGCCCCGCGCCGCCCGGACCGGACGGCCTCGGCGGCGCGGAAACTGGAGACGCGGGCGAGGCCGGCCTCGGCGCAGGCGGCGAGCCAGGCGACGACGACCAGCGCGACCGCGCCGAGGATCAGCGAGACGTCCATCCGGGTCAGGAGACGGTCGGAGCGGGGGACGGGCCGGTGAGGCCCTTCTCCGCGCGCCAGCCGTCGACGATCGCCGCCTGGAGGCCGAACATCTCGGCCTTCTCCTCGGGCTCCTCGTGGTCGTACCCGAGGAGGTGGAGCACGCCGTGGACCGTGAGGAGCTGGAGCTCCTCGTCCATGGAGTGCTCCGTCGGCGCGTCCTTGCCCTGCTGGGTGGCGACCTCGGGGCAGAGCACGATGTCGCCCAGGAGCCCCTGCGGGGGCTCCTGGTCGTCCTTGGCCGGCGGACGGAGCTCGTCCATCGGGAAGGACATGACGTCCGTCGGCCCGGGCAGGTCCATCCACTGGATGTGGAGCTGCTCCATGGCGTCCGCGTCCACGACGATCACCGAGAGCTCGGAGAGCGGGTGGATGCGCATGCGCGCGAGCGCGTAGCGGGCGATGTCGAGGATCGCCTGCTCGTCGACCTCGGTACCGGACTCGTTGTTGACGTCGATCGACATGGTGCTTTTTTGCTACTTCCCGTTGCGGCCGTTGCGGCTGTCGTACTGCTCGTACGCGTCGACGATACGGCCGACGAGCTTGTGCCGGACGACATCCTGCGACGTGAGCGTCGAGAAGTGGACGTCCGGGACGCCGTCCAGGATGTCGCGGACCTGACGAAGACCGCTCTTCGTGCCGTTCGGCAGGTCGACCTGGGTGACGTCACCGGTGATGACGATCTTCGAGTCGAAGCCGAGACGGGTGAGGAACATCTTCATCTGCTCGGGGTTCGTGTTCTGCGCCTCGTCGAGGATGATGAACGCGTCGTTGAGCGTCCTGCCTCGCATGTAGGCCAGCGGCGCGACCTCGATCGTCCCGTTCGTCATGAGCTTGGGGATCGAGTCGGGGTCGAGCATGTCGTGCAGCGCGTCGTAGAGCGGCCGCAGGTAGGGGTCGATCTTCTCGTAGAGCGTGCCCGGCAGGAAGCCGAGCCGCTCGCCCGCCTCGACGGCGGGCCGGGTGAGGATGATCCGGGTGACCTGCTTGGACTGCAGGGCCTGGACCGCCTTGGCCATGGCGAGGTAGGTCTTGCCCGTACCGGCGGGGCCGATGCCGAAGACGATCGTGTGCTTGTCGATGGCGTCGACGTACCGCTTCTGGTTGAGCGTCTTGGGGCGGATCGTGCGGCCCCGGCTGGAGAGGATGTTCTGCGTGAGCACCTCTGCGGGGGTCTCGCCGCCGCCGTCCGCCGATCCGTCGTCGCTCGCCCTGAGCATGGCGATCGAGCGTTCCACTGCGTCCTCCGTCATCGGCTGACCGGTGCGGAGCACCAGCATCATCTCGTCGAACAGGCGCTGTATCAGGGCGACTTCCGCCGCGTCCCCGACCGCGCTGACCTGATTGCCCCGGACATGGATGTCGGCCCGCGGGAAGGACTTCTCGATGACGCGGAGCAGCGCGTCACCGGAGCCCAGGAGGCTCACCATCGGATGCTTGGCGGGGACGGTGAACTGGGCACGGGCCTGGTCGGACGTCCCGTCGAGGGACGCTCCGTCATGGGCTGTGGGTGTCTGAGTCATGGGCCGGCACTGTGGCCTGCGCATACCTCCCGTTGCGGGGTTCTCGCTGCTCGACAACCTCTCGGGTTACCAGCCTACGACCTGGCGGCGACGGCCCGAAGGGATTTACGAAGCGGCCGCACGGAAGCCGATCGTGGGCACGGCCCGGCGCAGCGGCCAGGCGCGCGCGGGGGCCGGAAGGAGTCGCTCCAGGAAGGCGTACCGGCCGCGCAGGGCCTCCGGGTCCTGCTGGGCGTGGCCCTGGACGTGCTGCCACCAGGCGGCGATCTCGCCCCAGGTGGGGGCGGAGAGCGAGCCGCCGAACTCCTGGACGGAGAGGGCGGCGGTGAGGCCCGCGAAGGCGAGCCGGTCGGCGAGGGGCCAGTCGGCGAGGGTGCCGGTGACGAATCCGGCGACGAAGACGTCCCCGGCGCCGGTCGGGTCGAGGGCGGAGACCTGGATGGCGGGGACCTCGGCGGTCTCGCCGGTGGCGCCGTCGACGGCGTAGGCGCCCTCGGCACCGAGGGTGACCACGGCGTAGCGGACCTTGTCGGCGAGGGCGCGGGCGGCGGCCCGGGGGCAGTCGGTGCGGGTGTACCGCATGGCCTCGGCGGCGTTGGGCAGGAAGGCCTCGCAGTGCTCCAGGTCCGTGAGGCCCGCCAGGTCCCAGCGGCCGGTGTCGTCCCAGCCGACGTCGGCGAAGACCTTGGCGCCGCCGCGCGCGGCCTGAGCGACCCACTCCTCGCTGCGCCCGGGGACGAGGGAGGCGACGGCGGCGCGGGCGTGCGGCGGGTAGGCGGGCAGGGCGCCGTCGAGCGGCGGGGCCTCGTGGCCGTGGGAGACCATGGTCCGCTCGCCCTCGTAGGCCATGGAGACGGTGACCGGGGAGTGCCAGCCGGGGACGGTGCGGGAGAGCGTCAGGTCGATGCCCTCGCCCTGCTCCAGGGCGTCCCAGCAGTACTCGCCGTAGTGGTCGTCGCCGAAGGCGGCGGCGAGGGAGGTGCGCAGACCGAGGCGGGCGAGGGCGGTGGCCATGTTGGCGACGCCGCCGGGGCTGGAGCCCATGCCGCGGGCCCAGGACTCGGTGCCGCGGACGGGGGCGCTGTCGAGGCCGGTGAAGATGATGTCGAGGAAGACGGTGCCGGTCAGGAAGACGTCGCAGCTGGGGTCGGTGGGCTCGCGCAGGCACACCAACGGGTCGACCCCGGCGTCGTGTTGCGGCTGGTCTCCCCTTGCTGTGCTCACGGCGGCTCCCCGAACGTGGTGCGGATCAGTTCAGTGTGCCCGATGAGGACCAGGTGACGGGTGGGACGCACGAGGAAGCTCGACCGTTACCCGGAAACCGGCACGCCAAACCGATGGTGACCCGGATCACACACATTACTCCCGGACATCTCCTTCTCGGACAACTCACCTGCTTGATACACATGGTTCCGCGACCCCGTGCCCCGCGCACCATCGGGCGCTCCACCCTCCCTTTTCGTTCCCGGGAACGCCCATGTCGTCGCGGCCTCGCGGCTCGGGGGCCCTCGTCGCCCTCGTCGCCCTCTTCACCGCCGGTTACCTCGCCCCGTACCTGCTGCCGACCGTCGTCGGCCGCCTCGCCTCGGGGCTCGGCATCGGCCCCTCCCAGGCGGGCCTGATCGGCTCCGTCCTGCTGCTCGGCTCCTCCACCGCCGGATTCACCCTCGCCGCGCGCGGGGAGCGGATCGGCCCCCGCACGGCGGCCCGCGCGGGCCTCCTGGCCATGGCGGTCGGGTACGGCTCCGCCGCCGCGACCCACTCCGTGCCGCTGGTGGTCGCCGGCGCCGTCCTCGGCGGCCTCGGCTCGGGCACGGCGACCGCGGTCGCCGCGGCCGGGATCGCCGGACAGCCCGACCCGCACCGGGCCTCGTCCCTGGGTCTGCTCACGGTCTCGGCGACCGCGGGCGCCCTCTACCTCACGCTGCCGCACCTGAGCGCCGGGCACGCGCCCCCGCTGCTCGCCATCGCCTGCGCGGCGGCCCTGGTGTGGCCGCTGACGGCCCGGCTGCCCGGGGCGTCACGTGCGGGCTCCGGGCTCGGCCGCCCGGATGCGGCCGCCGCCCCCGCCGGCCCGCTGCCCCACCGCCGGGCCGGGGCCGTGCTCGCCGCGGGCATCCTGTGCTGGTCCCTCGCCCAGAACGCGCTCTGGGGCGTCAGCGGCCGGATCGGGCTCACCCAGGCCGGCCTCTCCGAGGTCGCCGTCGGCGCCGTCTTCGCGGCGGCGCTGGGCGCGGGACTCGTCGGGGTCACGGCGGCGGGCGCGCTCGGCTCGCGCCTCGGCCGGGCGGTGCCGATCGGGGTGGGCACCGCCGTCATCGCTGCCTGCGTGCTCCTGAGCTCGGCCGCCGGGAGCCTGGCCTCCTTCGCGACCGGCGAGATCCTGTGGAACGCCGTCTATCCGGTCGTCCTCTCGTACCTCCTGGGCCTGGCCGCCTCCCTCGACCCGCGCGGCCGCTGGGCCGTCCTGGTCGGCTCGGCCTCCTCCCTGGGCGTGGCCTGCGGCCCCGTCGTCGGCAGCCTGCTCTCGGAGAGCGCCGGGTACACGGGCATGGGCGTGGTCCTCTGCTCCCTGCTCCTCCTCGTCGCGGTGCCCATGACGGCCGTGGCCCGCCACGCCTCCGGCCGGCCGCTCGTCCCGGGCTCCGTCCGGCGCCGCGGCGGCGCCCCCGCCGCCGTCCTCGCGGGCACGGCCTCGGCCTCCTCCGCGCTCGTCCCGCAGATGGGCGCCCCGGAACAGCCGGTGACCGAGTTCCCCGTCCCCTCGGCCCGTCGCCGTACGGCGAAGTCGGCCTTCCGCCTGGCGCGGCCCTCGGACCGCGGGTAGCGACGGTTCCGCCCTCCGCCACCTGCGGTGATCCTCCCGCGGCGGATCTGCCTGTCGGGTGATATGAGCGCCACTCACCCGACTTCTTCGTGCGATCCGCCAATACGGCGTCCGGAAGGGGCGGGCGCAGACTCACTGCCACGACCACCGCCGGCCAACCCTCCTGTTCCGGAGGGCTGTTCGGCGTGGCCGCCCACAGGACGACGACACGTAGATGGGGGAAGCACGTGAGCGTGCAGGACCAGTACGACGCGATCGGCGAGGCCTTCGAGGGATTCAAGTCCCTGCCGCTGATGCGCTACGGCGAGGTGCCCAGCTTCCTGGGCCTGGTGGGGGACGTGACCGGGAAGTCGGTCCTCGACCTGGCGTGCGGCACCGGCTTCTACAGCAGGGAGTTCAAGCGGCGCGGCGCCGCCGAGGTCTTCGGCGTGGACATCTCCGTCGAGATGATCGCCGCCGCCCGGGAGATCGACGCGCGGGACCCGCTGGGCGTCTCGTACGAGGTCGGCGACGTGGCCGAACTGCGGACCCTCGACCGGCGCTACGACATCGCGCTCGGCGTGCAGTGTCTCAACTACGCCGGGGACATCGCGGAGATGGAACGGATGTGCGCCAACATCCACCGGAGCCTGGTGCCGGGCGGGGAGTTCTTCCTGCTCGTCCAGAAGCCCGACTACCGGTTCGACGGCCCGCCGCTGGACAAGTACGGCTTCGTCTGCGAGGCGACCGACGAGGTGATCGAGACGGGCGTCCGGGGGCGGCTCACGGCCCTCCTCCCGGAGCCGATCACCATCATCACCACGTGCCCGCGCCGCGAGGTCTACGAGCACTGCCTGAAGACGGCCGGGTTCGGCGCGCTGGAGTGGGTGCCGCTGTCGGTGTCCGAGTCCGGTGTCCGCGAGTACGGCGAGGAGTTCTGGGCGGACCTCCGCTCCAACCCGCCGCTGGAGCTGCTCCGCTGCCGCGCCTGAGCGGGTCCGGCCCGACACGGTCCGGTCCGCGCGGCCGCCCGCCGGGGGGCGGGGCGGCCGCGCGGGCCGGCCGGGACTACTCGGCTCCGAAGTCGTAGGCCTCGACCGCCGCGAGGTACCGGGCCCGGCGGGGCTCGTCGTCCTCCAGGAAGGAGGCCTCGAAGGAGTTGCGGGCGAGGGCCCGGAGCTGCTCCGGCTCCAGGGCCAGGGCGGCCTCCACCGCGTCGAAGTTGTCGCCCGCGTAGCCGCCGAAGTAGGCCGGGTCGTCGGAGTTCACCGTCACCAGCAGGCCCGCCTCCATCATCGCGCGGAGCGGGTGGTCGGCGAGGGTGTCGATGACGCGGAGCCGGACGTTCGACAGGGGGCAGAGCGTCAGCGGCACCCGCTCGCGGGCCAGCCGGACGACCAGCTCCGGGTCCTCCATGCAGCGCAGGCCGTGGTCGATCCGCTCCACGCCGAGGACGTCGAGGGCCTCGCGGACGTACGCCGCGGGACCCTCCTCGCCCGCGTGGGCGACGCGGCGCAGCCCGAGCCGGGCGGCCTCCTCGTACACCTCGCGGAACTTCGCCGGCGGGTGGCCGACCTCCGCCGAGTCCAGACCGACGCCGGTGATCCGGTGCAGGTACGGCTTCGCGGCCTCCAGCGTGGCCAGGGCCGACTCGGCGGACTCGTCGCGCAGGAAGCACAGGATGAGCCGGGTCGAGATCCCGTACCGCTCCTCGGACCGGTCGAGGGGTGCCCCGAGGCCCTCGATCACGGTGCCGATCGGGACGCCGCGGGCGGTGTGGGCCTGCGGGTCGAAGAAGATCTCGGCATGCCGGACGCCCTGGGCCGCGGCCCGCTCCAGATAGGCGTCGGCGAGCTCGGTGAAGTCCTCGGCGGTGCGCAGGACCGCCATCAGGCCGTAGTAGAGGTCCAGGAAGGACTGGAGGTCGCTGAACTCGTACGCCTCGCGCAGGGCGGTGGTGTCCGCGTACGGCAGGGTGACGCCGTTGCGCGCGGCGAGCGCGAAGGCCAGCTCGGGTTCGAGGGTGCCTTCGATGTGGAGGTGCAGTTCGGCCTTGGGGAGGCCCACCGGGAGGTGCATGGGTGGTGCTCTATCTCTTCGGTACGGGGACCCTCATGAGGTCCTGGGCAATGCTCAGTTCGCCGTCGAACCCGGCCGCCCGCGCCTGCCGCTCGAACTCGCCCGGGTCGCTGTAGCGCTGGGAGAAGTGCGTCAGGACGAGGTGCCGCACGCCCGCGTCGCGCGCGACGGCCGCCGCCTGTCCGGCCGTCAGATGGCCGTGGTCCGTGGCGAGCCGGACGTCCTCATCGAGGAAGGTCGACTCGATGACCAGCATGTCGGCGCCCTCGGCGAGCGCGTGCACCCCGTCGCAGAGGCGGGTGTCCATGACGAACGCGAAGCGCTGGCCGCGCCGGACCTCGCTGACCTCGTCGAGGGAGACGCCGTTCAGGCCGCCCTCCCGCTGGATCCGGCCCACGTCGGGGCCCTTGATGCCGTACGCGGCGAGCTTCTCGGGCAGGATCCGGCGCCCGTCGGGCTCGATGACCCGGTAGCCGTACGACTCGACGGGGTGCGAGAGCCTGCGCGCGTCCAGGGTGAACGCCTCCGTGACCGCGAGCGGCCCGTCGGCGGCGACCGGCGACTCGGTCAGCTTCACGGTCTCGCGGTAGGCCGTGGCGTACCGCAGCCGCTCGAAGAAGTGCTGCCCGCTCGCCGGGTAGTGGGCGGTGACCGGGTGCGGGACCTGGTCGAGGTTGATCCGCTGGATCACCCCGGCCAGGCCGAGCGAGTGGTCGCCGTGGAAGTGCGTCACGCAGATCCGGTCGAGGTCGTGCGCGGCGACCCCGGCCCGCAGCATCTGGCGCTGGGTGCCCTCGCCCGGATCGAAGAGGATGCCCCGGCCGTCCCAGCGCAGCAGGTAGCCGTTGTGGTTGCGGTGCCGGGTCGGGACCTGGCTCGCGGTCCCGAGGACGACCAGTTCGCGTACGGACACGGCTTAGCCGGGAGGCCAGTTGAGGCCGCGGCCGCCCAGCACGTGCGCGTGGGCGTGGAAGACGGTCTGGCCCGCGCCGGCGCCGGTGTTGAAGACGATCCGGAAGCCGTGGCCGTCGACCTTGTCCTGGGCGGCGACCTCGCCGGCCTCACGCAGTATGTCGGCGGCGACGGTCGGCGCGGCGGCGGCCAGCGAGGCGGCGTCCGGGTAGTGGAGGCGCGGGATGACCAGGACGTGCGTCGGCGCCTGCGGGTTGATGTCGCGGAACGCGACGGTCGTCTCCGTCTCGCGCACGATCGTCGCCGGCACCTCCCCTGCCACGATCTTGCAGAACAGGCAGTCGCTCTGCGGCTCTCCGGCCATGGCCCGGGCCTCCTCGCCTCTGTGGTGTCGGGTGCGGACAGGGGTCCGCACCACCAGGAATGCTATCGGCCGCCGCCGGCAGGATCGCGACCCACGGCCGTCCGCCCGATCAGTCCTTGGGCGCGCGGCGGTTCAGGGCCGAGCGGCTCACCCAGTACGTGACGATCACGCCCCAGAACAGGGGCGTGCCGAATCCGCTCACCACCCCCGAGTCGAAGGACCACAGGGCGAGCGCGGCGAGCGAGTAGAGCCCGAGGAGCCCGACGGCCCCGGCCATGAACAGCACGGGACGGCAGTTGCGCGCCACGAGGAGCAGGGGGCGGCGCAGCCGCGGCGGCACCCGGCGGGCCATCCAGACCGCCCACCCGGCCCAGGCGCCCAGGAGCACGGCGCCGCCGAGCAGAAGGGGGACGGCCGCGTCGGACCAGCCCGCGCCGACCGGGATCCAGGCGATCGCCACGGCGGAGGCGATGAAGCCGAGGAGGGCCACCCAGCGGGCGCCGGCCGCCGTGTTCCAGGCCATGGCCTCCAGGTTGTAGCGGGCCTTGCGGTCGTCGAGGTCGAGCGCGGCGGAGGCCACGAAGCCCTCGGCGGCCTGCGTCCAGGCCCCGCGCCGGAACCAGCGGCGGCGCAGCCGCAGCAGCGAGAGGTTGTTGTGGGCCTCGCTGCTCTGCGGGTTGAGCCGCAGGGCCGTCTCGTACGCCCGCTGTGCGGTGGCGTGGTCGCCCCGGCGCTGGGCGGTCAGGCCCACCAGGAAGTGCGCCGCGTCCTCCTCGGGGCCGAGGGCGACGGCGGCCCGCGCCGCCTCGTAGGCCTCGTGCGCGCGGCCGGGGGTGCGGGTGCGCTCGGCGTGCTCGGCGAGGGCCGTGCCGAGCGCGTAGTGGGTGCCCCAGTACTGCGGGGCGAGTTCGACGGCGTGCCGGGCGCTCGCCTCGGCGTCCGGGAACCGCTTCAGGGCCAGCAGGATCTGGACGCGCATCAGCCAGCCCATGAGCAGCTCGGGCTGGACGCGCAGCGCCTGTTCCACGGCGGCCAGGGCGGCCGGGGCGTCGCCGGCCCGGTGGTGGCAGCGGGCGAGCAGGACGAGGGCGTCGGCGTCCTCCGGGTCGGTCGCCAGGTGCTGGGCGACGAGGGCCCCGGCCTGCTCGAACCGTCCGGTGTCGTACAGCGCCTCGGCGCGCAGCAGCGCGGTCGGGGTGGTCACAGCTTCCGCTTCCGCTTCAGGTGGGCGAGGAGGTCGTCGTACAGCCCGCCCTCGTTCGCGAACATGGCGACGTTCCGCGCGGCGGCGAACCACGGCTCCGTGGACGGCTTGATCTGCTTGGCCGCGCCGAGGAGGTCCTTGGTGGTGATGAGGCGTACGGAGCCGGTGCGGGCGGAGTCGAGGAGCGCGGCCTCGGCGGCGGACTCGCAGAGGTGGGCGAGGTCGGCGCCGGAGAAGTCCTCGGTGACCTTGACGAGCTTGCCGAGGTCGACGGCCTCGATGGGGCGCTCGCGCAGGTGGTAGCGGAGGATCGCCTCCCGGGCGGTGGCGTCGGGCGGCAGCACGAGGAGCGTGCGGTCGAGGCGGCCGGGGCGGCGCAGCGCGATGTCCACGTCCCAGGGCACGTTGGTGGCGGCGAGCACGAAGACGCCTTCGTTCCCGGCGCCGCTCGCGATGCCGTCGAGCTCGGTGAGCAGCTGGTTGACGACGTTGCGCAGGCCGCTGTGGTGCGTGCGGGAGCGCTTGGCGCCGAGGGCGTCCAGCTCGTCGAGGAAGACGACGCAGGGGGCCTGGCGGCGGGCCGTCTCGAAGATGTCGTGGATGTTCTTCTCGGAGGCCCCGATCCACATGTCCAGGACGTCGGAGAGCGAGACCGTGAGGAAGTTCGCGCCGAGCTCGCCCGCGACGGCCCGGGCGATGAACGTCTTGCCGCAGCCGGGCGGCCCGTACAGGAGCAGGCCGCCGCGCAGCGACTTGCCGTACAGCCTTCGCAGTTCGGGATTGCGCATGGGCGCGAGGAAGGCTGCCTCCAGGCGGTCCTTGACCTCCTCCATGCCGCCGACGTCGGCGAGGCGTACGGCTCCGGGGGCGTCCACGTCCCAGGCGGCGGCGTCCCCGGCGAGGCCCTCGCCGCCCTCGGCCTGCGGGTCCTCCAGGAAGCGGGGACCGACGAGGTCCTGGACCTGCTGCTCGGCGGCGTCCCAGTCGAAGTCGGGGGCGGCGGCGGACTCCGCCGGGGCGGACGGGGCGGGCGCCTCGGGCTGCGCGGGCGCCGCCTCCGGCGCCGCGGGCTCCTCGGGCACGGGCGGCTGCACCGGCACGGGGCCCGGCTCCGGCACCGGACCCGAGGGCACGCCCATCGCCCGCATCATCAGCGCGCGGGCGTCCGCGTCCCCGGGCGCGTGCTGGAGGGCGACGGCCGCCTCCGCGACGGCCTCCTCGTTGCGCCCCTCGGAAAGGAGCAGCTCGGCGAAGTGGAGGCGCAGGGGCACGTCACCGGGCGCGGCGGCAACGGCGGTGCGCAGACTGCGGATCAGAGGGGACTCGTCGGCCATGCGGCCACCCTATGAAGGACCCGGGGGCGGCCGTCCACCGGGTTCCGGCAAAAACACGTCCGCACCCCGCCGGACGCGGGGGGACGCGGCGGACGTGACAGACCCCCGGGCCCCGGTCGGCCCGGTGCGGTCAGCTCCAGCGGCCGGTGCGCGCCAGGACCAGGGCCGTCGCCGCCGTACCCGCCGTGGAGGTGCGCAGGACGCTGCGGCCCAGCCGGTACGGCTTCGCCCCGGCCGCCTCGAAGGCCGCGAGCTCGTCCGGGGAGACCCCGCCCTCGGGGCCGACGACCAGCACGATCGAGCCCTTCGCGGGCAGTTCCACGGTGGCCAGCGCGTCGCTGCCGTGCTCGCGGTCCTCGTGCAGGACGCCGGCGAAGTCGGCGGCCGCGAGGAGCGCGGCGACCTGCTTGGTCGTCATCAGGTCGGCGACCTCGGGGAATCGGGTGCGGCGGGACTGCTTGCCCGCCTCGCGGGCGGTGGAGCGCCACTTGGCGAGCGCCTTGAGGCCGCGGTCGCCCTTCCACTGGGTGATGCAGCGGGCGGCGGCCCAGGGCACGATCGCGTCGACGCCGGTCTCCGTCATGGTCTCGACGGCGAGTTCGCCCCGGTCGCCCTTGGGCAGCGCCTGGACGACGGTGACGTGCGGCTCCTCCGCGGGGTCCTCGTGCACGGTGGAGAGCTCCACCGTCAGCCGGTCCTTGCCCTCCGCGGCGGAGACCACGCAGTCGGCCCAGCGGCCCCGGCCGTCGGTCAGGACGACGTCCTCCCCCGGGTTCAGCCGCTTCACGGAGACGGCGTGGCGGCCCTCGGGCCCGTCCAGGACGAAGAGCCGGGTGTCCGGGATGGTGTCGACGACGAAGACGGGTGCGGTCATGAGGCGCTCCTGTGAGCCAGGTCGGAGAGTGCGGTGTCGAGTTCGGCGGTCAGGACCTCGACGAGCTGCCCGGCGGGGAGTTCGCGGGCGAGACGGTGGCCCTGCCCGGCCCACAGGGCCATGCCCTGGGCGTCGCCGGAGGTGGCGGCGGCCTTGCGGAGCGGGGCGGTGAGGTGGTGGACCTCGGGGTAGGCGGCGGGGGCGTACGGCCCGTGCTCCCGCATGAAGCGGTTGACGAGCCCGCGCGCCGGCCGGCCGGAGAAGGCCCGGGTGAAGGCGGTCCGGGTGAACAGCGGATCGGTCAGGGCCCGCTTGTGCAGCGGGTGCGCGCCGGACTCGGGACAGGGGAGGAAGGCGGTGCCGAGCTGGGCGGCGTCGGCCCCGGCGGCGAGCGCGGCGGCGATCTGCGCGCCCCGCATGATCCCGCCGGTGGCGACGATCGGGAGCGCGACGCTCTCGCGGACCTCGGTGACGAGGGCGAGGAGCCCGGTCCCCGGGGTGCCGTCGTCGGCCGGGTCGTCGCGGTACGTGCTCTGGTGGCCGCCCGCCTCGGCGCCCTGGACGCAGACGGCGTCCGCCCCGGCCTGCTGGGCGGCGACGGCGTCCTCGGCGGAGGTGACGGTGACGAGCGTGAACGTTCCGGCACGGGCGAAGGCGGCGAGCGTCTCGGGGGCGGGGCAGCCGAAGGTGAAGGAGACGACGCGGACCGGGTCCTCCAGGAGGATCGCCAGTTTGGCGTCGTACCCGTCGTCACGGCCCTCGTCGGCCTCGCCGAGGGAGGTGTCGTACCAGGTCGCCTCGCCCGCGAGCTGGTGCCGGTAGACCTCGACGGCGGCGGGGTCGGCGTGCGGGCCGCCCGGCGGCAGGAAGAGGTTGACGCCGAAGGGCCGCGAGGTCAGCCCGCGTACCCGCTTGATCTCCTGGTACAGCCCTCCGGCCGTCTTGTACCCGCCGGCCAGGAAGCCGAGCGCACCGGCCTCGCAGACGGCTCCGACGAGCTCGGGACAGGAAGCGCCACCCGCCATGGGGGCCTGCACGATCGGAAACCGAAAGAGATCGTTCAGTGCGGTGGTGGACATACGGGCATCGTTTCATGAGCGTGTCGGCGGGCCGAATCGGTGGGCGGGACGGGAAAGGGCGGCACCCGTGAACCACGGGTACCGCCCTTGCCCCTCGCCTGCCACCGCCCGCCGAAGTCGTCCTTCAGCCGCCGGAGAGCACAGGCCCTGCTGCCTTACCGCCCGTTGAACGCGTCCTTCAGACGCGAGAACAGGCCCTGCTGCCCGGGCTGGAACTGGCCCGTGGGGCGCTCCTCGCCGCGGAGCTTGGCCAGCTCGCGCAGGAGCCGCTCCTGCTCCGCGTCGAGCTTGCCCGGGGTCTGCACCTCGACGTGCACGATCAGGTCGCCCCGGCCGTTGCCCCGCAGGTGCGTGACGCCACGGCCGTGCAGCGGGACCGACTGGCCGGACTGCGTGCCCGGGCGGATGTCGATCTCCTCGATGCCGTCGAGGGTCTGCAGCGGCACCTTGGTGCCGAGCGCGCCCGCCGTCATCGGGATGGTCACCGTGCAGTGCAGGTCGTCGCCGCGCCGCTGGAACGTCTCGTGCGGGATCTCGTGGATCTCGACGTACAGGTCTCCGGCGGGGCCGCCGCCGGGGCCGACCTCGCCCTCGCCCGCGAGCTGGATCCGGGTGCCGTTGTCGACACCGGCCGGGATCTTGACGGTGAGCGTGCGGCGGGACCGGACCCGGCCGTCGCCCGCGCACTCGTGGCACGGGGTCGGGACGACGGTGCCGAAGCCCTGGCACTGCGGGCAGGGCCGGGAGGTCATGACCTGGCCCAGGAAGGACCGCGTGACCTGGGAGACCTCGCCGCGGCCGCGGCACATGTCACAGGTCTGCGCGGACGTGCCGGGCGCCGCGCCCTCACCCGAACAGGTGGTGCAGACGACGGCCGTGTCGACCTGGATGTCCTTGGTGGTGCCGAAGGCCGCCTCGTTGAGGTCGATCTCCAGGCGGATCATGGCGTCCTGGCCGCGGCGCGTCCGCGAGCGCGGACCGCGCTGCTGGGACGTGCCGAAGAAGGCGTCCATGATGTCGGAGAAGTTGCCGAAGCCACCCGCGCCGAAGCCGCCCGCGCCACCACCGCCGGAGGCCGACAGGGGGTCGCCGCCGAGGTCGTAGACCTGCTTCTTCTGCGGGTCCGAGAGGACCTCGTAGGCGGCGTTGATCTCCTTGAAGCGCTCCTGCGTCTTCGGATCAGGGTTGACGTCCGGGTGCAGCTCGCGAGCGAGCCTCCGGAAAGCCTTCTTGATCTCGTCCTGGGAAGCGTCGCGGCGCACGCCGAGTACGGCGTAGTAGTCCGTGGCCACTTACGACTCCGCCAGGATCTGTCCGACGTAACGTGCCACTGCGCGTACCGCTCCCATCGTTCCGGGGTAGTCCATGCGGGTCGGTCCGACCACGCCGAGTTTGGCGACTGCTTCGCCGCCCGAACCGTAACCGACCGAGACGACCGAGGTGGAGCTCAGCCCCTCGTGGGCGTTCTCGTGCCCGATGCGTACGGTCATGCCCGATTCCTTGGCCTCGCCGAGCAGCTTGAGGAGCACGACCTGCTCCTCCAGGGCCTCCAGGACGGGCCTGATCATCAGGGGGAAGTCGTGTCCGAAGCGGGTCAGATTGGCGGTGCCGCCGATCATCAGCCGCTCCTCGTGCTCCTCCACGAGCGTTTCGAGGAGGGTCGCGAGCACGGTCGAGACCGTGGCGCGGTCCTCGATCTCCTCGAAGGACTCGGGGAGGTCCTGCACCAGCTGCGGCACGTCGGCGAACCGGCGGCCGACGACCCGGCTGTTGAGCCGGGCCCGCAGGTCGGCGAGGGAGGTCTCGCCGAAGGGCGCGGCGCAGTCGACGACACGCTGCTCGACGCGGCCGGTGTCCGTGATGAGCACGAGCATCAGGCGGGCCGGGGCCAGCGCGAGCAGCTCCACGTGCCGGACGGTCGAACGGGTCAGCGAGGGGTACTGGACGACGGCGACCTGACGGGTCAGCTGCGCGAGCAGCCGCACCGTACGGCCGACGACGTCGTCGAGGTCGACCGCGCCGTCGAGGAAGTTGTGGATGGCCCGCCGCTCGGGCGTCGACAGCGGCTTGACGCCGGCCAGCCGGTCGACGAAGAGCCGGTAGCCCTTGTCGGTCGGAATGCGTCCGGCGCTGGTGTGGGGCTGGGCGATGTACCCCTCCTCCTCCAGCACCGCCATGTCGTTGCGGACGGTCGCGGGCGAGACGCCGAGCTTGTGGCGCTCGGTGAGCGCCTTCGAGCCGACCGGCTCCTCCGTCCCGACGTAGTCCTGGACGATGGCGCGCAGGACCTCGAGTCTGCGTTCGCTGAGCATTCGTGCGCACCTCCAGCTGTCGTCGTCGTTCCGGTTGCTCCGCTTTTGGCACTCGCCCTGCCCGAGTGCCAGCAATCCCCCGGCCAGTGTACGGCGGCGGGCAACGCTCCTGGCAAGGAGGCGGGCGCGCACCGGCTAGCGTCGCCCCATGGACGTCGATTGGGAAGCGTACGGGTGGGAGCGACTGGCGCGCGGGGTCGGCAGGCTCCGACTGCCCGGCTGGGACGCCACGGTGGGCCTTGTCGTGGGGGCGGAGGCGCTGCTGCTGTACGACACGGGTTCCTCGCTCGCGGAGGGCGCCGAGCTCCGCGGGCGGATCGCGGCGCTGACGGACGGCCGAAGAGTGACGCACATCGCATTGAGCCATCCGCACTTCGACCATGTCTTCGGGACGGCGGCGTTCGCGGGCGCGGAGGTCTTCGGCGCGGTCGGTTCGGACGACCTCCTGGCCCGCGCGCGGGACCGGGAGGCGCTGCGCGCGGACGCGGTGCGGCACGGGCTCGACGCGGCCGCGGCGACGGAGGCGGTGGACGTCCTGGTGGCCCCGCGGCACGTGGTCTCCGGCGAGTGGACGCTCGACCTGGGCGGCCGGCAGGTGCTCCTGGCGAACCTCGGCCCGGGCCACACGGGCCACGACCTGGCGCTCTTCGTCCCCGGGGAGCGGGAGGTCGTCTTCTGCGGGGACCTGGTGGAGGAGTCGGGCGAGCCGCAGGCGGGGCCGGACGCGATCCCGGCCCGCTGGCCGGACGCGCTGGACAGGCTGCTGTCGCTCGGCGGCGAGGACGCGGTGTACGTGCCGGGCCACGGGGCCGTGGTGGACGCCACGTTCGTACGGACACAGCGCGAGGAACTGGCACGCCGCTTCGCGGTGTCATAACGTCGCCCGAATGCGCAGCTACGACCCGGATCTGACTCCTTCCTGGAAGAAGTCGAAGCCCGTTCCCGAGGTGCCGGCCGACCCCGATCTCGTCGTGGAGGAGGTCGCCACGGGCTTCTGCGGGGCGGTGATCCGCTGCGAGGCGGGCACGGTCACCCTGGAGGACCGCTTCGGCAAGCACCGGGTGTTCCCGATGGAGCCGCGCGGCTTCCTCCTGGAGGGCCGGGTCGTGACCCTGGTCCGCCCGGCCCCGGCGGCCCCGGTACGCCCCACGCGTACGGCCTCCGGCTCGGTCGCCGTCCCGGGCGCGCGGGCGCGCGTGGCGCGGGCGGGCCGGATCTACGTGGAGGGCCGGCACGACGCCGAGCTCGTGGAGCGGGTCTGGGGCGACGACCTGCGGATCGAGGGCGTGGTCGTCGAGTACCTGGAGGGCGTCGACGACCTGCCGGGGATCGTGGCGGAGTTCGGCCCGGCCCCGGACGCCCGACTGGGCGTCCTCGTGGACCACCTGGTCCCGGGCTCGAAGGAGTCCAGGATCGCCGCGCAGGTCACGTCCCCGGACGTCCTGGTGGTCGGCCACCCGTACATCGACGTCTGGGAGGCGGTGAAACCGTCCTCGGTGGGCATCAGGGCCTGGCCGACGGTGCCGCGCGGCCAGGACTGGAAGACGGGGGTGTGCCGAGCCCTGGGCTGGCCCCCCAACACGGGCGCGGCCTGGCAGCACATCCTGTCGAAGGTCACGTCCTACAAGGACCTGGAGCCCCAGCTCCTGGGCAGGGTCGAAGAACTGATCGACTTCGTCACGGCGCCGTAGCGACGTCACGGCAGGGGGCGGCCCACGGACGGCGCCGCCCCTTGCCGGGCCCAGGCTGCTCGGCCCCCGGACCTCAGTCCACCAGGTCCCGCACCACCGCATCGGCGAGCAGCCGGCCCCGCAGGGTCAGCACCGCGCGCCCGTCCTCGTACGACCCGGGGTCGAGGAGCCCGTCCCCCAGCGCCTTCCCCGCAGCCGCCAGCCCCGCGGGCTTCAGCAGATCCAGCGGGCACCCCTCCCGCAGCCGCAGCTCCAGCAGGATCCGCTCCACCCGGCGGTCCTCCGCCGCGAGGAGCTCCCGCCCGGCACCGGGCGACTTCCCGGCCCCGAGAGCCGCCGCGTACGCCCCGGGATGCTTCACGTTCCACCACCGCACCCCGCCCACGTGCGAGTGCGCGCCGGGCCCCGCGCCCCACCAGTCGGCGCCGCGCCAGTACAGCTCGTTGTGGAGGCAGCGCCCGGCCTCGGAGGTGGCCCAGTTGGACACCTCGTACCAGGAGAACCCCGCCTCCTCGAAGGCCGCGTCCGCGATCAGGTACCGGTCGGCGTGCACGTCGTCGTCGGTCATCGGCACCTCGCCGCGCCGGATGCGGCGCGCGAGCTGCGTCCCCTCCTCGACGATCAGGGCGTACGCGCTGACGTGGTCGGGCCCGGCACCGATGGCCGCGTCGAGGGAGGCCCGCCAGTCGTCGTCGGACTCGCCGGGCGTGCCGTAGATCAGGTCGAGGTTGACGTGCTCGAACCCGGCGGCCCGCGCCTCGGCGACGCAGGCCTCGGGGCGGCCGGGCGTGTGGGTGCGGTCGAGGATCTGCAGGACGTGCTGCTTGGCGCTCTGCATGCCGAAGGAGATCCGGTTGAACCCGCCCTCCCGCAGCTCCGCGAGATACGCGGGGTTCACCGACTCCGGATTCGCCTCCGTCGTCACCTCGGCGTCGTCCGCGAGTCCGAACTCGTCGCGGATGGCCCCCAGCATCCGTACGAGGTCACCGGCGGCGAGCAGCGTGGGCGTGCCGCCGCCGACGAAGACGGTCCGCACGGGCCTGGGGTCGTCGCCGAGGACCTTCCGGGCCAGCCGGATCTCCTCGGCGACCTGCCCGGCGTAGTTGTCCCGGGAGGCGAGCACGCCACCGGCACCGCGCAGCTCGCTCGCGGTGTACGTGTTGAAGTCGCAGTAGCCGCAGCGGGTCGCGCAGTACGGCACGTGCAGGTAGAACCCGAGGGGCCGCTCCCCCGCCCCTTCCAGGGCGTGCGGGGGCAGCGCCCCGTCGTCGGGGACGTTCTCACCATCGGGCAGTACGGAAGGCATGAGCCCATTGTCCCGTACCGCCCGAGGTGGACCGCCGGCCTGTGGACAACAGCCGCACCGACCTGGGGACGACCGTGGCTACGCCTCGCGCGCGCCCTCGTACATCGCGTCGATGAGGTGCTGGTAGGTCCGCTCCACGACGGGCCGCTTCATCTTCAGCGACGGGGTCAGCTCGCCGTGCTCGACGTCGAGGTCGCGCGGGAGCAGCCGGAACTTCTTGATCGTCTGCCAGCGCTGGAGGTTCTCGTTGAGGCGGTCGATGTATCCCTGGACCATCTTCTCGGTCTCCGGGGCGCCGACGACCTCCGCGTACGTCTTGCCGGCGAGGCCCTGCTCGGCGGCCCAGCCGAGGATGGCGGGCTCGTCGAGGGCGATCAGCGCGGAGCAGTAGTTCCGGTCGGCGCCGAGGACCACGATGTTGGAGACGAACGGGCAGACGGCCTTGAACTGGCCCTCGACCTCGGTCGGGGCGATGTACTTGCCGCCGGAGGTCTTGAACAGGTCCTTCTTGCGGTCGGTGATCCGCAGGTACCCGTCGGCGGAGAGCTCACCGATGTCGCCGGTGTGGAACCAGCCGTCCGGCTCCAGGACCTCGGCCGTCTTCTCCGGCAGGCGGTGGTAGCCCTCCATGATGCCGGGGCCGCGCAGCAGGATCTCGCCGTCGTCGGCGATCCGGACCTCGGTGCCGGGGAGCGGCTTGCCGACGGTGCCGGTGCGGTAGGCCTCGCCCGGGTTGACGAAGGAGGCGGCGCTGGACTCCGTGAGGCCGTAGCCCTCCAGGATGTGGATGCCGGCGCCGGAGAAGAAGTAGCCGATCTCGGGGGCCAGGGCGACGGAGCCGGAGACGGCGGCGCGCAGCCGTCCGCCGAAGGCCTCGCGGAGCTTCTTGTAGACCAGCGCGTCGGCGACCTTGTGCTTGGCCGTGAGGCCGAAGGGGGCCGAGGCCGTGCCGGTGCGGCGGAAGTTGTCCTGGGTGACCTTGGCGTACTCGCGGGCGACGCCGGCGGACCACTGGAAGATCTTGTACTTGGCGCCGCCGCCCTCGCGGGCCTTGGCGGCGACTCCGTTGTAGACCTTCTCGAAGATGCGCGGGACGGCGGCCATGTAGGTCGGCTGCACGATCGGCAGGTTCACGATGATCTTGTCGATCCGCCCGTCGAGGGCGGTGACGTGGCCGACCTCGATCTGGCCGGAGGTGAGCACCTTGCCGAAGACGTGGGCGAGCGGCAGCCACAGGTACTGGACGTCGTCCTTGGTGACGAGGCCGGTGGCGGCGATGGCCTTCGCCATGTACGACCAGTTGTCGTGCGGGAGGCGGACGCCCTTCGGGCGGCCGGTGGTGCCCGAGGTGTAGATGAGGGTCGCGAGCTGGTCGGCGGTGATCGCGGCGACCCGCTCCTTGACGGCCTCGGCGTTCTTCTCCAGGTACGCCTTGCCGCGCGCCTCCAGGTCGGCGAGCGAGAGGACCCAGTCGTCGGTCTCCACGCCCTCGGGGTCGAGGACCACGACGTGGTGGAGGTCGGGCAGCTCGGCGCGGCGCTCGACGGCCTTGGCCACCTGGGCCGCGTCCTCCGCGATGAGGACCCTGGACTCGGAGTCCGCGAGGATGAAGGCCGACTCCTCGGCGTTCGTCTGCGGGTAGATCGTGGTCGTCGCGGCGCCCGCGCACATCACGCCGAGGTCGGCGAGGACCCACTCCACCCGGGTGGAGGAGGCGAGCGCGACGCGCTCCTCGGGCCGCACGCCCAGGTCCATCAGGCCGGCGGCGATCGCGTAGACCCGCTCGGCGGCCTGCCCCCAACTGAGCGACTTCCAGTCGTCGGGGCCGGCACCGGACGCGGCGGGGACCGGGTACCGGTACGCCTCCGCGTCGGGAGTCCGCTCGACGCGCTCAAGGAAGAGGGTCGCCACGGAGGGCGGCCGGTTCTCGATCAGGGTCTGTGTGTCGCTCACGACGTCCTCCGGGCGGCGGCGGTGCCTGCTGGCGGTGCGTAAAAAACGTATCTGGCGGTGCGGAACCACGTAACTAACTGGCGAGTAACCTTCGAGTCGGGATCAGAGTAAAGGGCCGAGGACCGGCGCGTAAGGGCTTGCGAGCCGCCGCTTGATAACGAACGGGTCCACGCGCCGTCGGCACGTGGACCCGTTCGATGCACAAGGCACCTACTTCTGACTTCCCGGTCTCTTCCGGCTACTTCTTCTTGCCGGAGGACTCGTCGCTCGACAGGACGGCGATGAAGGCCTCCTGCGGCACCTCCACCGAGCCGACCATCTTCATGCGCTTCTTGCCTTCCTTCTGCTTCTCCAGCAGCTTCCGCTTACGGGAGATGTCACCGCCGTAGCACTTGGCGAGGACGTCCTTGCGGATGGCGCGGATGGTCTCTCGGGCGATGACGCGGGAGCCGATCGCGGCCTGGATCGGCACCTCGAAGGCCTGGCGCGGGATGAGCTCGCGCAGCTTGGCGACGAGGCGCACACCGTAGGCGTAGGCGGCGTCCTTGTGGGTGACGGCGGAGAAGGCGTCGACCTTGTCGCCGTGCAGCAGGATGTCGACCTTGACGAGGCTGGAGGCCTGCTCGCCCGTGGGCTCGTAGTCGAGGGAGGCGTAACCGCGGGTCTTGGACTTCAGCTGGTCGAAGAAGTCGAAGACGATCTCCGCGAGGGGCAGGGTGTAGCGGATCTCGACCCGGTCCTCGGAGAGGTAGTCCATGCCGATCAGGGTGCCGCGACGGGTCTGGCACAGCTCCATGATCGCGCCGATGAACTCGCTGGGGGCGAGGATCGTCGCCTTCACGACGGGCTCGAAGACGTCGTCGATCTTGCCTTCGGGGAACTCGCTCGGGTTCGTGACCGTGTGCTCGCTGCCGTCCTCCATGACCACGCGGTAGACCACGTTGGGGGCGGTGGCGATGAGGTCGAGACCGAACTCGCGCTCCAGCCGCTCACGGATGACGTCGAGGTGGAGAAGACCCAGGAAGCCGACGCGGAAACCGAAGCCCAGCGCGGCGGAGGTCTCCGGCTCGTAGACGAGCGCGGCGTCGTTCAGCTGGAGCTTGTCGAGGGCCTCGCGGAGGTCCGGGTACTCCGAGCCGTCCAGCGGGTAGAGACCCGAGAACACCATCGGCTTGGGGTCCTTGTAGCCGCCGAGCGCCTCGGTCGCGCCCTTGTTCAGGGAGGTGATCGTGTCACCGACCTTGGACTGGCGGACGTCCTTCACACCGGTGATGAGGTAGCCGACCTCGCCGACGCCGAGACCGTCGGACGCGGTCATCTCGGGGGACGAGACGCCGATCTCCAGCAGCTCGTGCGTGGCGCCCGTCGACATCATCTTGATGCGCTCGCGCTTGTTGAGCTGGCCGTCGACGACACGGACGTACGTCACGACGCCCCGGTACGAGTCGTACACGGAGTCGAAGATCATCGCGCGGGCGGGCGCGTCCGCGACGCCGACCGGCGCCGGCACGTCCCGCACCACCCGGTCGAGCAGCGCCTCGACACCCATACCGGTCTTCGCGGAGACCTTCAGGACGTCCTCCGGCTGGCAGCCGATGAGGTTGGCGAGCTCCTCGGAGAACTTCTCCGGCTGGGCGGCCGGCAGGTCGATCTTGTTGAGCACGGGAACGATCGTCAGATCGTTCTCCATCGCCAGATAGAGGTTGGCGAGGGTCTGCGCCTCGATGCCCTGCGCCGCGTCCACGAGCAGGATCGTGCCCTCGCAGGCGGCCAGCGAACGCGACACCTCGTACGTGAAGTCGACGTGCCCGGGAGTGTCGATCATGTTCAGGATGTGGGTCCTGCCCTCACCCTGCCCGTCGGTGGGCGCCCACGGCAGCCGGACCGCCTGGGACTTGATCGTGATGCCGCGCTCCCGCTCGATGTCCATCCGGTCGAGATACTGGGCACGCATCTGCCGCTGGTCGACCACACCGGTGAGCTGGAGCATCCGGTCGGCGAGCGTGGACTTGCCGTGGTCGATGTGCGCGATGATGCAGAAGTTGCGGATCAGAGCCGGGTCGGTACGGCTCGGCTCGGGCACGTTGGTAGGAGTCGCGGGCACGCAGTGATCTCGTCTCGGGCGATGTTTCAGAACGGATACGTAGACACCATGGTCCCATGCCCGCCGCCCTGCGCCCGGTTTGGGCGGCCCCGAGGGTGACTGATACTGTGGACAGCTGTGTCTCGTGTGCCCTCTCAGCTGCGAGTCACACTCCAGAAGGAACATCGAACCTGTAAAGGCTCTTTTCGTGGCGAACATCAAGTCCCAGATCAAGCGGAACAAGACCAACGAGAAGGCGCGCCTGCGTAACAAGGCCGTCAAGTCGTCGCTCAAGACCGCGATCCGCAAGGCCCGTGAGGCTGTCGCCGCCGGCGACCTCGAGAAGGCCACCGTTGCCACTCGTGCCGCCGCGCGTCAGCTCGACAAGGCTGTCTCGAAGGGTGTCATCCACAAGAACGCCGCCGCCAACAAGAAGTCGGCGCTGGCCACCAAGGTTGCCTCCCTCCAGGGCTGAGCTCTGATCTAACCGGCCGTACGGGACCCAGCGGGCCCTCTCTCCCGCTCCCGTCCGGCCACCAGGACTCGCACGCGGACGCGTTCGCCACGCGGGTGCGAGCCCACCATCACCACGCCGAAGGCCCCCTGACCTCCACCCCAGGAGCGAAGGGGGCCTTCGCCGCGTCCGGGGGCAGGGCACGGGGGCGGCTCGGCGCCTTGCGGCGTCCGGGGCTGCCGACGAGCGACGGCGAGCCCGGGTTGCCCGGCAGGCAGGCCGGGGGCCGGCGGCGCAGGCCGGGCATGGGGTTGCCTGGCGGATCGAAGGCGCCGGAGACCCGGAGACCCGCGGGCAGGCCGGAAGTCCGTCGGCACGGGCGGGCCCCGAGTTCCCTAGCGGCTCCGGAGGCACCGTGTTGCCCGGAGCCCCGGGGGCGCCCAGCGGACCCCGGAGGCCCGGGGTTGCCCGGCAGGCGGGCCGACCTGGGGGTGCTCTGCGGACCCGAAAGCCCAGAGTTGCCCGGCAGGCGGGCCGAACCTCGGGGGCTCTGCGGACCCGAAAGCCCGGAGTTGCCCGGCAGGCGGGCCGAACCTAGGGGGCTCTGCGGACCCGAAAGCCCGGGGCTGCCAGCGGGCAAGCCGGGGGTTGCCGGCCAGACGGGTACGGAGGCCCGCGGGCGGAGCCCTGCGGCGCGAAGCTGCCGCCAGCCCCGGAGGCGGAGCCCGGCGGTGCGAAGCTGTCGCCAGCCCCGGAGGCGGAGCCCTGCGGCGCGAAGCTGCCGCCAGCCCCGGAGGCGGAGCCCGGCGGCGCGAAGCTGCCGCCAGCCCCGGAGGCGGAGCCCGGCGGTGCGAAGCTGCCGCCAGCCCCGGAGGCGGAGCCCGGCGGTGCGAAGCTGCCGCCGGTGCTGCCAGGGGCCCGGGGCGGAGCCCCGGATAATGCCTTGTCCCCACCAGCCCCCGGCAGGGTTTCGGGAAGGGGTGGGGTGGGGGAATCGACTCCGGCATCAGCCACGAACGGCGCCGCACCTGCCCACCGGCCCCGGCAGGGCCAGGCACGACCCGGCACGACCCGGCACGACCCGGCACGACCCGGCACGACCCGGCACGACCCGGCACGACCCGGCACGACCCGGCACCGGGGAGCATGGACCAAGCACCCGGTATCCACGTCGGGCACCGGCACCGGAGGTGCCGGCGGAAGAACCGGCCCCCTACCCCCGCCGCATCCTCGCCGCCCGAGCCACCGCGACCACCGCCTTCTCCAGGGCGTACTCGGGGTCGTCGCCCCCGCCCTTCACCCCCGCGTCCGCCTCCGCGATCGCCCGCAGCGCGAAGGAGACCCCGTCCGGGGTCCAGCCCCGCATCTGCTGCCGTACGCGGTCGATCTTCCACGGCGGCATGCCCAGCTCACGCGCCAGATCCGCCGGCCGCCCGCCCCGCGCCGAGGAGAGCTTGCCGATCGCCCGTACCCCCTGCGCCAACGCGCTGGTGATCAGGACGGGCGCCACCCCGGTCGAGAGCGACCAGCGCAGCGCCTCCAGGGCCTCCGCCGCCCGCCCTTCGACGGCCCGGTCGGCCACGTTGAACGACGACGCCTCCGCGCGGCCGGTGTAGTACCGCCCGACGACCGCCTCGTCGATCGTCCCGTCGACGTCCGCCGTCAGCTGCGCGCACGCGGACGCCAGCTCCCGCAGGTCGCTGCCGATCGCGTCCACCAGCGCCTGGCACGCCTCCGGCGTCGCCGCGCGCCCGAGCGCCCGGAACTCCTGCCGGACGAACGTCAGCCGCTCCGCCGGCTTCGTCGTCTTCGGGCAGGCCACCTCCCGCGCGCCCGCCTTCCGCGCCGCGTCGAGCAGGCCCTTGCCCTTGGCTCCGCCCGCGTGGAGCAGGACGAGCGAGATGTCCTCGACGGGGTCGTCGAGGTAGGCCTTGACGTCCTTGACGGTGTCGGCGGAGAGGTCGTGCGCGTTCCGCACGATCAGGACCTTGCGCTCGGCGAAGAGCGAGGGGCTGGTCAGCTCGGCCAGTGACCCGGGCTGGAGCTGGTCGGACGTGAGGTCACGTACGTCCGTGTCGGCGTCGGCGGCCCTGGCGGCCGCGACCACCGCCTGAACGGCGCGGTCGAGGAGCAGGTCCTCCTGCCCCACGGCGAGCGTCACGGGGCCGAGGAGGTCGTCGGGGGAAGTCTTTCTGGTGGCCATCGCGTTCCAGCATCCCACGGGCGACTGACAACCCACGCCCGCCGACCGCCCCACCGAACAAGCCCGCCCATCACCCCACCCATCGAGCACACCCACCGCACCCACCACACCCACCGAGCACACCCACCGCACCCACCGCACCCACCCCACCGCCCCGCCCCACACCCATGCCCGAGAATGGCCCGGTGAGCGAACGACGACACGTACTGGTACTTCCCGACCGCGACGCCGCCGAGGAGGTCGCCGAGGAACTCCCCGACCGCTTCGGCGTCGCCGAGACACCGCAACTCGTGCGGGACGCCCTGGCCGGCGAGGACGACGCCGAGGACGCCCAGTGGCTGGTGGTCGTCGAGGACCCGGACGGCAGGCTCGACGCGGCGGCGCTCGACGAGCTCGCCGCCGAGCACGAGGGCTGGCTGGAGGCCCCCTGACGGGCTCCGCTAGGCGGTCTTGCGGACGATCTGGATGTCGAGGTCGATGCTGATGCTGGACCCGACGGCCGCGATCCCGCGCGCGAGCAGCGTCTGCCACGTGAGGGTGAAGTCCTCGCGGTGCAGCTCGGTGGTGGCCCGACACGCCCCCCGCGTCTCGCCCTCCAGGCCGCTCCCGATGCCCAGGTACTGGGTGTCGAGCGTCACCGTGCGGCTGACCCCGTGGAGGGTGAGCGCCCCGGTGACGGCCCAGCGGCTGCCGCCCCGGTGGACGAAGCGCTCGCTGGAGAACTCCAGCGTCGGGTACGCCCCGACGTCGAGGAAGTCCCCCGAGCGCAGGTGGTCGTCGCGCATCTGCACCCCGGTGTCGATGGAGGCGGCGTCGATGACGACGTGCATCGCCGACCGCTCCATGCGGTCGCCGATGCGCACCGCGCCCGCGAAGCTGTTGAACCGGCCGTGGATGCGCGCGAGCCCGATGTGGCGGGCGGTGAAGCCGATCTGCGAGTGCGTCGGGTCGATCTCCCAGTCGCCGGGCTCCGGGAGCTGGGGCTGAGGAGCGATCTGGAGCAGGACGTCGCCGACGCCCGTGTGTCCGCCCTCGGTGACGACGGCGCTGCCGTGGTACGGCGTGTAGCCCTCGGCGGTGACGGCGAGCCGGTACTCGCCCGCCGGCACCGTCGCGAGGGCCGTGCCGTACGGGTCGGTCTCCCCGCCCAGCACCTTGCGGCCCGCCGCGTCACTGAGCACGAACTCCGCCTGCCGGACCGGCTCGTGTACGGGGTCGATGACCCGGCAGGTCAGCACCCCCGCCGAGGCCGGCACCGCGAGGCCGGCGAGCGGGCCGCCCCGCGCCGCCCCCGCCGCCCTCTTCCCGAAGAGACGATCGAACATTCTTCACGCACCCCCGCATGACTCGTTCACTATGCAACGAAGATGCATTCGATCACTGATGGGGCGTTCGAGGCAAACGAACCAAGTGTTACCGAGAGTCCGAATTGAGGGTTCTGGTCGATGCGTGGTCGATGTCCGGTCGATGTCCGGTCGATGCCTCCGCTCAGCTGCTCCCCTCCGGGGCTTCCGCGCCGCGCGGTGCCGTCGGCAGCTCGTCGAGCACGATGCCGAACAGCTCCCGGTACGCGCCCCGCACCTCCTCGTCCCCGTCGAGCACCCGCTCGGCGCGCTCCCCGTGGGCGCGGGTGATCAGCTTCCGGTCGCTGAGGGTGATCCGACCCTCCTCGGTGAGCAGGGAGCAGATGAGCGAGCGCGGAAAGTGCGAGTCGGGCGAGGTCCGGTGGTACCAGGCGCCGGCCGTGAAATCGGCGAGCTCACGGGGTCGCACCTCCAGCCGGTACTGCGGCTTGCCGTCCTTGAGCACCTCCAGATCGCCCAGATCGCCGTCGGCGGCTTCCCGGAGGCGGAAGAGGCCGCCCGGGTCCTGCTGCTCCCCGCGCTCGTCGAAGGCCAGCGGGTGGTGACCGTGGTCGCCGAAGCCGACGTCGGCCAGCCACCGCTCCCCGTCGGCCGTCTCCACGAGCAGCGCCATGTGGTCGTACGGGATGCCGAGCCTCCCCGCCGGGTCGACGACACGCGCCTGGAGCAGCGAGACCCGGTAGCCGAGTGCCCGCAGCAGGACCGCGAACGCGGTGTTGAGCTCGTAGCAGAAGCCGCCCCTCCTGCTGCCGACCACCTTGTCGACCAGCGCCTTCTCGTCCAGGACGATGTCCTCGCCGAGGTGGATCGAGAGGTTCTCGAAGGGCACGCTCAACAGGTGCCGCACATGCAGCTCGCGCAAGGCGGCGGCGTCCGCGCGCTCGGGCCGGCCCGCGCCGATCCGCGCCAGGTAGGCAGCGGCGTCCGGGAGGGCGGTCGCCGTGGCGGAATCCGTCTGGTCGGGTGCGTCCGTCATCTCGTCAGTCATGCGGCCAGTCTCCCTCTTCCCGTGCGGTCACGACGCTCCGACGGGCGTCGACTCCTCTTCCACGGTGGGCAGTTCACGCATGCGTGCCAGCGGCGAGGGCAGCAGCCAGAGCACCGCGAGGACGGCTCCGCCGGTGGCGATCCACAGCGTCGGGCGCAGCCCGATCGCCGTGCCGAGCAGGCCTCCGGCGAGTGCGCCGAGCGGGCGGAAGCCGTGGTTGAGCGTGCGGTACGCGCCCATGACCCGGGCCCGTACGGCGTCGGGGATCGCCGCCATCTGGAACGACCCCGCGGCGATGTCCGCGATCATCACGCCGACGCAGGAGAGGAACTCGGCCGCGAACATCACGGCCACCACCAGCGGAAGCGGCCCGTCGGCCAGGGGTATCAGGAGCAGGGGCAGCGTGAACCCGAGGAAGCCGGCGACGATCGAGGGACCGACGCCGATCCGCCGGACGACGGCTCCGCTGCACGCGGCCCCGATGAGACCGCCCACCGCTCCGGCTCCGAGGATCAGGCCGAGCAGCCCGGCGCCGATGCCGAGTTCGGCGGTTGCGTAGAGCACGAAGAGCGTGTGGAACATGTAGTTGAACAGCTGGATCGTGCCGGAGGCGGCGAACAGCGCGCGCATGGACGAGTCGCGCAGCACCCAGCGCAGCCCCTCGGTGAAGTGCCCCTTGACCACGGGGGCCGGCGGAGGTTCGACCGCCTTGATCCGGGCCAGGTACCCGGCCGACACCACGTAGGTCAGGGCGTCGGCGAGCAGGGCGAAGGGTGCGGTGAGGACCTGTACGAGGACGCCTCCGATGCCGGGGCCCGCGAGCCAGGACATCGAACGGCTGCCGTTGACCAGCGCGTTCGCCTGTATGTACCGGTCGGTGGGGACGAGCGCGACGAGGAGCGTGGTGTTGCAGACCTCGAAGAGCACGGTGAGCGCCCCGATCCCGAAGGCCACCGCGTACAGCTGGCCGAGCGTCAGCGCGTCGAGCGCGTAGGCCACGGGAAGCGTCAGCATGAGCGCGGCCCGCCCGAGGTCCGCGGCGATCATGGCGTGCCTGCGGCGGGCGTGCCGGTCCGCCCAGGCGCCGAGCGGCAGGTTGAGCAGGAGGGCGGGGAGGAGTTCGGCGGTCTTGAGCCAGCCCATCTCGGCGGCGTCGGCGCCCAGGATCAGGACGGCGGCGAGCGGGATGGCGATGAGCGAGATCTGGTCCCCGACGAGCGAGACGGTCTGCCCGGTCCAGTAGCGGCGGAAGGTCCGCTCGCGCAGCAGTGCGGGTATGCGTTCCACGAGGGCCATCTCACTCACTCCTCTTCCTGGCTGTCGGGGATGTTCCGGTCGAGGTAGGCGATCCGCAGGACGCTGACGGCCCGGGCACCCTCGGGCCTGCGGGACGGGGACTCCCGCCCCTCGTAGGACTGGAGCAGTTCGCCCATCCGCTCTCCGAGCTCGCGGAGCTCCTCGGGGGTGAGGTAGAGCACGGAGTCGCTGAAGTTCTCGGCCTCCCGCCACTCCTTCGGCAGCGCGTGCCGGTTCCCGATCGCCTGGACGACGCCCTCGAAGTACCTCTGGACGGCGGCGGCGCTCAGCGCGTCGGCGGCCTCCGCGACCGTGGCGTCCTCGCTGTATCCGGGCCACTCCGTGTACCGGGCGGTGGCGCGCCAGGGCTTCTCGCGCCCCTTGCCCCCCGGCGCCTCCTCCACGAGGCCGTACTTGGCGAGTGTCCGCAGGTGGTACGAGCAGTTGGCCACGGACTCGCCGGTCAGCTCGGCGGCCTTGGTCGCGGTGAAGGGGCCGCTGCTGCGCAGCAGTCCCACCAGGGTCATCCGCAGGGGGTGAGCGTAGGCCCGCAGGGCGCGCGGGTCGGTGAGGCGGATACTGCGGGGCTGCTCGCCCTCGGGTCGCGGTTCGCTGGTCTCCGGCATGATGGAAAGGTATCTTTAGAAAGACTTCTTTACAAGCGTTTCTTTACATCGACTCGCCCCTGTTCACTCCGCCGGCTCACCCACCCCTCGGTACGGCCGTCAGCCCGCGCCCCGAGCCCACCACCGCGACGGCCCCGTCCCGATCGGTCCGCAGCACCCGCGCCCCACCGGCCCGCAGCGCCTCCACCGTCCGTGGCGACGGGTGTCCGTACGGGTTGTCGCGGCCCGCCGACACCAGCGCGAGACGCGGCCGCACCGCCCGTATCAGGTCGGGATCCTGGTGCGCGGACCCGTGATGGGCGACCTTCAGCACGTCCACCGGACCCAGCCCCGGACCGCTCCTCAGAAGCGCACGCTGAGCCGGTGGTTCGAGGTCTCCCAGGAGCAGCACGCTCTGCCCGCCGACGGCCCTGACGAGGAGGGTGACACTGGCGTCGTTCGCCCCACCGGCCGACCCGTCGACCGGCCCGGCGGTACCGGTCGGCGGCCACAGCACCCACCACTCCAGCGCCCCCAGCCTCCGGTGCTCCCCCGCCCCCGCCCGGACCAGCGGCACCCCGGCGGCGGCCGCCGTCCGCCGCACGAACGCGGCCTGGGCGGGCGGCTCTTCGAGCCCCGTGGTCTGGATCGCCCCCACCGACCGCCCACGCAACACCCCCGACAGCCCGGCCACATGATCGGCGTGGAAGTGCGTGAGCACCAGCAACGGCACCCGTCGCACCCCGAGTTCCCGCAGGCAGCGGTCCACCGGCACCGGGTCGGGGCCCGCGTCCACCACGACGGCCGCGTCACCACCCGCCGCGAGCACCGTCGCGTCCCCCTGTCCCACCTGGCACATCGCGAACACCCAACCCGGCGGCGGCCACCCGGTGGCCCAGCGCGTCAACGGCACCGGCCGAACGGCCACGAGGACAAGCACCGCGGCGACGAACCCGGCGATCCACCCCCGGTGCGGCAGTCTGCGCGCCCCGAGCACCACGAGCACCGTGAGCAGCGCCAGAGCCGACCCGCCCCACCACCCGCCGGGCCAGGCCAGCTGGGCCCCCGGCAGCTCCCCGCCCGCACGGGCCACCCCCGCGATCCACCCGGCCAGCCACCCCGCCACCCACGCGACCCCCTCCGCGGCCGGCTCCCACACCTGCGCCAGGGCGAGCGCGGCGAAGCCCAGCACCGTCGCGGGCGCGACCGCCAGCTCGGCGAAGAGGTTCGCCGGGATCGCGACCAGACTCACCCGGGCCGCGAAGACCACCACGACCGGCGCGCACACCGCCTGCGCCGCGAGGGCCGCCGCCAGCGCCTCCGCAAGCCGCCCCGGCACCCGGCGCCGCCTCAGCGCATCGCTCCACCGCGGGGCCACCGTCAGCAGGGCCCCGGTGGCGAGCACCGAGAGAAGGAACCCGTAACTCCGCGCCAGCCAGGGGTCGTAGAGCACCAGGAGCAGGACGGCGGTGGCCAGCGCGGGGAGGAGCGATCTCCGGCGCCCGGTGCCGATCGCCAGGAGGACGACGAGTCCGCAGGCGGCGGCGCGCAGCACGCTCGGATCGGGCCGGCACACCACCACGAAGGCCAGCGTCAACACTCCCCCGGCCACCGCGGTCGCCCGCAGCGACAGCCCGAGCCGGGGAGCGAGCCCGCCGCGCTCCACCTGATGCGCCCTCCCGGGACGCCCGATGAGCAGGAGCAGGACCACCGACAGATTGCTGCCGCTGACCGCCAAGAGGTGCGTGAGGTCGGTCGCCTCGAAGGCGTCCCGCAGGTCGGGCCCGATCCTGGAGGTGTCCCCGACCACCAGCCCCGGCAGCAGGGCCCGCGCGTCCGGCGCCAGCCCCTCGGTCACTCTCCGCAGCCCGGCACGCAGCTCGCCCGCCACGCGCTGCGGCGCGCTCGGCGGACCCACGATCCGCGGCGAACCCGCTCCGTCGACCTTCAGGACCGCCGCGAAAGGCTCACCGGAGCTCAGCGGCAGCGCCAGCCGGGCGCCGACCCGCAACCGGGTCGAGGGCAGGAGCCGCAGCCACTCCGCCCTGCCCTCACCCGGCGGGACGATCAGCAGCACCGGCGCCCGCGTCCGGTGAACCGCGCCGTCCGACCGCTCCACGCGGGTCACCTCGCCGTCGAGGACGACCGAGACCGGCGCCATCACGTGTCCCCGCACCTGGGGCCGGGTGAGCCGCGGATCGGAGGTGACGGTGACCTCCATCTGCGCCCGGCCGTACTCCCGCGCCAGCACCGGCACGGGACCGCGCCGCAGGTCCGCCGCGTGCAGCCCCGCCGAGGCCGCCCCGGCCGCCGCGCACAGCAGGATCCCCGCACACGCTGTCGCCCGCAACCGCCGCCCCGGCCTCGCGTGTGATGCCTCCGGCGCGTCCTGCTCCCCGCCCTCGGCGCACCCGGCCCGGTCCGCGCCGCCGAGCCGCCGGGCCAGACCAGGAGCCAGCAGGGCGAACGCCCCGACCAGGCAGACCGCGACACCGGCCACCGTCCACCACCCGGTGACGCCCACCGCACAGGCCGCGGCCGCCCAGGCCGCCAGCGCGAGCGGAACGAGCCGCAGGTCGAGCGGCCCCTCCTCGCCCGTCCCCCCGGCCCGGTTCACGGCCGGACCAGCGGTTCGAGGTCGGCGAACCGACGCTCCCCGATGCCGTTGACCTCCCGCAGCTCGGCCACCGACCGGAAGCCGCCCTGCTCCGTGCGATGGTCCACGATGTGCCGCGCGAGGACCGGACCGACGCCCGGCAGGGTGTCGAGCTGTTCCACGGTGGCCGCGTTGAGACTCAGCGGCGCCCCCGGCCCGCCGCCCCCAGCCCCGCCTCCGGGACCGGAGCCGCCGACCGGCACACCCGGCAGCCCGACCAGGACCTGCTCGCCGTCCATGAGCACCCGGGCCCGGTTGATCCCGGTCAGATCGGCCCCTGGTTCCGCCCCGCCCGCGGCCCGCAGTGCGTCCGCCACCCGCGAGCCACCCGGCAGGGTCAGCACACCGGGCCTGCGCACCTTGCCGCCGACGTCGACGACCACCTCGGCGCCACCCGCCCCGGGTACCGGAGCCCGCTCACTCCCCGGCCCGGCACGTGCCGCGCCCGTGGCGGGCGCAGCCGCCACAGGCGCGGCACGCACGATCTCAGGGGCCCGCACCTGCTCCGGCCGCCCCGTCCAGAAGTACCCGCCCGCGAGCCCCGCGGCCACGAGCAGGACCACGGTCAGCGCGGCCAGCGCCCGGGGTTCGAGCCCGCACCGCGTCTGCACCCACAACGGAGTCCGCTCCCGCAGCGCCGCCGCCAGCCGCCCCGGCGCCGCCCGCGCCGGGGAACCCCGCTCCGGCGCCTCCGGAGCCTCGCCCGCCTCCGGCACCACAGGCGGGAACAGGGCGTCCCCCCGCCGCCGCACGCCGGCCCCCGGCACCTCGGAGACCCTGCGCACCCGGGTGCGCCTCCGCGCCCGCCCAGGAGGCGCGCCACGCCCTCCTGTGCGGCTGCGCCCGTCCGAACCCGGCGCCCTGCCGGGCCCGCTCGTCGGAGCCCCCGGCCTGTGCGGGACTCCGGTGGTGATCGATGAGATACGTGTACGAAGTGCCATGCTCGTGACGGTAGAGATCACGAGGGCCCTGTGCGGGACCCACCCAAGTCCCGTGGAAAAGACTCCGGTTGTGGATAACTCCGTCACCCGTACAGGGGGGCGAGTCCCTCAGCGCGGTGAGACGACGACCGCGAGGAGCCCCGGGCCCGTGTGAGCGCCGATGACCGCTCCCACCTCGCTGACGTGGAGTTCCTCGATACCCGGGATCCGCTCCTTGAGCCGGTCGGCCAGCACGGCGGCCCGTTCCGGCGCGGAGAGGTGGTGCACGGCGATGTCGACGGCGCCGGAGCCGGCCTGCTCCACGGCGATCTCCTCCAGCCGCGCGATGGCCTTCGAGGCCGTCCGCACCTTCTCCCGCAGCTCGATGCGTCCGCCGTCGAGTTCGAGGAGCGGCTTCACCGCGAGCGCGGAACCGAGCAGCGCCTGCGCGGTGCCGATGCGCCCGCCCCGGCGCAGATAGTCGAGCGTGTCGACGTAGAAGTAGGCGGAGGTTCCCGCGACGCGCTTCTCCGCCGCCGCGACCACCTCGTCGAGGGAGCCGCCGGCCTCCGCGACCTCCGCCGCGGCCAGTGAGCAGAAGCCCAGCGCCATGCCGACCATGCGGGTGTCCACCACGCGCACCGGCACGGGGGCGTCCTTCGCCGCGAGCACGGCGGCGTCGTACGTCCCGGAGACCTCGGCGGAGAGATGGAGCGAGACGATTCCCCGCGCCCCCGCCTCGGCCGCCTCGCGGTAGGCGGCGGCGAAGATCTCGGGGCTCGGCCGCGAGGTGGTGACGGGCCGCCGCTTCTGCAGCGCCTCGGCCAGGGACCGCGCCGAGATCTCCGTGCCCTCCTCCAGCGCGCGGTCACCGATGACAACGGTCAGCGGGACCGTCGTGATGGCGTGCCGCTCCCTCGTCTGGGGTGGCAGGTAGGCCGTGGAATCGGTGACGATCGCGACATGCCGGGACATGAGCGGGAGGTTACCTGGCGCAGCCGCGGCGCGGCAGCCCGGCCCCCCGACGGAAGCCCCCGACGCCTCTCCAGCACCACCAGGCGTCACGAACCATCGAGGCGGGCCACCTCAGATCAGGGGCAGCGACGCAGACATGGCCAGGAGCAGGGGCAGGAGGAGGGGCAGGGGCATGGCCAAGAGCACGGCCACGATCAGGTGGTGGTCTCCGGCCGGGCCGACTTCTCCCACGGATACGTGGTGCGTCGCGGGTCGGGCGGGGTGATCGCGGGCGGCTCGTCCGCGGCCGCCGGACCCGTCGTCCCGGCAGGGCTCCCCCACGCGTCCGCCGGGGTCGTGTCCGGCGCCGGCTCGGTACGGTCCCAGTGGCGCAGGGCGCCCGCCTCGACGTCGATCTGAGCGCTCAGCGAGGACAGGTCGTCCTCCGCGAACCTCAGCGCCCGGTCCCGGGCGGCCCGGCGCAGCGCCTCGGCCGACCCCGTGATCTGCTCCGTACGCCGGGTGAGCTCGGGCAGCTGTCCGCCCACCCACGTCTTGTCCGGCTCCCGCTCCATGCGCTTGAGGTCCTCGTCCAGTTCGAGCCCGTGTGCGCTGAGCCGGTGGAACAGGTCGAGCGACTCCTTGAGCGAGGCGTCCTCGCCGACGCCCGCCTGCAAGGCCTCCTGGGTGGCCCTCATCGAGGTGCGCAGCGAGAGCCGCAGCCGGGCCAGCTCGCCCGCCACCCCGGCCTGGCCGAAGCTCTTGGCGCGCAGGGTGGTGTCCTCCACCGTGCGTCGTGCCTGGTCAAGGGTGCGGTCCACCCCTCGCTTGGTCGCCTTGGCCACCTTCACGGTGGCGTAGACCCCGAGCGCCACGAAGGCCAAGAAGAGCAGCGCCATGATCGTGATAATCGCGGCTTCCATGTCCGCCCCTCCGGCATCCGTCGAGTCCCACGGCTGTGGTCCTTCCACCGTAAACGGAACAGGCAGGCTGGTGGTTCCATCGGAACCCCCAACCTGCCCGTAGGGGAAACCCCCCATACCTCCGTCGTCAGCCGACAGAGGTCAGCCGACGGACATCAGCCGCCGACGTCAGCCGGCGACGATGTTGACCAGCTTCGGCGCGCGGACGATCACCTTGCGGATCTCCGCGCCGCCCAGCGCCCCGACCACGTGCGGGTCGGCCAGCGCCAGCGTCTCCAGCTCCGCGTCCGTGATCGACGGCGAGACCTCCAGGCGGGCCTTGACCTTGCCCTTGATCTGCACGACGCAGGTCACGGTCTCGTCGACGACGTACGCCGGGTCGGCGACCGGGAAGCCCTGGTGGACGACCGACTCGGTGTGGCCCAGCTTGCGCCACAGCTCCTCGGCGATGTGCGGGGCCAGCGGGGCGACCAGCAGCACCAGCTGCTCGGCGACCTGCCGGGACAGCGCGCCGCCGGTCTTCGTCAGGTGGTTGTTCAGCTCGGTGACCTTGGCGATGGCGGTGTTGAAGCGCATCGCCGCCATGTCCTGCGCGACGCCGTCGATCGCCTTGTGCAGGGCACGCAGCGTGTCCTCGTCGGGCGCGTCGTCGACGACGGTGACCTCGCCGGTCGCCTCGTCGACGATGTTGCGCCACAGCCGCTGCAGCAGCCGGTACTGGCCGACCACGGCGCGTGTGTCCCAGGGACGCGAGACGTCCAGCGGGCCCATCGCCATCTCGTACAGGCGCAGGGTGTCGGCGCCGTACTCGGAGCAGATCTCGTCCGGCGTCACGGCGTTCTTCAGGGACTTGCCCATCTTGCCCAGGACGCGGCTGACCTTCTCGCCCTCGTACCAGAAGGCGCCGTCCCGCTCCTCGACCTCGGCCGCCGGGACGGCGATGCCGCGGGCGTCCCGGTAGACGAAGGCCTGGATCATGCCCTGGTTGTACAGCTTGTGGAAGGGCTCGGCCGAGGAGACGTGGCCCAGGTCGAACAGCATCTTGGACCAGAAGCGCGCGTACAGCAGGTGCAGCACGGCGTGCTCGGCACCGCCGACGTACAGGTCGACGCCACCGGTGGGCATGCCCTCGCGCGGGCCCATCCAGTACTGCTCGACAGCCGGGTCGACCAGCTTCTCGGAGTTGCGCGGGTCCAGGTAGCGCAGCTCGTACCAGCAGGAGCCGGCCCAGTTGGGCATGGTGTTGGTCTCGCGGCGGTAGCTCCGCGGGCCCGCTCCGTCACCCAGGTCCAGAGTGACGTTGACCCACTCCTCGTTGCGGGACAGCGGGGTCTCCGGCTGGGTGTCCGCGTCGTCCGGGTCGAAGGTGCGCGGCGAGTAGTCCTCGACCTCCGGCAGCTCCAGCGGCAGCATCGACTCGGGCAGCGAGTGCGCGACGCCGTCCTCGTCGTAGACGATCGGGAAGGGCTCGCCCCAGTACCGCTGACGGCTGAACAGCCAGTCACGCAGGCGGAAGTTGACGGTGCCCTCGCCGATGCCGCGGTCGGCCAGCCAGGAGGTGATCTTCGCCTTGGCGTCGACGACGCCCAGGCCGTCCAGGGAGATCGCGTCGTTGGCGGAGTTGACCAGCTTCGCCTCGTAGGAGGCGAAGGCGTCGTCCCAGGTGGACGGGTCGGTGCCGCGGTCGTCGCTCGGCTCGACGACGCAGCGCATCGGCAGCTCGAAGGCGCGCGCGAAGGCGAAGTCGCGGGTGTCGTGGGCCGGGACGGCCATGATGGCGCCGGTGCCGTAGCCCATCAGGACGTAGTCGGCGATGAAGACGGGGACCTGCTCGCCGCTGACGGGGTTCGTCGCGTACGCGCCGGTGAAGACGCCGGTCTTGTCCTTGGCCTCGGCCTGCCGCTCGACGTCGGACTTGGAGGCGGCCTGCTTGCGGTAGGCGTCGACGGCCTCGGACGGCGTGGCGTGCCCGCCGGTCCAGATGTCGTGGGTGCCCTCGGGCCAGACGGCCGGGACGATCTTCTCGACCAGGTCGTGCTCGGGGGCCAGGACCATGTAGGTGGCGCCGAACAGGGTGTCCTGGCGGGTGGTGAAGACGGTGATCGCGCCGGTGTCGCCGACCTGGAAGTCGACGCGGGCGCCCTCGGAGCGGCCGATCCAGTTCCGCTGCTGCAGCTTGATGGCCTCGGGCCAGTCCAGCGCGTCCAGGTCGTCCAGCAGGCGGTCCGCGTAGGCGGTGATCCGCATGTTCCACTGGCGCAGCTTGGACTTGAAGACGGGGAAGTTGCCGCGCTCGGAGCGTCCGTCGGCGGTGACCTCCTCGTTGGCCAGGACCGTGCCCAGGCCGGGGCACCAGTTGACGGGCGCGTCGGAGGCGTAGGCCAGGCGGTACTCGCTCAGCACGTCGGAACGCTCGGCGGCGGTCAGCTCGCTCCACGCGCGCGTGGAGCCGGGAACCTCACGCGTGCCGTTCTCGAACTGCTCGATCAGCTCGGCGATCGGACGGGCCTTGCCGGCCTCGTCGTCGTACCAGGCGTTGAAGATCTGCAGGAAGATCCACTGGGTCCACTTGTAGTACTCCGGGTCGATCGTCGCGAACGACCGGCGCTTGTCGTGGCCCAGGCCCAGCCGACGCAGCTGGACCTTCATGTTCTCCATGTTGGCCTCGGTGGACACGCGCGGGTGCGTGCCCGTCTGCACGGCGTACTGCTCGGCCGGCAGGCCGAAGGCGTCGAAGCCCAGGGTGTGCAGCACGTTGTGGCCGGTCATGCGCGCGTGGCGGGCGTAGACGTCCGTGGCGATGTAGCCCAGCGGGTGGCCGACGTGCAGGCCCGCACCCGAGGGGTACGGGAACATGTCCATGATGAACTTCTTGGGCCGGGCGGCGACCTCGGGGTCGCCCGCCAGGTCACCGGAGGGGTTCGGCGCCTCGTAGGTGCCCTCGGCGTCCCAGAAGTCCTGCCAGCGTGCCTCGATGTCGGCGGCCATGGCCGCCGTGTAGCGATGCGGGGCCGCCGTCTCGGCGGTCGTATTGATCTCGGTCATGGTCCTTGAAGCTCCATCGATCGTCTCTGCCCACTGCCACGAACTGCCACGAAATGAAAAATCCCCTCGCACAGGAGGGGACGCCGCGCCGACTCCGGCGGGATGACGGTCGACGGACGACGGTCATGCGCCGGGACTGATCAGCGCGGCTCGGTAAGCAGGAGGCGTACGGCACGCATGGCGCCAGGGTACCGCAGGGCTCGCGGGGGCCGCACCGACGTTCCATGCGCGCGTACGGGCGGAGTGCGCGGACGCGCGAACGAAGAGCGGAGCGCGGAGACGCAAACCAAGAGCGGACGCGCAGACGAAGAAGCGGGCCACCCGATCCGGGTGGCCCGCTTCTTTCTTGTGGAGCTAAGGAGAATTGAACTCCTGACCTCCTGCATGCCATGCAGGCGCTCTACCAACTGAGCTATAGCCCCTTGTTTCTTTCTCGTCTCCGTTTCGGTTTCCCTCGCGGCGACAGACAGAACATTAACCGGCTCCCGGGCAGATCACCAAATCCATTCCCCGAGCCCCTCCGACCTGCCCGGTAGGGTCGCCGACTGTGTCCGTCTCCGTGCTCTCGAAAACCCGCGTCCGGCCGTGGCCCCTGGCCACCGCCGCGGCGGTCTGCCTGCTCTCCTTCGCGTCCTTCTGGGTGGCGCAACGCCTCGCCCACGTGAACATGCTCGACGTGATGGTCTACCGGGCCGAGGGCGAGACGCTGCGGGCCGGCGGGGACCTCTACGCGATGCGCGCCACCTCGGCGAACCTCGCCATGACCTATCCGCCGTTCGCGGCGGTGCTGTTCCTCCCGCTGACCCTGGTGAGCGTCCCCCTGATGCGGACGCTCTCGACCGCGGGGAACCTGCTCCTGGTGATCGCCCTGGTCCAGCTGTCGCTCCAGCTGGTCCGCCCGGCGCTGTCCCGGACGGACCTGTGGCGTACGACACTGTTCGTCGCCGCGGTCGTGGTCTGGTGCGAGCCGGTGTGGACGACGCTGCGGTACGGCCAGATCAACCTGCTCATAGCGGTGGCGGTCCTCTGGGACCTCACGCGCCGCGAGGGCAGCCGCTGGGCCGGTCTGGGCATCGGGCTCGCGACAGCGGTGAAGCTCACACCGGGGCTCTTCGTGGTCCTGCTGCTCGCCGCCGGTCTGCTGCTGTGGCGCAGGGACCGCCGCTGGAACCAGTGGCTGCGCACGGGGGTGACGGCGACCGGGGTGTTCCTGGCGACGACGCTGACCGTGGCGCTGGCCCTGCCGGCGGACTCGAAGAAGTTCTGGACGGAGACGCTCTTCGCGACCGGCCGGGTCGGTTTCGCCGAGGAGACCGCCAACCAGTCCATCAGCGGCGTCCTGGCCCGCCTGATGCACACGGACTCCCCGGGACTCTGGTGGCTGCTGACCGCCGCAGTCATGGGCGGCGCGGCGATGTACCTCGCGGTACGGGCCGCCGTCCGCGGCGACAGGGCGGTGGCCGTGATCATCTGCGCGTTCACGGCGCTGATGATCAGCCCGATCTCCTGGTCCCACCACTGGGTCTGGTGCGTGCCCCTGCTGATCCTGCTCGCGGACCGCTCCACGCGCGCGTGGCCGGTGACGGGTGCGGTGGCCCTGGCCTTCGCGTCGTTCGCGCTGTGGTGGGTGCCGCACGACCCGGGCCGTCCCGAACTGGACCAGAACGCGGGACAGATGCTGCTGTCCGCCGTCTACCCGCTGACGGCGACGGCGCTGCTCGTGGCCTATGTGCTGAAGGAGCGGCGTCAGGCTCTGGCGAAGGAGTAGAACCGCTTGAGGGTGCAGTGCTCGTCGAGGAGCCGGCCGTAGATCGGCTCCCCCTCCAGCTCGCGGTACGTCTCGATGGGGTCGCCTTTTATGATCAGCGCCCGCGCGCACTCCTCGCACCAGTACTGGAAGTCGGGATTGACGGGGTCCATGTCGCGCACGATGGGCGTACCGCTGCCGCACCAGTCGCACTTCCGCCTGTGTGCACCCATCAGTCAGCTCCAGCTGTGGCCGCAGGCCGCGCACCCATAGGACACCCTGCCGTTGTCGCCGAGCACTTGGGTCACCCTCCCGTCCGGATTCTCGTCCCCCTCCGGCCGTCCGATTCTGCCATGGCCCCGCAAGGGCGTCAGCGCGCTCGCCGAGGCAGTCCGGCCACGGCCCCCACGAGCGCCGCGGCGGCCATGGCGAGGCCGGTCGCCCAGAACGCGTCGGCGGACGCCTGCGCTCCGGTGTCTGCCAGCCGGCCCAGGAAGAGGGTGCCGAAGGCGGCGACTCCGATGAGCTGGCCGAGTTGGGTCACGGTGGCGAGCAGTCCGCTGGCGTCGGCGGCGTCCTCGGGCCGTACGGTGGCCAGCGCGCCGGTCAGGGCGGGGCTGAAGGCCAGTGCGATGCCGACGCCCACGCCGCACAGGGCCGGGTAGAGACCCCAGCCGCCCGTGCCGCCGTCCGCGAGGGTCCGGCCGAGGACGAGCACGGAGCCCGCCGCGAGCAGGAATCCGCCGGGGATCAGCGCGCGTTGCGTCCGGGCCGGCCAGCTCCGCCAGGTCAGTCCGACGACGCCGAACGCGACGGCGGCCGGACCGAAGGTGAGTCCGGCGCGCAGTGCGCTGTGACCGAGCCCGCCCTGCAGGTGCAGGGTGAGGGTGAACAGGAATCCGGCGTTGACGCCCATCGCCAGGGCGATCCGGAGGACAGCCCGCCCCATGCCGGGCACCCGCAGGACGCGCGGGGCGATGAGGGGCGTGCCACCGCGCCGGGCGAGCACCGACTCGTACGCGCCGAACGCGGCGAGGAACAGCACGGAGCCGCCGAGAGAGAGCCACGACCACAGCGGCCAGTCCTGTTCCTCCCCGAGGACCAGGGGGACGGTCAGCAGGGCCACGGCGGCCGCGAGGAGCAGCAGCCCCGGCAGGTCGAGGCCGCGGTTCCGCTCGGGGCCGGTCCGGGCGTCGCGTGGGAGGACCCGGGCGCCGAGGGCGAGGAGGGCGAGCCCGATCGGGACGTTCACGAGGAAGACCGGCCGCCAGCCCGTGCCGAACAGGTCGGCGCTGACGAGGACGCCGCCGACGACCTGGCCGGCGGCGGCGCCGGTGGCCAGGACGGCGGAGTACGCGCCGAGCGCGCGGACCCGGCCCTCGCCGGTGAAGTTCCGCTGGATGAGGCTGAGCACCTGCGGGATCATCAGCGCCGATCCGGCGCCCTGGGCCATCCGGAAGGCGATCAACTGGCCGGTTCCGGAGGCGAGTCCGCAGGCGAGCGAGGCGGCGGTGAAGAGGACGAGGCCGCCGAGGTACATGCGGCGGTGGCCGAGCAGGTCGCCGAGTCGGGCCCCGGTGATGAGCAGGACCGCGTAGGTGACGGTGTATCCGGCGACGACGAGCTGGAGTCCGGCTCCGGACGCGGAGAGCTCCGCGCGGATGGTGGGGGCGGCGACGTTGACGATGAAGACGTCGAGGAGCGCCATGAACTGGGCGGCCAGCACCACACCGAGCAGCGTTCCGGGTCGATTGTCGGTGCCACCGTCTTTACTGAGTACGGGACGTGTTGTGGTCGAGGGCATGCGAGGAGCGTGCCCGCGGTCCGATACGGGTAACGAGAGCCCGCTGATGCTGGTACTGACAGCACCTGGCAACGGCGGCACGGGGACTCGACCATGGGGGTGTGACGACTTTGGCAGCTGTACCGACCCCGCCGCGCCGACGGCCCGAGCTGGCCGCGTTCCTGCGCGGCCGCAGGGCCCGGGTGACCCCGGAGGACGTGGGCATGCCGCCGGGGCTGCGCCGGCGCACACCGGGGCTGCGCCGCGAGGAGGTCGCCCAGCTCTCCGGCGTCGGTGTGACCTGGTACACATGGCTGGAGCAGGGCCGTCCGATCAACGCTTCGGCGCAGGTGCTCGACGCCGTCGCCCGCACGCTCCGCCTCGACCGGCCCGAGCGGGAGCACCTCTACCACCTGGCCGAGGTGCCGTACGCCCCGGAGCGGGCCGCCCCGGACGCCGAGGTCGTCAGCCCGGAGATCCAGGGGATCCTCGACGCCCTGGACCCGCACCCGGCGGTGCTCTACAACGCGCGGTACGACGTGCTGGCGACCAACACGACGTACGAGCGGCTGTTCCTGTGGGAGGGCAGCGGCCTGGACACGGGCCCGTTCGGTTTACGCAACGTGCTGTGGGCGCTCTTCACCGCGTCGAAGACGATGTGCCCCCTGGTCGACCGGGATCAGGAGGTGCCGCTGATGGTGGCCCAGCTGCGGGGTGCGTACGGACGCCATGTGGGCGAGCCCGCCTGGGAGGGGTTCGTACGGCGCCTGGCGGAGGTCAGCCCCGATTTCGCGCGGCTCTGGCGGAGCGGCGACGTCGTGCCGCCGGGGACCCGGGTGAAGACCTTCCGCCACGAGGCGGTCGGAGAGATGCGGATGACCTCGGTGTCGCTCTCCGTCAACGGGATGCCGGAGTGCCGGATCGTGACGTACACGCCGAAGGACGAGGAGAGCCGTCGCGCGATCCGGGCGCTGGGCGGAAACGACGAATCCCGCCCCCTGTTGGGGACGGGATCCGGTGACTGTGGAGCTAAGGAGAATTGAACTCCTGACCTCCTGCATGCCATGCAGGCGCTCTACCAACTGAGCTATAGCCCCTCGTGTTCTTCGCGCTCCTGCGCTGCGAACAAGATGAACTTTAGCCTGTGACCTGCCGGAAAGTGAAATCCGGGTCCGGCAGGCCGCTCACACGCCTCAGTCGTCGTCGCCGAGGACCGGCTCGGGCAGCGTGCCGGCGTTGTGCTCCGTCAGGCGCCAGCCACGGGCGCCCTCTCCGAGGACGGACCAGCAGCAGTTGGAGAGCCCGCCCAGGCTCTCCCAGTGCCGGGCCTCCAGGCCCAGCAGCCGGCCGATGGTGGTGCGGATGGTGCCGCCGTGGCTCACGACGACGAGCGTGCCGTTCTCGGGAAGCTTCTCGGCGTGCTCCAGGACCACCGGGGCGGCCCGGTCGGCCACCTCGGTCTCCAGTTCGCCGCCACCCCGGCGCACGGGCTCGCCGCGCTTCCAGGCGGCGTACTGCTCGCCGTAGCGCGCGACGATCTCGTCGTGGGTGAGGCCCTGCCACTCGCCCGCGTACGTCTCGCGCAGGGCGGAGTCGTGGGCGATGGTGTGGCCGGTGAGCGCGGCGAGCTCGGCGGCGGTGGCCGCCGCCCGCTTCAGGTCGGAGGAGACGACGGCGTCCGGCTTCAGCGCGGTGAGCAGCCGGGCGGCCCGGCGCGCCTGGGCGACGCCGGCCTCCGTCAGCTCGATGTCCGTCGAACCCTGGAACCGGCGCTCCAGGTTCCAGGAGGTCTGGCCGTGACGCCAGAGGACGATGCGGCGGCCGCTGCCGCCCTTGGTGGTGCTCAGCTCAGCTCACCGTCCGGTCCGTCGGGAAGGCCGGACCCGGCCTCCAGGTCGACACCGGTCAGGGCGGCGTGCTCGGCCGCCTTGCCGCGGGTCTTCAGGGCTTCCTCGGGCAGCGGGAGCTCGGGGCAGTCCTTCCACAGGCGCTCGAGGGCGTAGAAGACCCGCTCCTCGCTGTGCTGGACGTGGACGACGATGTCGACGTAGTCCAGGAGGATCCAGCGGGCGTCGCGGTCGCCCTCGCGGCGCACGGGCTTGGCGCCGAGGTCCTTGTTGAGCCGCTCCTCGATCTCGTCGACGATCGACTTGACCTGGCGGTCGTTGGGGGCGGAGGCGAGCAGGAAGGCATCGGTGATCGACAGCACGTCGCTGACGTCGTAGGCGATGATGTCGTGAGCGAGCCGGTCGGCAGCCGCCAGAGCGGCGGCGTTGACGAGCTCGATGGAGCGATCCGTGGCGGTCACAAGCAGGCTTTCGTCGGCGGTCCAGTACCCCTCCAGGGTCTCACGGACCGCCGACGACGCCGCCAACGTTTGTCCCGGGGCCGCTAGCGGGCCCCCGGGACCTTGTAGTCCTGGCCCAGGACGACGGTCACGGCGGCCGTTCCCGAGGGCTTGCCCTTCCGGACCGAGCCGGCCGGGAGGCCCAGGGTCTTCGCGACCTCGGCGGCGGTCGCCTTCTGGGCGTCGTCACCGTAGACGACCTGCGACTTCTCCTGGGTGTCCGCCTCGGCGCCGCCGATGAAGGCGTAGCCGCCGTTGATCAGGACGACCCGGGCCGCCTCGGTCGCGTCCTTGCCGGAGCCGTCCCGCAGGGAGACCCGCGGCACGTCGCCGGCGTCGGGGGCGGAGACCTTGCCGCCGAGGATGTCCTTCACCACGCTGTCGCTGGCGCCCTCGGTCAGCGTGCCGTCCTGGCCGACCGGCAGCAGGGCCGTCTTGTGGTCGCCGATCTTGGCGTGCTCGGCGAGCTTCGCGAGGGAGGCGCCGAGGTCCTTCTCGGGGAGCGACGGATCGAGGATCTGGACCAGGGACTCGACGGTGACCGTCGCGGCCTTGGGGTCGTCGGAGATCTTCCGCAGCACCCCGTACATGACCTGGCCGAAGCGCTGGAGCTGCTTGACCTCGGCCTCGCCGGGAGCCCGGTAGGTCGCGTAGGCGGCGGCCGCGCGGCCGTTCAGGGTCTGCTTCTCGCCCTTCTCGACGAGCGGGCCCGCGCCCTTCCTCGTGTCGGGAACGGCCGTGTCCGTGTCGACCTCGATGCCGCTGACCAGCTCGACCAGGTTCTCCAGGAACGGGGTGTCGAGCCGCCACGTGCCGGTGATCTTCGTGCCGAGGAGGTTGCCGATCGCCTCGCGGGTGCCGCCCGAACCGTCGTCCTCGACGGACTTGCCGAGGGTGGTCGCGGAACCCTCGCCGTCGGCGACGGTGAGGTTGTTGGGGAGCAGGACCGTGGTGCCCTGTTTGGTGGTGGTGTTGTCGACGAGCAGGGCGGTGGAGGTCCCGCCGCCCTTCGTGTTGTGCAGGTGGACGACGATCGTGTCGCGTTTCTGCGGGCCGGTCGCCGTGTTCTGCTTCTGCTCCGGGGCGGAGGTGCCGGGGAGCATGCCGGCGGACCAGAGGTAGCCGACACCGCCCGCGACGGCGACAACGAGGACGACGACGAGCGCGACGATCCGGTTGCGGCCGCGCCGCCTGGCCTCCTCGCGCCGCTCCGAGCGGCTCTCGGTGAACTTGAGCCAGTCGATGACGTCCTCGGAGTCCTCGTCGGGCTCCTCGATGAACGAGAACTGCTCGGTGCGGTAATCGCGGTCGTCGTCGCCCTTCCGGGCCGGGCCGGGGCGCTCGGGCGCGGGCCGCTGCCCGGGGACACCGGCCGGGGCCGCGACGGGGGCCGCGGGTGCGGCCTGCGCCGGCCGCGCGGTCGGCATCGCCTGGGTGGCCTGTACGGGCGCGGGGGCGGGCTCGGCCTGCGCGGCCCACTGCTGCCCGGTGTCCGTGTCGTACGAGGGGTAGGCGTAGCCCCCCTGCTGCCCGTACGGGTCGTACTGCGGCTGCTGGGGCGGCTGGGCGGGCTGCTGCTGGGCGTAGGGGTCGTAGCCGTACGCCTGCTGTTGCGGCTGCGCCTGCTGCGCGCCGCCGTACGGGTCGTAGTGCTGCTGACCGGGCTGCTGCGGCTGCTGGTACACCGGCTGGCCGTACTCGTCGTAGCCGATGATCTGCGGCTGCGGATAGTACGGATCGTACGGATTCTGCTGGTCGTTCACCGGTGGCCCTCCCCGAAGCTCACTCGCCGCGGTACAACTGGCGCTTGTCGATGTAGCGCACCACACCGTCCGGGACGAGATACCAGACGGGATCGCCCTGGGCGACCCGCGCCCGGCAGTCGGTGGACGAGATCGCGAGGGCGGGGACCTCCACCAGCGAGACGCCGCCCTTGGGCAGTCCGTCGTCGGTGAGGTCGTGGCCCGGTCGGGTGACGCCGATGAAGTGCGCGAGCGAGAAGAGCTCCTCGGCGTCGCGCCAGGTGAGGATCTGCGACAGCGCGTCGGCCCCGGTGATGAAGAACAGGTCCGAGTCGCTGTTGAGAGAGCGCAGGTCCCTCAGCGTGTCGATGGTGTAGGTCGCGCCGGGCCGGTCGATGTCGATCCGGCTGACCGAGAACTGTGGGTTGGACGCGGTGGCGATGACCGTCATCAGATAGCGGTCCTCCGCCGCGGACACGGTCTTGTGACCCTTCTGCCACGGCTCACCGGTCGGCACGAACACCACCTCGTCGAGGTGGAACAGGGCGGCCACCTCGCTGGCGGCCACCAGGTGACCGTGGTGGATCGGGTCGAACGTTCCGCCCATCACGCCGAGTCGGCGTTTGCCGCGGCCGCCGGTAGACACTTCCTGCTCTCCCATGCGTGCAGAGCCTACTGGCACCGCGGCGGACGCCGGATCAGCGGTCGTCGGATCAGCGGTCGCGGTTGAAGCGCGTGGTGATCCACAGCAGCAGGAGCAGCGCACCGAAGGCGCCGAAGCCGGTGAGGTAGGGGTTGAGGCTGTCGTGGTTGCCGCCGTGCTCGGCGGCGCCCTCGGCGAGCGTGACCAGGTTGGCGGCGGTGCTGTGGAGGCTCATCGTCAGCAGGACCTATCGATCGGGAATGGGAGCGGAGACTTCGCGCACATCGTATGCGGGCCGTCCGGACACTCTCACGCCGACTCAGGCGTTGGCGTTGTCGTCGGTGTTGGCGTCGGTGGCGGTGCCGGCGTCGGCGTGGCCGTCGGTGCGTGTGTCGGTGCCGTCCGAGCGGTAGCCGCGGAGCAGGAACCAGGCGAGCAGGGCGGCTCCCACGAGCGAGGCGAGCAGCACGATCCGGAGGGTGTCCCCCGGTCCTTCCTGCGCGGCGGCCGCCAGCAGGGCCGCGGCGGTGTCGGTGGTGTCCGGCATGTCGGTCGTGCTCCTCGGTGGTCCGCTGTGCCCGAGTTATCCACAGGCTCCGGCACACGGTAGCGCCACCGCCTAGGCTGGGTCCCGTCAGGGGGACGAGCACCGACTCGTACGAACAGGGGGCATCCATGACCGAGAACCACCAGGGGAACGTGCCGAGCAGGCAGCGAAAGCGGTTCCCCGGCATCTCCTCGCGGGCCTACGAACACCCGGCCGACCGCTCGGCGCTGGTCGCGCTGCGGAAGCTCAGCGGCTTCGACACGGCCTTCAAGGCGCTCAGCGGACTCCTCCCCGAGCGCAGCCTGAGACTGCTGTTCCTCTCGGACTCCGTCCGGGTGAGCGACGCGCAGTTCAGTCAGCTCAACGACATGCTGAGGGACGCCTGTTACATCCTGGACCTGGAGAAGGTCCCGTCGATGTACGTCACGCAGGACCCCAAGCCCAACGCGATGTGCATCGGCATGGACGAGCCGATCATCGTGGTCACCACCGGACTCGTGGAGCTGCTCGACGAGGAGGAGATGCGGGCGGTCGTCGGCCACGAGGTGGGGCACGCGCTCTCCGGCCACGCCGTGTACCGCACGATCCTCCTCTTCCTCACCAACCTCGCGCTCAAGATCGCCTGGGTGCCGCTCGGGACCGTGGCGATCACGGCCATCGTGACGGCGCTGCGCGAGTGGTTCCGCAAGTCGGAGCTCTCCGCCGACCGGGCCGGGCTCCTCGTCGGACAGGACGTGCAGGCCTCGATGCGCGGTCTGATGAAGATCGCCGGCGGCAACCACCTCCACGAGATGAACGTGGACGCGTTCCTCGCCCAGGCCGACGAGTACGAGAAGGCCGGCGACCTGCGGGACTCGGTCCTGAAGATCCTCAACGTGCTGCCCCGCTCGCACCCGTTCACCACCGTGCGGGCCGCGGAGCTGAAGAAGTGGTCGGAGAGCCGCGACCACCAGCGGATCATGGACGGGCACTACCCCCGGCGCTCCGAGGACAAGGACACCTCGGTCACGGACGCCTTCCGCGAGTCGGCCGGGCACTACGCCGACACGGTGCGGACCAGCAAGGATCCGCTGATGAAGCTGGTCGGGGACATAGCGGGGGGCGCCGGTGACCTCGCGGGCGACCTGGGCGGCCGGCTGCGCAGCCGCTTCGCCGGCCAGGGCAACGGCCAGGCCGGCGGCCAGGGTGCCAAGGAGGCCGACGGCAAGACCGGGGACGGTCAGAGCGAGGGCTGAGCGCTCGGCGCCAGCGCGCCGCACAGGGACGGGGCCGCGGGCCTTTCCGTGGCGTACGGGTCGGTGACCGCCGGCCCGCCCGCCTCCGGGGTCCGCGCTCCGGCCAGGAGCGGCGTCAGCGCGCCGGTGGAGCCGGGGCCGCAGGCCTGCGGTCCGGCCTCCACCGTGCTGGCCAGCAGCTCGGTCCGGTGCATGCGCAGGTCCTCGCGGTCGAAGCGGAAGTGCATCACGCGGTGGACGGTGAAGAGCGAGGCCGCGGCAGCCGGTCCCACGCCGTCGGCGGCCGGCCGCAGGGCGTAGGTGAAGGTGTGGTCGGCGGTGACGTCGAGTGTGTCCGGGCTGCTCTCCGCGAAGCGGAGCGTGCCCTGTACGCGGACGGCGGGGTCGGCGAGCGCGACCTGCCGCGGGTCGAAGCGGACGAGCCAGCCGGCGAGGGCGTGCCGTCCGTCGTCGGCCGGTGACTCGACGCTCCGGTCGAACTGGGCCAACTGGTCGGGGTCGAGCAGCAGCCGTACGGGCCGCACGGTCGTCCCGGAGAGGGTGTCGGGCTCCAGGGACGAGGCGACGAGGTAGTCCTTGGCGATGCTGAGGGCGGTGACGACCTGGCTCTCGGCGAAATGGGACGTCCGTCCGACGACGGGCAGGTTGATGCCCGCGGCGCCCGTGCGGTACTCGGCGACGGGGCTGGCGGCGAAGAGCTGCTCGGGCTGCCCGCCCGGGACGGCGCCCTGCGGGGCGAGGGGGACCACGGTGGTCCGCAGCGGTTCGGCCCGCTGGTCGGCGGGGGGCTGGTACGGGTTGCGGACGCCGAGGTAGATGGCGGTGCCGAAGGCGAGGAGGATCAGCAGGACCAGCAGGACGGCCTGGCGGGATCCGGTTCTGCCCTCCCGGGCGGCCCGGGACCGGACGGGCTGGGCGTACTCCCCCATCCGCTCCTGGGCGGAGAACTCCTGGAGGCGGGCAGCCCGGACGAACGACTCGTCGAAGACGACGGATCGGTACTCGTCCTCACCACCGCCGGGGAGACCCTCGGGTGTCCCCTCAGGCGGGTCGCCACGCCCTGCCATACCTTCAGGGTAGGTCGGCGGGGGCTTCGGTAAACGCCGAGCAGTACGACAACTTCGGACGAGTGCAGCCGTCAGGGTGTACGGGGGGCGACGGAGACCCGTGGCGGGGCGTACTCGGCGGGCGGGGCAGGGGCCGGGTTCGGGGTGTCCACGCCGGTCGTGGCCGGTGGCGGGACCGGGTCCTGGCGGCTGGCGACGGCTCCGCGGTAGACGGCGCTGAAGGCGAGGGCGACCATGCCGATGCCCATGAGGAGGGCCAGGATCCAGGCGACGGGACGGTGCCAGCGGGCGCTGCCCCGGTAGGGGCGCAGGGCGCCGCCGTGGCGCCCGTACGGGCTGGCGTCGTCCCCGACGTCGTCGGGCTCGTAGGTGAGGCCCGCGGGGTCGTGGCCGTCCTCGTAGGGGTCGTCGTCGCCGGATCCGACGGCGGCGCGGGTCCGGGCCGATTCGGCCTCCGCGCGGGCCTGGGCGGAGGCGAGGAGTCGCTCGACCGCGCTCGGTTCGTGGACTGTGGCGGCCCGGACGAAGGCCTCGTCGAAGACCACGGCGGCGTAGTCGTCTGCGCCTCCGCGGTCGACAGAGTCCTCAGGGTCCCCGCCGTCCGGAAACGGCGTGCCCCCCACGTCGTCCGGCACGGATTCAGAGTAGACCCGGGAGGGGGTTTTGGGCAGGGAGTGTGCGAAGCCTCCCTGCCCGTACCGAAAGGAGCCGGTTATCGAACGTGACCGTCGCCGGTGACGATGTACTTGGTCGAGGTCAGCTCGGGAAGGCCCATGGGGCCCCGGGCGTGCAGCTTCTGCGTGGAGATGCCGATCTCGGCGCCGAATCCGAACTGGCCGCCGTCCGTGAACCGGGTGGAGGCGTTCACGGCCACCGTGGTGGAGTCGACCAGCTGGGTGAAACGGCGCGCCGCGGCCTGCGAGGTGGTGACGATCGCCTCGGTGTGGCCGGAGGACCAGGTGCGGATGTGCTCCACTGCCCTGTCGAGGGAGTCGACGACGGCGGCGGCGATGTCGTACGAGAGGTACTCGGTCTCCCAGTCCTCGGGCGTGGCCGGGACGACGGTGGCCTTGGAGGCCGGGGCGTGGGCGAGGACCCGCTCGTCGGCGTGGACGGTGACGCCGGCCTCGGCGAGGGCGTCGAGGGCCCGGGGCAGGAAGGCCTCGGCGATGTCCCGGTGGACGAGGAGGGTCTCGGCGGCGTTGCAGACGCTGGGCCGCTGGGCCTTGGAGTTGATCAGGATGTCCACGGCCGTGTCGAGGTCGGCGTTGGCGTCGACGTAGACGTGGCAGTTGCCGGTGCCGGTCTCGATGACCGGGACGGTGGACTCCTCGACGACGGTGCGGATCAGGGAGGCGCCGCCACGCGGGATGAGGACGTCGACGAGGCCGCGGGCGCGCATCAGCTCGCGGACCGACTCGCGGGACTCGCCGGGGACGAGCTGGATGGCGTCGGCGGGCAGGCCGGCGCCGCCGACGGCGTCGCGCAGGACCTTCACGAGGGCGTTGTTGGAGGCGTACGCGGAGGAGGAGCCGCGGAGCAGGACGGCGTTGCCGGACTTGAGGCAGAGGGCGGCGGCGTCGACGGTGACGTTGGGGCGGGCCTCGTAGATGATGCCGACGACACCGAGGGGGACGCGGACCTGGCGGAGGTCGATGCCGTTGGGGAGGGTCGAGCCGCGGACGACCTCGCCGACGGGGTCGGGCAGCGCGGCGACGTGGCGGACGTCGGCGGCGATGGCCCGGACGCGCTCGGGGGTGAGGGTGAGGCGGTCGATGATGCCCTCGCCGGTGCCGGCCTCGCGGGCCTTGGCGATGTCCTCGGCGTTGGCCTCGACGATCTCGGCGGTACGCACTTCGAGGGCGTCCGCGATCGCCAGCAGGGCGTCGTCCTTGGCCGAGCGCGGGAGTGGCGCGATTTCGGCGGCGGCGCCACGGGCCCGGTAGGCGGCCCGGGTGACCGGGGAGAGGTTGTCGAGGGGCGTGAGCGAGGTCATGTCCGCAGGGTACTGGCACCCCTGCGGACATCCCTCACGTATCCCGCACTCCGAGACAGGCCCGGCCCGGTGTGAGACGTCCTCAGTAGGGGTGGACGCCGACCGGGGCCGCCGGCGGCGGGCCGTAGCCCTCCGCGATCCGCTGGTGGTAGGTCTCGCGGTCGATGACCTCGAGGCCGACGATCTCCCAGGGCGGCAGCTTCGCGGTCTGCCGGTGCTCGCCCCACAGGCGCAGGGCGACGGCCGCGGCGTCGTGCAGGTCGCGGGCCTCCTCCCAGTACCGGATCTCGGCGTGGTCGTTGGCATAGCGGCTGGTCAGCAGGAAGGGGTGGTCATGGGCCAGCTGTTCGAGCCCGCGCCGCACCTCCTTCAGCGGTGCCTCCGCCCCGGAGACGCTGAGGGTGATGTGCCAGAGTTTGGACACGGGTCGCTCCTCGGCGCGCGACTCCCGTGTCTCGGTGGTGGTCTCGGTCTTCCTGTCCGTGGACCTGTCCCGTGCCTCGTCGAAGTCGGCTCCGGCCTCGACACTGGTCAGGGCGCGTTCGGCAGTCCCGCGGGGCGGTGCCCCAGGGCGCGCTCGTCTCACCGGCGGCCTCCTGTGTGATGCGTGTGGTGCTGTACCCCGCCTTGCTCTTACCCCCGAGACAAAGTTGACCAGCCCGCGGCGGCGGATGGGGCGGTTTTGACGAACGTCCCTTCCGGATGGCCGTACTTTCAGCCGTTTCAGCGGATGACGACCAGGTCGTCGCGGTGGACGACCTCGCGCTCGTACTCAGGGCCGAGTTCCCTGGCGAGCTCGGGCGTGGACCGGCCGAGCAGCTGGGGGATCTCCTTGGCGTCGAAGTTGACGAGACCGCGGGCGACGGCCCTGCCCTCCGCGTCGCGGAGCTCGACGGGATCGCCTGCCACGAACTCGCCCTCGACACCCGCGATACCGGCCGCGAGCAGGGACTTCTTGCCGTCGACGACGGCTCGTACGGCTCCGTCGTCGAGGGTCAGGGAGCCCTGCGGGGTGGAGGCGTGGGCGAGCCAGAGGAGCCGGTCTGCGGAGCGGCGGCCGGTGGGGTGGAAGTACGTGCCGGTGTCACGGCCCGCGAGCGCGTCGGCGGCGCGGCTGGCGGAGGTGAGGACCACGGGGACGCCGGCGGCGGCGGCGATCCGGGCGGCCTCGACCTTGGTGACCATTCCGCCGGTGCCGACGCCGGCCTTGCCGGCCGAGCCGATCTCGACGTGGGCGATGTCCTGGGGGCCGGTGACCTGCGCGATCCTCGACGTGCCGGGCTTGGCCGGGTCGCCGTCGTACAGCCCGTCGACGTCGGAGAGCAGGACGAGCAGGTCCGCCCGGACGAGGTGGGCGACGAGGGCTGCGAGCCGGTCGTTGTCGCCGAAGCGGATCTCGTCCGTGGCGACGGTGTCGTTCTCGTTGACGACGGGCAGCGCGCCCATGGCGAGGAGCTGGTCGAGCGTCCGGTAGGCGTTGCGGTAGTGGGCGCGGCGGCTGGTGTCGTCCGTGGTGAGGAGGACCTGGCCGACGCGGACGCCGTAGCGGGCGAAGGAGGCGGTGTAGCGGGCGACGAGGAGGCCCTGGCCGACGCTGGCGGCGGCCTGCTGGCGGGCGAGGTCCTTGGGGCGGCGGGTGAGGCCGAGCGGTGCGAGTCCCGCCGCGATGGCACCGGAGGAGACGAGGACGATCTCCTTCTCGCCGCCGCTGCGGACCTTGGCGAGGACGTCCACGAGGGCGTCGACGCGGTCGGCGTCGAGGCCTCCGGAGGCGGTGGTGAGCGAGGAGGAGCCGACCTTGACGACGATCCTGCGGGCCTCCGTCACGTACTGCCTTGCCACGTCCGTCTGTCCCGTCACCTGCGTCGTCACCTGCGTCGTCCTCACTCGGCTGTCCCACGCGCCGCGGGTGCCCCGCCGCGGCTGCCAGGCAATCTACGCGAGGCGGGAGGGCTGCCGCTCGTCCATTCCGTTCTCTGGACCGGACCCTTCCGGTCCTCCGGGGCCCTCCGATGTTCCCGCCGCCTTGCCGCGGGGCACCAGGATGCGCTGGGAGATCAGATAGGTGAACGGGATGGCGACGACGGCGGCGACGAGGGGGGCGATCCGGTCGTCCATGCCGGCCCAGGTGACGAGCGCGTACAGCCCGACGCTCTGCACGAGGTAGTTGGTGACGTTGGTGAGGGGGAAGAGGGCGAACTTCTTCCAGGTCGGCCGGGTGCGGTAGGTGAAGTAGGTGTTGAGGAAGAAGGAGCCGACCATGCTGAGGACGAAGGCGAGGGAGTACGCGGCGAAGTACGGCATCCAGGGGTGGAGCAGCAGGTAACACCCGAAGAACGTGCAGGTGTTGACGCCGCCGACCAGCGCGAAGCGGAAGATCTCGGCCAACCGCGCCCGCCGCGCCCTCCGTCCCTCTCCCCGCGCACCCGGCGCCTCCCGAGCCGGCGCCTCCTGCACCTCCTGCGCCCCTCGCACCTCCTGCGCCCCCTGCGCCCCTCGCACCCCCCGCGCCTCCTCCGTCGCGCGTGCCTCCCCCGCCTCCCGCGCCTTCCCTTCTCCGCCCGCCCCCATCAGCGGTCCCGGTCGGTGGCCGTGACGCGGATGCGCTCGGCGGCGGCGAGTTCGGCGGCCCCGCGCCCGAAGGAGCGGTGGGTCTCCTTCACGAGGAAGTGCGGCCGCCGCTTCGTCTCGTAGTAGATGCGGCCGATGTACTCGCCGATCAGCCCCAGCATCACCATCTGCACTCCCCCGAGCCCGACGATGATCGCGACCAGGGTGACGTATCCGGGGGCGGTGACGCCCTGGGTGATCGCGGCGACGGCCACCCAGGCCGCGTACAGGACGGCGAGGCCGCTGAGCATCATTCCCAGCCACAGCGCGATGCGCAGCGGGCGGTTGTTGAAGGAGATCAGCCCGTCCATGCCGTAGTTGAGCAGGGAGCTGAACTTCCACTTCGTCTCGCCGCCCTCGCGCGCGGCGTTCTGGTAGTCGAAGGTGACGGTGTCGAAGCCGATCCAGGAGAAGAGGCCCTTGGAGAAGCGGTTGTACTCGGGCAGCGAGAGCAGGGCGTCGACGGCCGGACGGGACAGCAGACGGAAGTCCCCGACCCCGTCGGTGAGTTCCACGTCGACCCAGCGGTTGACGGCCCGGTAGTACACGCGGCTGAGCGCCGAGCGGAGCTTCTTGTCGCCCTCGCGGGTCCGCCGCGCCATGACCTGGTCGTGGCCCTGGTGGTAGAGGTCCAGCATGCGCGCCAGGAGCTCGGGCGGGTGCTGGAGGTCGGCGTCCATGATCACCACGGCGTCGCCGGTGGACTTGCGCAGTCCGGCGAGCATGGCGGCCTCCTTGCCGAAGTTGCGGCTGAAGGAGGCGTACTGGGTGCGGTGCGGGTGCCGGGCGGCGATCGCGCGCAGCTTGCCGAGGGTGCCGTCGGAGCTGCCGTCGTCCACGTAGCAGATCTCGTAGCCGACCGGGAGGCCGTCGAGCACCTGTCGCATGCGCGCGTCGAAGCGTTCGACGACGTCCTCCTCGTTGTAGCAGGGGACGACGACGGAAAGCCTGGTCATGGAACGGTCACTCCAGAGGGATGAGCGAGAGTACGTCCTGAGGGACCGCCACCGAACTCCGCTTCGAGCAGCGCGGCCAAGGTACTGAGCGGCGGTGGCCGCGGGGCGTCGCCCGGGTGACCTCTCCTGGTCGGCATGTCGTCCATGCAGCAAAGCATGCGGGGAAGATATTCATATACGGGGCATCCTTACCCATTTGTCACCCATAGAGACGCCGTGCCACGAATCTTGACCACCTGGAGCGAAGACCGGTGAGTAGGACGACCACCCCGGAGCACGGCAGCGCACCGACGGACGAGGGCGAAGGGGAGGGAGAGGACCGGCACGCGGCGGGCGCGGACGGCATGCGGCGGGCGCTCGCCGGGATCGGGCTCGTCGTCGCCGCGGGCGCCGGGGCGCTCCTCTCGGTCGGCGCCTTCCTCGGGCTCTACACGCGCCCCACCTCGGACGACTGGTGCGCCTTGTGGAAGGCCCGGGACATGGGCGTCCTGGGGATCACCGCGGACTTCTACCGCACCCAGAACGGACGCGTCACCAACGCCTTCCTGACCGGACTGATCTACTCCGACGACATGCGGGGGCCGAAGCTGCTGCCCGCCGTCCTCGTGGTCGCGCTCGGTGTCGCGCTCCTCCTCCTCGCCCGCGCGGTGCTGCGCGCCCTGCGCGTGCCCCCGCCCTCCCTGGTCCTGCTCGCCGCGGCGGCCGCGCTCCTCTCCGCGCTGCTGTTCTTCGCGGGCACCCGCTCGTACCAGGTGCTGCTCTGGGCCCCGGCGACCATCTCCCACACGCTGCCGAGCGTGATCGCCCTCTGGGCGGTGCTCGGCGCCGTCCGGGCGGCCCGCGGTCGGCGCGGGTGGGAGCGGTCGGTGGCGGTGGGCGGGGCGCTGCTGGTCGGGACGGCGCTCGGCATGCTCAGCGAGCCGTTCTCCTTGGTGGCCGGGGTGTTCGCGGTCGCGGCCGGGCTCCTCTGTCTGCCCCGGTTCGGCTGGGCGAAGGACCGGTACGCGTCGACGTGGTGCGCGGCGGCCTGTCTGGGCCTCGCGGCCGGTCTCGTCCTGCTCTCCACGTCACCGGGGGCACGGTGGCGGCGCGCCCAGCATCCGCCGGAGCCGATGTCGTTCGCGCTCCTGAGAGAAACGTTCCGCGACTGGTGGCGCGTGTGGGAGACGATCGGCGGCCAGTCGGCGTACGCGGGCGCCGCCGCGGTCGGCGTGCTGCTGGGCCTGTGGATCTCCCGCACGGCGAAGGGACCCGCCGCCGGGCTCCCCCCGCGCCGGCTGTTCCGGATCGCGGTGCTGCTGCCGCTGCCGCTCATCGCCCTCGCGAGCCTGGCCGTCACCTACGGGCTGCGCACCGGGTACGGGGACGTGGGCTGGACGTACGGGCGCACCTGGACGAGCTTCCTGCTCCCCCTGCTGCTCGTCCTCTGTGCGTACGGGACGTGGGGCGGGTACCGGATGGGCCTGCTGCTCCGGGCCTCGGGCCGGTCCGCCGCCCGCGCCGCGGCGCTGATCGCGGTGGGGGCGGTCGCCGTCGGGAGCACGGCCGCCCTGGTGCGGCCGGTGTACGCGCTGACCACGAGCACGGTGGTGCGCGCGACGGCCTGGGACCGGCAGAACGCGCGGATCCGGGCGGAGGTCGCGGCGGGCGCACGCGAGGTCGCGTACCGCCCGCTCCTCATCGGCGGGCTGACCGAGCCGCTGTTCGCCCGCACGTACGAGCGGGACTGGGCGGCGCGGTGCACGGCCACGTACTACGGCGTGGACCGCATCCACCGCCCCTGAGGCCGCCCGGGCCCGCTCCGGACTCCTGATCGGGGCCTCTGACAGGCCCCCGGACACGGCGGAGTGGGGCGCCCCCGGACGAACCCGGGACGCCCCACTCCGTACCGCTCGGTGCTGTGGATCAGCCGGCCGTGCGGGCCGCGCGGTTCGCGCCCCAGCCCTCCCAGGCGGAGCTGATCATGGCGCGGACGTCGTGCTGCGCCTTCCAGCTCAGCTCCGACTCGATGCGCTCCGCCGAGGCGACCACGCGCGCCGGGTCGCCCGGACGGCGCGGGGTGACCAGCGGCTCGACGCTGTGGCCGGTGATCTCGTTGATGAGGTTCACCATCTCGCGCACCGACACGCCCTCGCCGCGCCCGATGTTCAGGGTCAGCGTGGCGGTCTCGCCGGCCTCGCCCGCCGCGACGAGCGCGCGGGCGGCGGCAAGGTGCGCGTCCGCGATGTCGGCGACGTGGATGTAGTCGCGGATGCAGGTGCCGTCCGGCGTCGGGTAGTCGTCACCGAAGATGCGCGGGGCCTCGCCGGCGTCGAGCCGCTCGAAGACCATCGGCACCAGGTTGAAGACGCCGGTGTCGGCGAGCTCGGGGGCCGCGGCGCCCGCCACGTTGAAGTACCGCAGGCAGGCGGTGGACAGGCCGTTCGCCTGGCCGGCGGCACGCGCCATCCACTCGCCGACGAGCTTGGTCTCGCCGTACGGGCTGAGCGGCAGGCACTCGGTGTCCTCGGTGACGAGGTCCACGTCGGGCATGCCGTAGACGGAGGCGGAGGAGGAGAAGAGGAAGCTCTTCACGCCCGCGGCCGCCGCCGCTTCGAGGATGACCTGGAGGCCCGTCACGTTCTCGCGGTAGTAGTACAGCGGCTTCTCGACGGACTCGCCGACCTGCTTCTTGCCGGCCAGGTGGACGATGCCCTTGATCCGGTGCTCGCGCAGCACGCGGTCGAGGAACTCGCGGTCGAGGACCGTGCCCTGCTCCAGGACGATGCCCTCGGGGACGCGCGCGGGGTTGCCGGTGCTGAGGTCGTCGACCACGACGACGGACTCGCCGGCCTCGGTCATTGCTTTGACGACGTGGGAACCGATGTATCCGGCGCCGCCGGTGATGAGCCAGGTCATTCCGACAGTTTAGCCACATGCCGACGGCCCCCCGGTGGACCGCTGCAAGGGTCCGCCGGGGGGCCGTCGAGGTCCGCCGGGGGTCCGCCGAGCCTCGGCGGAACCGTTCTCCAGCACTTCTCTAGCGGTCTATCTCCGCGAAGACGGAGTCCCACCGGTCGAGGACGCTCGGCAGCGAGAGGCGCGCGACGTGCTCCCGTCCCGCCGCCCCGTACCGCCGCCGCTTCCCGGCGTCGTCCATGAGGTCGCCGAACGCGGCGGCGAGCCCGGGCACGTCGGCCGGCGGCACCAGGGTGCCCGTGACGCCGTCGTCGACGAGCTCCCGGACACCGCCCGAGACGTCGAAGCTCACACACGGCACACCGCACGCGGCGGCCTCCGCCAGCGCCATCGGACGGCCCTCGCGCTCACTGCTGATCGCGACGACCGACAGCTCGCGGTAGGCGGCCGCCATGTCCTTGACCGTGCCGCGCAGGACGACCTGGTCGGCGACGCCGAGGTCCTCGGCCTTCATCCGCAGCTCCTGCTCCAGCGGACCGTCGCCGAAGAGGTGCAGCTCCCAGCCCTCGCGCCCCGCGCGGGCCTGTGCGAAGGCCTCGATCATCCGGTCGTAGCGCTTGATCGGGTCCAGCCGGCCGACCGCGCCGATCTTGCGGGTGTCGAGCGGAGCCGGCTGGTCCGGGTAGAACGGCAGCGGGTTCGGCATGACCCGGACGTTCGGCACGCGCTGGTTGACGAACTCGACCGCGTCGCCCCGGGAGAGGACCAGGGTCTGCTCCAGAGCCGGGTAGTGGCGCCGGATCAGCCCCAGGTTGGCGCTGCGCCGGGCCTGCGCGAAGGACTCGTGGTACTGCCCGATGCCCTTCAGGTGCTGCCATTCCAGCGGCATGACCCAGTCCGCGGCCCACGGCGAGCCGAAGACGATGTAGCCGTCCTCTACCGCCGACAGCCTGCGCTGCATCTCCGCCCGCGCGTGCTCGCGGGCGGCCCGGGCCCGGCGGGCGTCGGCACGCCGGGCCAGGCTGAGCCGGTCGCCGACCGTCCGCACCGGCGGCTTGGGCTCGGGGCTCGGCGGGTAGAGCGTCGCGTGGCGGTACGCGCGCGTGGCGTTGTACGGGAAGGGCTCGGGGCTCGGCCGGATGCCGATCAGCTCGACGCGGTGGCCCCGCTCGCCCATGCCCTGGGCGAGGGTGTGCAGCACCCGCTGGGAGCCGCCCATCGAGTCGACGTCGACCCCGACGAAGAACACGTTGCGGGCAGGGGAGGCCTCAGTCATGGGTGCCGCCTTCGAAAAAAGCATCGACCACCAGCTTGCTGGCGTGGCCGGTCTCGTACGAGCAGAACATCTCCTGGAAGCGCGCGTAGCGCTGGGCGTGCCGCTCCTGCACGCCTTCCAGGTCCCGCACGGCGGCGGCGAGGTCCTCGGTGGTCGTCAGCATCGGACCCGGCGCGATGTCCTCGAGGTCGTAGTACGTGCCCCGGTCACCGCCCTTGTAGTCCTCGTAGTCGTCCGTGTACAGCAGTATCGGGCGACCGGTGTTCGCGTAGTCGAACATCAGCGACGAGTAGTCCGTGAGGACCGCGTCCGAGGCCAGCATCAGGTCGTTGACGTCGGCGAACCCCGAACCGTCGCGGAGGAAGTGGCCGAGCGCCGGATCGACCTTGAACCGGTCGTACGGGTGGGCGCGCACGACGATCGTCCACTCGTCGGACAGGAGCGGGGCCAGCGCCTCGAAGTCCACCCGGATCGACTGTCCGGTGCGGCGGGCCGCGTCACGGAAGGTCGGGGCGTAGAGCAGCACCTTGCGGCCGGCCGGGATGTCCAGGGCCTCGCGGGCGGCGGCCGCCCTGGCCCGCTGCTCCGGCTCCGCCCAGCGGACGAGGACGTCGTTGCGCGGGTAGCCGGAGCGGATCAGCTCGGCCCCGACCTCGAAGGCGGGGACGAAGGTCCGCTCGAACTCGGCGCTCGGACAGACCAGCGCGTCCCAGCGGCCGACGGCGGAGCGGAAGCGCCCCTTCTCGATCTCCGAGGCGCCGCGCAGCGACGGGACGTCGAAGCCCATCGCCTTGAAGGTCTGGCCGTGCCAGGTCTGGAGGTAGCGCGTGCCCTTGGGCTTCTCGTACAGGTACGGCAGGTTGTGCGAGTCGACCCAGTACGCGGCCCGGGCCAGCGCGCTGCCGTAGGCGAAGCTGCCGCGCTTCACGAGCTTGACGTCGTCGGGGAAGGAGTCCCGGCTGCCCGAGTACGCCCAGACCACGTCGATCGGGAGGTTGCGGCGCTTGAGCTCCTCGTAGACGTAGCGGGGGTTGTCCGCGTAGCCGCGGCCCTCCACCGCCTCGAAGACGGCCAGGCCGCGCTTGCGCGGGAGCCTGGCGACGGCGTCGTAGGCGCTCGCCTTGCCCTCGTTGCCGACGAGGATCTTCTTGACCTTGCCGACCTTGGCCTTGGTCTTGCGGGCGAGGGGGCCGAGCGGTTCGAGGGACTTCAGGACGCCGGAGCGCTGCCAGGTCACCTCGAGGCGCCCGGCGCCCTTCTGCTCGGCCTGGACGCGCAGGTGGTGGATGCCGAACTGGTGGTACCGGAGGGTGGCGCGGAAGTCGGGCTGGTCGTGCTGGGCCAGCAGGATGTCCGTGCGCCGCGCGCCGTCGCGCTCCAGGGCGATGACCGGGTGGCGGCGGGTCGCCACGCCGACCTTGCCGACCGGGACCTTCCGCAGGTCCACCTCGGCCCGGGAGACGTACTGCCCCGGGCCGTCCTGGACGAGCGTCAGCGGCACGGTCAGCGGCGTCTTGTGGGCGGCCAGCTTCACCGAGGCCTTGACGTCCTCGGTGATCAGGCCGACGGGGTCGTACGTCCGGATCTCCAGGCGCAGGACCGGGCCGCGCATCGACACGGAGGTCAGCTCGTGCCGCAGACGGCCGCTGCCGAGGGCCTGGTCGTGGAGGTACCACTCGCTGAGGTCCAGCTCGGCGCGGCTCGCGTCGTCGGCCGGGGCGACGTCGCCCCAGTACGAGACGCCGTCGACCTCGGTCACGGCGCGGGGCGCGAGCTGCGGCCGGCCGAACTGGCGGGCGGCCACGGCGACGTCCTCCAGCCTGCCGGTGCGCAGCAGGTGGAGGCAGACGCGCTCCTCGCGCGAGAGCCGCTCGTAGGTCTCGTCGGCGATCTCGTCGAGGTACGGGGTGACCTCGGCGGCGAACTCCGCGATCCAGTCGCCGTCGCGGAACGGCAGGTCGCCCAGGTACAGGCGGAAGTCGTGGCGGAGGAACTTGTAGTCCTTCTCCGCGCGGAGCCCGGCCTCGCCGCGCTCCTCCAGCCAGGCGTCGATCAGGCGTGCGACACCGATGCGATCGCGAACGTTCTGGATCTTGTGGCGGCTCGACGAGATGGAGACGCTCTCGGGGGCGAGGCGCCAGGTGTAGACCGACCACGGCACGACGCCGAAGGTCTCCGCGAGCGTGTAGGCCTGCGCGGAGAACAGCTGGTCCTCGTAGTGGATGCCCTCGGGGAAGACGAGGCCGTTGTCCCGGATGAAGGAGGTCCGGTAGAGCTTGTTCGTCGACAGGTGGTCGAAGAAGTACTCGGGCGCCTCGGCGATGCCGCTCACGACCCGCTGCTCGGTGAAGAGGTGCGGGTACCACAGGCCCGTGGAGTCGGTCGCCTCGTAGAAGCGGGTCACCTCGCCGGTCACGAAGTCGACGCCGGTCTCCTCGGCGACGAGCAGCATGCTCTTGCAGGCGTGCCGGGGCAGCTCGTCGTCACTGTCGAGGAACATGACGTAGGGGGCGCGGGCGAGTGCGATCCCGTGGTTGCGGGGGGCGCTGCAGCCGCCGCTGTTCTGTTCCAGGCGCGCGTACCGCACGCGGGGGTCGGCGGCTTCGAGTGCGCGCGCGACCCGCTCGGTGCCATCGGTCGAGCAGTCGTCGGCGATGATCACTTCGAGATTGTTCAGGGTCTGGTCGAGTACGGACCGAACCGCTCGCGGGAGCCGTTCCTCATCGTTGTAGACGATGACGACGACGCTCACATCGGGGACGTCGGTGGTCGGCATCCAAGTCCTCTCACACAGGCATGCGGTAGTACACAGCGCGTTCTCAGTTGACTGATGAACGCCCTCGGCGACCGCCAAGTCACTCCCCCGGGGGGAATTGTTCTGAAACTGGTTTCCCGTTCGTCGGGGGGGTGCTCACCGTTTCGCCACGTACCTCCTGATACGTCCGGACAGCACCTGGCGGGCGCCCGCCAGTCCGCCCGTGAGGCGGAGGATCAGGGCCCGGCGCGGCGAGGCCACGACCTGGACGAGGAGCACGCGGCCGAACCTGCCGAGGGCCACGCCCCGCCGGGCGGCGAAGCCGTCCGGGGTCCTGACCTCGGCGCGGCCGGTCGAGCCGTCCGCGTAGCGCAGCACGGCGACGAGCGACCAGGAGGCGAGCCGGCCGGCCCGGAGCAGCCGGGCGCTGGGGATCCGCGCGGTGGCGGTCCAGCCCTCGGCGGCGGGGCGCAGCGGGGCGGCCTCGGTGAGGAGCTTCGCGCCCGAGACGCGCTCGGTGAACTCGACCCGGACGGACTCCGGCTTCAGCTCGCCGACCCGGCCGTACAGCTCGTGCACGGTCAGGTCGACCCGGGCGCTGCCGCCGACGGCGGCGACACCGTCCACGGCGACCGGCAGCTCGGCCGGCGACAGCGCTTCGAGACCGTCCAGCGGTACGTCGGCGGGGGCGGCGGCCAGCACGGGGGCGCCGTCCTCGGAGCGGGGGTACGGGGGGACGAGCCGCGGCCGGCCGGCGGCGAGCTCGGCGAAGCGGGTGAGCTCGCGGCCCTCGGGTACGGCGGCGCGGGCCGTGATCCCGGCGTGCAGCCAGCGGTGCGGCACCCGGGCGGCGGCGACGGCGGCGTCGTCGAAGCCGGCGACGTGGTCGCGGGTGACCGTCCACCAGTCGGCGCGGTAGGCGGCGGGCCGGCGCGGCAGCTCGCGGAGGTACATGGGGAGGTCGTAGTCGAGGAACTTCGTCTGCGCGGGGACGGCGAGCGCGGGACGCCCGGCCTTGCGGAACACCTCGACGACGGCGCGGTGCGCGGCGACCCGGTGCTCCCAGTTCGCCAGGGAGCCCTGGCGCAGCGAGATCGACAGGTTCGCGGCCCGGCGCCGTACGTGCCAGACGTACAGGGGGACGTCGGTGACGGCGAGCCGGGGGGCCGCGGCCTGGACGCGGGCGCTGAAGACGAAGTCCTCGTAGTGGAAGGCGCCCTCGGGGAAGCGGATCGCATGCGCGTTCAGGAAGTCGCGGCGGTAGAGCTTGTTGACGGAGAGGGTGTCGAGGACCAGTTCGGGGTGGTCGTCGACGCCGTCGAGGACGGTGCCGGGGAGGGTGGCGCCGCGGGAGACGTCGTACAGCGAGGACGCCCAGATCTTCTCCCGGCCCTCGGGGAGCTCGCGGCGCACGCAGAGGCCGGTGACGACGTCCGCGGCCTCCTCGGCCGCGACGGCGAGGAGCCGGTCGACGGCGCCGGGGACCAGCACGTCGTCGCTGTCGAGGAACATGACCCACGGGTGGACGGCGGCGGCGATGCCGTCGTTGCGGGGGGTGCCGCAGCCGCCGCTGTTGTCCTCGCGGACCAGCGGCTTCACGCGCGGCTCGGCGGCGAAGCCGGCCAGCACCTCGGGCGTCGCGTCCACGGAGGCGTCGTCGACGACGACGACCTCACCGACGGCCTCGCCCTGCGCGAGGGCGGACCGGATCGCGTCGCCCACGTGCTCGGCGTCGTTGTACGCGATGACGACGACACTGACTCGTGCCGCGTGGGGTGGCTCGACCATCCGTGCATCGTAGCGGGAGCAAACCGGACCCCTGACCGGAGCGCCGGAAGGGAGGGCCGCCGAGCGCGTCGACGGCACCCCCTTGACGACGGACATGCTAGAAGGGGTCGAACTCGTCGTACTCGCGCTGGGCCTCGTCACGCGCCGCGTCCCGGTCGCGACGGCGCTGTGCCGCCGGACGCGGGGCCTCCAGACGGTGATCCTCGCCACGGCGGCCGAGCATCTCGGCGCCCGCCATCATCGTGGGCTCCCAGTCGAAGACGACCGCGTTGTCCTCGGCACCGATGGCGACGCCGTCGCCGGCCCGCGCGCCCGCCTTCATCAGGCTGTCCTCGACGCCGAGGCGGTTGAGGCGGTCGGCGAGGTAGCCCACGGCCTCGTCGTTGTTGAAGTCGGTCTGGCGGACCCAGCGCTCGGGCTTGTCGCCGCGCACCCGGTACACGCCCTCGGCCTCGTCGTACGTGACCGTGAAGCCCGCGTCGTCGACGGCCTTCGGGGTGATGACGATGCGGGTCGCCTCCTCCTTCGGCTTGGCGGCGCGCGCCTCGCCGACGATGCCGGCAAGGGCGAAGGAGAGCTCCTTCAGTCCCGTACGGGCGACGGCGGAGACCTCGTAGACCTGGTAGCCGCGGGCCTCCAGGTCCGGGCGGATCATGTCGGCGAGATCCTGGCCGTCCGGGATGTCGATCTTGTTGAGGACGACGATCCGGGGACGGTCGTCCAGGCCGCCGTACTGCCGGAGCTCCTCCTCGATGATGTCGAGGTCGGAGACCGGGTCGCGGTCGGACTCCAGGGTCGCCGTGTCCAGGACGTGGACGAGGACGGAGCAGCGCTCGACGTGGCGCAGGAACTCCAGGCCCAGGCCGCGGCCCTGGCTCGCGCCCGGGATCAGGCCCGGCACGTCGGCGATCGTGTAGACGGTCGAGCCGGCCGTGACCACGCCCAGGTTCGGGACGAGCGTCGTGAAGGGGTAGTCGGCGATCTTCGGCTTGGCGGCCGACAGGACGGAGATGAGCGAGGACTTGCCCGCGCTCGGGTAGCCGACGAGGGCCACGTCCGCGACGGTCTTGAGCTCCAGGACGATGTCCCGCGACTCGCCGGGCTCGCCGAGGAGGGCGAAGCCGGGGGCCTTGCGGCGGGCGGAGGCCAGCGCGGCGTTGCCGAGGCCGCCGCGGCCGCCCTGGCCCGCGACGAAGGTGGTGCCCTCGCCGACGAGGTCCGCGAGCACGTTGCCCTGCTTGTCGAGGACGACGGTGCCGTCCGGAACGGTCAGGACGAGGTCCTGGCCCTCCTTGCCGGAGCGGTTGTCACCGGCACCCGGCTGGCCGTTGGTGGCCTTGCGGTGCGGGGAGTGGTGGTACTCGAGCAGGGTGGTGACCGACTGGTCGACGACCAGGGTCACGTCGCCGCCGCGGCCGCCGTTGCCGCCGTCGGGGCCGCCGAGCGGCTTGAACTTCTCCCGGTGGACGGAGGCGCAGCCGTGGCCTCCGTTACCCGCGGCGACGTGCAGCTCGACGCGGTCCACGAAGGTGGTCATGGTGGTGCCTCCATTGGGGGGTCCCCGGCCGACGGCGGGGAAGTGCGGAATGTCTATCTAGTAACACGCGAAAGGCGGACCCGCTTCCCGTACGGGAAGTGAGGTCCGCCTCCGCAAAGATCCGATCAGGCGACCGGAACGATGTTCACGACCTTGCGGCCACGGTGGGTGCCGAACTGCACCGAGCCGGGCAGCAGGGCGAACAGCGTGTCGTCGCCGCCACGGCCGACGCCCGCGCCGGGGTGGAAGTGGGTGCCGCGCTGGCGGACGAGGATCTCACCAGCGGAAACGACCTGACCGCCGAAGCGCTTCACGCCGAGCCGCTGAGCGTTGGAATCGCGCCCGTTCCGGGTGGACGATGCGCCCTTCTTGTGTGCCATGTCTCAGTCCCTCTTACTTCGCAGCCGCGGGGATACCGGTGACCTTGATCGCCGTGTACTGCTGGCGGTGACCCTGGCGACGGCGGTAGCCGGTCTTGTTCTTGTAGCGCAGGATGTCGATCTTGGCGCCCTTGTGGTGGTCCACGACCTCGGCCGTGACCTTGATGCCGGCCAGGACCCACGGGTCGCTGGTCACGGCGTCGCCGTCGACAACGAGCAGGGTCGAGAGCTCGACCGTGTCGCCAACCTTGGCAGTGGAAATCTTGTCAACCTCAACGATGTCGCCGACAGCAACCTTGTGCTGGCGACCACCGCTGCGCACGATGGCGTACACGCGGATCTCTCTCTCACTCGGGATGAAACCTCTGAAGCCAGCCGCCCACACGGGCCCGGGGGCCCGCGGCGATCCGGAATCGGACGAGCGGCCTCTCCCGGCGAGCGGGAGGGAGGTGCTCAGAGGCGCGACGCGTCCAGTCAGACACGCCGACGGTCTAGGTTACGGGCGGCTGCCACAGAGGGTCAAATTCGCCCGATGGTGTGCGGGCCGCCCCGAAGGGGACGGCCCGCACACCGTGGATCAGTCCTGGGCCGGAGCCGGGGTCTTCTCCGCCGCCTTCTTGGCCGGGGCCTTCTTGGCGGTGGTCTTCTTCGCCGCGGTCTTCTTGGTCGCCGCCGTCTTCTTGGTGGCGGCCTTCTTGGCCGTGGCCTTCTTCGCGGTCTTGCGCGCGGCCGTCTTCTTGGCCGGCGCGGCCTCGGTCTCGGCCTCGGCCTCGGGCTCCGCCGGGGCGGCCTCGGTCTCGGCCGGGGCCGTGGCGACCACGACGACGGCCGCCTCCTCGGCGCCCGCGGGGGAACCGGCGGGAGCGGTGGCCTTGCGGACCACCCGGCGGCGGGCGCGCGGCGGGGCGGCCACGGGGGCCTCCTCGACCACGGGCTCGGGCGCGGTCTCGACGACGGGCTCCGGCTCCGGGGCGGCCGCGGGGGCCTCCTCGGCGACGGGCTCGGCCACCGGCTCGACGACGGCGGGCTCGACGGCCTCCGTGGTCGACACGACCGGGGACGTCGCCCGGCGCGTGGCGCGACGGCGGGCGCGCGGGGCCGGGGCGGCGGTCTCCTCGGCGACGGGCTCGACGACCGGGGCGGCCTCGGCGACCGGGGCCGGCGCGGCGGCCGGCTCGGCCTCCACCACGTAGGTCTCGGTCTCCACGACACGGGCCGGCGCGGTCGGCGCGGTCACCCGGCGGGTGGCGCGGCGGCGGCCACGACCGCGCGTGGCGGCGGCCTCGGCCTCGGCGGCGCTGCCGTACAGCTCCTCGTCCGGGGCGATGGGCTCGGGCAGGGCCACCGGCGCGGCGAGCTCCGCCGCGACCTCGGCCTCGGTCTCCGGCTCGGTCTCGGCGCCGGACTCGACGGTCTCGGTTCCGTGCTCGTGCTCGTGGACGTGCTCGGCGCCGCCGCGGCCGCGCTTCTTCGCCCGCTTGCCGCCACCGCCGGTGACCGCCGGCTGCTCCATGTGGACGATGACGCCGCGGCCGTTGCAGTGGACGCAGGTCTCGGAGAAGGACTCCAGAAGGCCCTGGCCGACCCGCTTGCGGGTCATCTGGACCAGGCCGAGCGAGGTGACCTCGGCCACCTGGTGCTTGGTCCGGTCACGGCCCAGGCACTCCAGGAGGCGGCGCAGCACCAGGTCGCGGTTGGACTCCAGGACCATGTCGATGAAGTCGATGACGACGATGCCGCCGAGGTCGCGCAGCCGGAGCTGGCGCACGATCTCCTCGGCCGCTTCGAGGTTGTTCCTCGTCACGGTCTCTTCGAGGTTGCCGCCCTGGCCGGTGAACTTGCCGGTGTTGACGTCGACGACGATCATCGCCTCGGTCTTGTCGATCACCAGCGAGCCGCCGGACGGCAGCCAGACCTTGCGGTCCAGCGCCTTCATGAGCTGCTCGTCGATCCGGTACGTCGCGAAGACGTCGACCTCGCTCGTCCACTTGGACAGGCGGTCGGCCAGGTCCGGGGCGACGTGCGAGACGTAGCCGTGGATGGTCTCCCAGGCCTCGTCACCGCTGACGATGACCTTGGAGAAGTCCTCGTTGAAGATGTCGCGGACGACGCGGACGGTCATGTCCGGCTCGCCGTACAGCAGGCTCGGCGCGCTCGTCGAGATCTGCTTCGCCTTCTTCTGGATGTCCTCCCACTGCGCCTGCAGGCGTTCGACGTCGCGGCGCAGCTCGTCCTCGCTCGCGCCCTCGGCTGCGGTGCGCACGATGACGCCCGCGTCCTCGGGGACGATCTTCTTGAGGATGGTCTTCAGCCGGGCGCGCTCGGTGTCCGGGAGCTTGCGGCTGATGCCGGTCATCGAGCCCTCGGGCACGTACACGAGGTAGCGGCCGGGGAGGGAGACCTGGCTGGTCAGGCGGGCACCCTTGTGGCCGATCGGGTCCTTCGTGACCTGCACGAGGACCGACTGGCCGGACTTGAGGGCGGTCTCGATGCGGCGCGGCCCGTTGGCCATGCCGAGCGCCTCGAAGTTGACCTCGCCGGCGTACAGGACGGCGTTGCGGCCCTTGCCGATGTCGACGAACGCGGCCTCCATCGACGGCAGGACGTTCTGGACCTTGCCCAGGTAGACGTTGCCGACGTACGAGGTGGCCTGCTCCTTGTTGACGTAGTGCTCGACGAGCACGTTGTCTTCCAGGACGCCGATCTGGGTGCGCTCGCCGCTCTGGCGGACGACCATGACGCGCTCGACGGCCTCGCGGCGGGCGAGGAACTCGGCCTCGGTGATGATCGGGACGCGGCGGCGGCCCTGCTCGCGGCCCTCGCGGCGGCGCTGCTTCTTGGCCTCCAGACGGGTCGAGCCCTTGATGGACTGGACCTCGTCGGCGCCGGTGCCGGCCTCGGTCTTCTCGCGGGCCGGGCGGGGCTCGCGGACCTTGACGACGGTGCGGACGCCCTCCTCGTCGGTGGTCTCGACGTCGGCGGCGGCGTCCCCGCTGCGGCGGCGGCGACGACGGCGACGGCGGGAGCTGCTGGAGCCGCCGGCGTACGCCTCGGCCTCGTCCTGCTCCTCCTCGCCGTCCTCGGCCTCGCCCTCGTCCTCGGCGCGGAGCTCGTCGGTCTCCTCGGACTCCTCGACCTCGGTGAGCTCACCGCGGCGACGGCGGCGGCCGCCCCGGCGGCGACGGCGGGACGGGCGGTCCCCGTACTCGTCGCCGTCCTCGGTCTCGTCGGCCTCTTCGAGCTCGTCGGCGGCGGCCTCGACCTCGGGCTCGTCGGCGACGGTGGCCGGGACGGGCTCGACGGCGACGGGCTCGCCGCGGCGACGACGGCGACGGCGGGAGCCGGCCTCGGCGCGCTCCGTGGTCTCGGGGGCGGCGACGGGCTCCGCGACGGCCTCGACGGCCTCGTCGAGCTCGTCGGTGTCCTCGATCTCGTCGAGCTCGGGCTCCACCGTCGCGGCGGCGGCCGCGGCGGCCGTCTCCGGGGTCTGGAACATCGGCTCGGCGAAGACCGGGGCCTGGAAGACGGCGACGGCGGGACGCTCGGCGCGGCGGGCGCGGGAGGTCTCCGGCTTCGCGACGGGCTCGGAGGTGAACTGCGGCGAGGTGGCGCGGCGGCGGCCGCGGCCGCGGGTGGCGGCGGTCTCGGCGGCGGCGACCTCGGCCTCGTCGGCGGCGATCTGCGCGACGGCGGCCTGCGGCAGGGACTCGCCGGTGGCGGTCTCGGCGGGCGCCTCGGCGACGGCCTCGGGCGAGGTGGCCTTGCGGGTGGCGCGGCGGCGGGTGCGCGGCGCGGGGGCGGCCTCGACGGCCTCCTCGGCCGGGGCGGCGGCCTCGGCGACCGGGGCGGCGGCGG
>NZ_JBIBVC010000006.1:0-342484 GCF_043080005.1 Streptomyces sp. NPDC015130 | reverse complement strand
GTCTCGACGACCGGAGCGGCCTCGGCGGCGGGCTCCTCCACGGCGGCCGTGGACGTCACCGGCGAGGTGGCCTTACGGGTGGCACGACGACGGGCCGGACGCGCCGGAGCGGCCTCGACGGCCTCGTCGGCCGGAGCGGCGGCGGTCTCGACGACCGGAGCGGCCTCGGCGGCGGGCTCCTCCACGGCGGCCGTGGACGTCACCGGCGAGGTGGCCTTACGGGTGGCACGACGACGGGCGGGACGCGCCGGAGCGGCCTCGACGGCCTTTTCGGCCGGAGCGGCGGCGGCCTCGGCGGCGGCGGCCTCGGCGGGGGCGGCCTCGGCGGGGGCCTCCGCGAGGGGGGCGCCGACCTCGATCGTCTCCACGGCCGGAGCGGTGGCCTTGCGGGTGGCGCGGCGGCGGGTGCGCGGCGCGGGGGCGGCCTCGGCCGGGGCGGCCTCGACGGCCGGGGCCTCGGCGGGCGCCGTGTTCTCGGTGGCCTCGGTGGCCTTGGCGGTGTCCGTCACCGGCGGGCCGGCGGGGCGGGAAGCGGCGCGGCGCCTACGGCGCGGGGGCAGCTTGTCACCGGGTGCGTTGGTGTCTTCGTTGGACTCGAGCATGCGGGCGGTTCTCCCGTCACGCTCCCGGGCGCCGCGTCTGGTTCCGGTCCGGCGGCACGATCACGCCTGTGGCGAGGTGCCGCCGTCCGGGGCGCGGGCGCCGCACGGGAGCTGATGTCTGGCTCGCCGGTTCCGTACGCCCTGTGCGTACGGCCTGGCGAAAGTCTCCTGGTCTGTGCGCTGCCCGACCCAGGTGGCTCCCGAGTACCAGGGCGGCGCTACAACGACCGCTCCCTACGCGGTACCTGCACCCGGCGCCGTCGCTGAGGCGGTCGCGGCGGCCGTGGATGAAGCGGCCGTGACTGCCTCGCGGTCGGGCGCGAGCGGGTCGGTCACCGTGCCGGACTCCTCGTCGAAGAGCCCCTGCGCCAGCCTGGTCACCGCAGCGGGGACCGGCGGCGCCAGGTCGGCCACAGCTCGGAGACCGGACAGGACGTCGTCGGGTCGTACGGCAGGTGTCACGTGCCGAACAACCAGCCGCAGTATCGCACAGGCGCTGTCCAGCGGCCTATCACCCTGGGGATCGCCCTGGGGAGAGGAAACCGTCAGCTCGGTGACCGCGGAGCGGGCGTCGAAGGTGCGGATGCCGTTCTTGGTCTTGCGCTGTACTTCCACGGTCTCGGCCGCGAGAAACGCGTCGGCGGCCTTCTTCGCGTCCTCGACGGTGACGCCTTCGAGCCGGAGCTCCCACACGGAGGCGGTGAGCCGGTCGGCGAGGCCCGAGGTCCGGGCCTCGACGGCGTCGGTGATGTCGAGGCCCGCGGGGAGGGACTCGTCGAGCAGGGCCCGCAGCGTCTCGGGGTCGCGCGTCTGGGTGAGCGCGATCTCCAGGTACTCGGCCTCGGAGCCCGTACCGGTCGGGGCGGCGTTGGCGTACGACACCTTGGGGTGCGGGGTGAAGCCGGCCGAGTACGCCATGGGCACCTCGGCACGGCGCAGCGCACGCTCGAAGGCGCGCTGGAAGTCACGGTGGCTGGTGAACCGGAGGCGGCCGCGCTTGGTGTAGCGCAGTCGGATGCGCTGCACCGCCGGTGCGGGCGGCGGGCCTTCGGGCTGTCGCTTGCCCAGTGGTTCTTCTCCTCGGTGCGGGGCGGGCGCGGGGGGCGCGCCGCCCACAGGTGTACGGGGGTTCCCTCGGGGCCCGGCCGGCTCACCCCCGCTTGTGCAGGGAGATCTCGGCCTCGGCCACCATGCCGGGAACGGTCTGTCGTGGTGCAGCACCTCCCAGGTTACGCGCCTGACCCCGTGGAGCGTTCACAGGCTCGGGCCGCCGCTCCCCGCCGACCAGGGCGTGCCACGCGTCGCGGCGCGCCCGGCGCACGGTCTCCCGCGCCGAGGCGAGGGCCTCGCGGACCGCCCGGCCGGTCTCCACGGCGGCCTGCTTGGCGGGCCGCCACACGGCGTCGCGGAGGACGTGGCCGACCGGGGTGCACACGTTCCGGTAGAACCAGCCGATGGGGCGGCCGAGCAGGTTCCGGGCGAGCCACTTCAGGGCGCGGCCGACGGCCAGGGAGATGTACCCGGCCATGCGCCAGCAGATGGCGAGGGCGGCGGCGATCTCGCGGCCGATCACCGCGAGGACCCTGCCGACGGGGGTGAGGACCCAGCGGTAGAGGAAGACGGCGGGGACGACGAGGAGGACCTTCCCGAGCCGCATGAGGCCGGTGGCGAGGCCCTTCAGGATCCACGCCAGGCCGTTGACCAGGCCCTTCAGGAGCCAGGCGAGACCGTGGCCGAGCGGTGTGAGGAGGTGGCGGTACGTCGCCGTGGCCACCGGCACGGCCACGTACCGCCACAGGGCGGTCCACGGCCAGACCAGTACCGCCCACAGCGTGAGGGCGGTACCGCGGCCGAGGGGTGCGAGGAGCCGGGCGTACAGCCAGGCCGCCGCGCGGGCGAGGCCGTGGCCGACCGGCGTCAGGACGGCGCGGTACAGCCAGGCCGCCGGGGCGGCGACCAGGTGGACGGCGAACGGTACGAGGACGTGGCGCCAGAGGCCGAGCCAGGGCCAGTAGAGGACGGCCTTGAGCAGCCACCACGTCGCCGTGGCGAGGGCTTCGGCCGTCCGGGCCAGGGCGCGGCCGACGGGTGCGAGGACGTTTTCGTGGAACCAGTCGTAGGCACGGCCGAGCGGGCGGAAGAGCACGCGGCCCAGGAAGGCGCCGCACAGGGCGAGCGCGTCCCAGACGAGGCGGACGGGGACGACGACGACCAGTACCACGATCCGTACGGGGATCCTGATCGCCGCGGTCAGGCAGCCTTCGGGCGCCGGGCCGGGGGCCGCTTTCTCCAGGTGCATGTGTCGGGAGACGCAGAAGGCCCGTCCCTGGTTCAGTGCGGGCAGCCGGATCCGGACTGATAGGCACCGCATGCAGGTACGGCCCCGTAGCCTAGGTGCCGACGCCCGCACCCCCCACACATCTCGCGCATCCCCCCACCTAACCCAGGACACGTTGAGGCTCGGTATGAAAATATCCTTCCTGCTGGTTGATCGCTGTCACATCGGCGGCGTGGTCAGTGCCATCCACAACCTGGCCAAGGCGCTCGCGGATGAGCACGAGGTCGAGCTGGTCTCCCTCCGTCGCAACCGCGACCAGGCGTTCTTCCCACTCGACCCGCGGGTGAAGACGCTGGCCCTCAGCGACATGCGGAAGCACTCCCACACGTACGACGGCGACGACCCGGAGATCGAGGTCTTCCCGAACATCTACCCGAACGAGCCCACGGACAAGAAGCCCTGGATCAGCCGGCTGGCGGAGAAGCGTCTGCTGGAGTACCTGGCCACGACCGACGCCGACGTCGTGGTCAGCAACAACCCCAAGATCACCATCATGCTGGCCTACTCGGACCGCGACTTCCTCAAGGTCGCGATGGAGCACTCGCGGCCCGCGCGCTACGGCCCGCACATCCGGGACGCCCTCTTCCGGGACGCGTACCCGAAGATGGACGCGATCACCGCGCCGACGCCGGACGAGTGCCGGACGATCGCCGGGGTCGTCCCCGCCGTGAGCCACCTGCTCTCCCCGATGCCCAACTGCATCCCGGCCCACGAGGGCCAGATGTCCACCGGCGACAACAAGATCGTCGTCACCGCGGGCCTGCTGAAGACGCACAAGGGCTTCGGCGACCTCATCGAGGCCTTCTCCACCGTGGCACCGCGCCACCCGGACTGGAGCCTGCGGATCTACGGCTCCGGCCCCGAGCGCGGCAACCTGCGCAAGAAGATCGACGAGACGAACAGCAACAACCAGATCTTCCTGATGGGCCCGGCCACCCCGGTCACCCCGGAGTTCGCCAAGGGCTCCCTGTTCGTCCTCCCCTCCCACCTGGAGGCCTTCGGCAACGTCACCGTCGAGGCGATGGCGGCCGGTCTGCCGGCGATCTGCTACGACGCCCCGCACGGCCCGCGCAACATCATCAAGCAGGGCGAGGACGGCTACGTCGTCCCGCTCGGCGACAAGCAGGCGCTCGCCGAGCACATCGAGAAGCTGATCTCCGACGAGGACCTGCGCCGGAAGATGGCGGCCGCCGCCGTGGCGAACGTGGTCCGCTTCCAGGAGGCCGAGACCGCCGCCCGCTTCGAGGCGCTCGTGGAGACCATGCGGGCCCGCCGGGCGATCCCCCGCTCGGCCGCCGCCGTGGTCACCCCGCAGGGCGACGTCCGCGTGCGGGTCGACGGGCTGCCCGCCGGCGGCGACGCGGAGCTGGTCTGCAAGGACATCCGCAAGAAGGCCGACGAGGTCGTCGTGCCCTTCGTCGGCGAGGAGGCACTGGTCCCCGCGCTGGGCAAGCTCGTCGAGGGCGACTGGCAGCTGGAGATCCGCTCCGCCGGCTTCGACCTGCCGCTGCGGTCGGCCGGCTGCGACACCCTCCAGATCCTGTCGCTGAAGCTGCCCCGCACCGAGGGCCCCGCCCTGTCCATGCTGCTGCCGCACGCCCACACCGACGGCACCCTGCGGGTGCAGAGCCGGGTGCGCGCCCAGCACGTCGAGGTCGCGGCCCTGCACGCCGGCGCCACCTCGATCGTCATCGACGCCGCGGCCTGGGGCGTCCAGCCCGGCAAGGACAGCGTGATCGAGGCCGTCCACCGCAAGGAGGCCGACCGGAACTTCACCTTCCCGGTGAAGCCGGGCGCCGACGGGCGCTTCACCGCCTCCCTGGACAACGCCGCCGCGGCCCGCCTCCACGAGGCCGGCGCCGAGGACGTCTGGGACCTCTGGCTGCTGCCGGACCAGAAGTCCGCCCGGGTCCGCGTCTGCAAGCTGGCCACCGACGTGCTCGTCCCCATGGACGTCTTCCAGTTCCCGTACCCGGTGGTGACGCAGTCCGGCGCCCCGGTCGCGGCCGCCGTGGACACCAAGCCGAAGAGCGGCTGGCGCAACCGGCTGGCGGCCGTCCCCACCGCCGCCGTCACGGCCGTCACCGGCAGCCGCCAGGAGCTGCGCCCGTACTTCTCCAGCAACGGCCAGCTCTCGCTGAAGATCATCGACAAGAAGTGACCGGCGAGCGGTAGACGGGCCCGGCCCGTACGACGGAGCCCCGGCCCGCAGGGAGACCTGCGGACCGGGGCTCTTCCGTCCGCCGGGGGGCGCCGACTACAGCGGCGCGCCCTCCTCGGCGATCTTGAACATCAGGTCGGCGACGCGACCGGCCGCGTGGCCGTCGTCGAGGTCGCAGAACTGGTGGTGGAACTCGTCGTACTTCTCCTGGTAGGCGACCGCCACCTCGTCGATCTCCCGGATGGCCTGGATCAGGTCGTCCGAGGTCTCGACCAGCGGGCCCGGGGCGTCCTGCTCGAAGTCGAAGTAGAAGCCGCGCAGCCGGTCACGGTAGTGCTCGAGGTCGTACGTGAAGAACAGCATCGGCCGGCGCAGGTGCGCGTAGTCGAACATGACCGACGAGTAGTCCGTGATCATGATGTCGGCGGCCAGGTAGAGGTCCGCGATGTCCGGGTACTCCGAGACGTCGAAGACGAAGCCGTTGCCGGCGCCCGGGATGCTGTCCACGATGTTCGAGTGGCGCCGGACGAGGAAGACGTGGTCGTCCCCGAGGCGGCGGCGGGCGTCCTCCAGGTCGACCCGGAGGTCGAACTTGAACTGGCCGCGGGCGTGCGACAGGTCGTCGCGCCAGGTCGGCGCGTACAGCACGACCTTCTTGCCCTCGGGCAGTCCGAGGCGCGCCTTGACCTCCTCGGCCCGCTGGTCGCGGTCCTCGGCGTACAGGTAGTCGTTGCGCGGGTAGCCCGTCTCGGCGATCAGGCCGTTGTAGCCCATGGCCCGCTTGAGGATGGGCGTGCTGAACCGGTTCGACGAGACCAGGATGTTCCAGTTCGCCGCTTCCTGGACCAGGCGCTCGTGGTAGTTCGGGTCGAACTTCGGCGCCTCGATGTCGAGGCCGATCTTCTTGAGCATCGTGCCGTGCCAGGCCTGCACGATCACCTGTCCCGGGCGCCGCTTGATCCAGTGCGGCAGGTGGGCGTTGGTGATGATGTAACGCGAGCGCGCCAGGGCGTCGTACCAGTCGGTGCCCTGGAAGCGGACCGCTTCGAGCGTGTCCGGGAGCTCGACCTGGCCGTCGCGGACCAGCCAGCGGTGCTTGACGTCCGCGCCGCGGCGCAGCAGCTCCTCGTGGACGGCGCGCGGGCTGTCCGAGAACTGCTTGCCGTTGTAGCTGATGTACAGGACCTCGTCGCGCAGCGGCAGCTGGCGGCCGCGCTCGTAGACCTCGGTGCGCAGCTGGTACTGGCGGTTGGCGCCGCGCTCCAGGTCGGTGAGGTCGGGCAGGCAGTTGAGCTGCGGGTGGTCCTGCCAGTGGACCTCCATGCGGTAGTCGCGGCCGCTGTGCGAGCCGGCCAGCGGGAACTGGGGCACGGCGAGGCGGTCGACGACGAGCGGCAGGGACTGCTCCTCGCCCGGGGCCTCCAGGCGGAGCACCCAGCGGCCGGCCTTGAGCGGCAGCCTGCTGCCGGTGCCCGTCATCGTGGCGGGACGGAAGGAGGCCTCGAAGGAGCCGTCCGGGAGGACGTTGAGCGGGACGGTCCGCTCGTCGAAGCGGCCCTTGGCGCTGATGACCAGGTGGTGGTCCGACAGCTCCACGGGGGCGGCGCCGCGGATGAGGAACGTCCCGTCGGCGAAGGCGATGCCGGTGATCCGGGCGCGCATCGGACGGCCGGAGAACTTCAGGTAGCCGTTGGCTCCGGAGAGGACGGCCACCTCGTTCTGCATGGCCTCCTCGCCGAACGAGGCGGGCAGCGGGACCTGGAGGTCGGCCAGGCCGTCCTTGACGACGACCTTGACGGAGCGCTGCTTCTGACCCGGCTCCGTCACGCGGATCTGGCTGCTCCAGTTGCGGCGCATCGTCTTCGCGGCGTCGGAGCCGCCGCCGGAGGCGGCCTCAGCGCTGTCCTGGTGCTCCGGCAGCAGGGCTATCTCGCGCAGCGGGACGCGGATCCGCAGCTGCGTGTGGCCGGCGCCGGTGATGCCGAGGACCTCGGCGTCGTACGTGAGCACCTCACCGCTGTTCTGGTTGGCGACGCGGAGGATGATCTCGCTGTCCGCGGCGAAGGTCTCGCGGAAGAGGGCCTCGACGACGATCTCGTCGCCGTCGGCCTTGAAGCCGGTGACGACGACCGGCACCTTCTCGATGCGCAGCTTGAGGGCCGCGCGCCGGATCTCCGGGACCAGGCGGAAGTCGTCGTCGAGCCACTGGTACGGCGGGTAGGTCAGGCGGTCCGTGCCGTACGAGTGCACGGAGCGGGAGCGCACGAGGCCGCCGGACATGACGCGCATGCCCACGTGCCAGAGGCCCTCCTGCCACTTGCCGCCCTTGCGGAAGCGGGCCGGGTCGATGGTGGTCTCCCAGCCGGCCCAGTCGAAGCTGTGGCCGCGGCCCTTGTGGCCGGAGGCGGTGGTGGCCTCGGGGGCGAAACGGTTGCCCAGCGGGACGAGGACGCGGCGCTGGGTGCCGTCCTTCTTCAGCTGGAGCACCTTGACGACGCTGCGCTTGCCCGTCTGGTCGACGCGGTCGATCCAGGCGTGGCCGGACAGCTTCAGCTTGCCGTCCTCCCAGCTCAGCTCGTCGAGCGGGGAGCGGAGCTGGAGGTCCTTGTCGACGCGAAGGAGCTTCTTGGGCACGAGGTCGCCGCGGGACTCCAGTGCGGAGTACTTGGCGTACTTGCGGACGACGCCGTCGAGGCCGACCGGCTCGCCGAGGCGCTCGGCCTCGATGAAGTCGACCAGCTCGTTCGCGGCGTGCTTGCGGACCAGCAGCCACTTGACGCGCAGCGCCGTGGGCAGCGTGTTGATCAGCTTGACGTCGATCTGGTCGAGGAACTTGTTCGCCACGCGTATGAACTCGGCGCGGTACTCGTCGTCGCCGTCGGGCATCACGTTGAGGAAGATGCGCAGGTCGCCGGTGAGGACGGTCTTGTCGTAGGCGAGCTTGAGCGCCTCGGCCGTGGGGTCGTTCTGCTCGCCGAGGAAGCGGCTGACGTGCTCGCAGCCGGTGGCGCGGTCGCGGGCGGCCTTGGGCTCGTTGCGGCGCTGGGTGATCGAGGGGTTGGCCTCGCCCTCGCGCAGGCGCCAGTAGTAGCAGGCCTCGCTGATGATGTCGACGGACTCGGCGAGGTACTGGGCCGGGACGATGACCGGGGTGTCCTCGTACAGCACGCCCTCGGGGAAGCGCAGTCCGTGCTGCTCCCAGAAGTCGCGGCGGAAGACCTTGTTACAGGCGAGGCGGTCCGTCAGGAGGTTGCGGTTCTTGCTGACGTGCGTCTTCTTCACCGCGCCGCGGGACAGGAACCGGTGCATCGGGGACTGCCAGATGCGGGTGGAGTTGATGTGCTCCACGTTGCCCGTGGCGAAGGAGGAGCCGGTCTCGTCCAGGCTGCTGATCATGAGCCGGAAGGCGTCCGGCGGGATCATGTCGTCGCTGTCGACGTAGGTGACGAACTCGCTCTCCGGCGCCAGGTTCTCGAGTCCCGTGTTGCGGGCCGCACCCAGGCCGGCGTTCTCCTTGCGGATCAGCTTGAACCGGGCGTCCTTGTCAGCGAACTCCGCCGCGATGGCGTTGGAGTCGTCGGTGGACCCGTCGTCGATCATGAGAACTTCCAGGTCCTGGAAGGTCTGCACGGCCAAGGAGTTGAGGCAGGCGGGAAGGTACTCCGCCACGTTGTAGATCGGGACGATGACGCTGAGCCGGGGTGCCATGAAGTTCTGCGTTCCTTTCTGGTTCAGACCCGCTCGACGAGCTCGAGCGCCTGAGGGGGTGACGGGGCGTGCTTGGGGATTTCCAGCGGATCGTCGGGAGGCGTCGCCACCCTCCGAGAAAGATCCGCCTGGCGACGTGCTGGGCCGCACACCCGCCGTCGAACTGCAGTACTTGTCCCGGTACCCGGTCCGCAGCTTAGCTGCCGGCCTCCGGCTCGCCCCGGGGAGAAGCGGGCCTGTTCCCGCCCCGTGACACGGGGCGTCGTGACCAGAGACACAGAAGAGCGCAGGACCGTTTCCGCGCGCCCCTGCATACGGGTGCGCGCGTGACGTACGTGGACCACCAGGGCCACTCGGGACATTCTTCACCGGTCCGTCTGCCTGCATGACTGTGCGGCGGCCCCCGACCGCCGCAGCACTCCAGAGTAGACGATCCGCAATTCCGCCGTTCTCCCGTCATTGACCCCCTCCTCACCCACGAGGAGGGGCCCGTTCACCGCACGCGCGAGCGCCTGCGGTTTCCGGGGTGCGGAAAGCCTCCGGCATACTGCGTTCGAGCGGTTCGACTGAGGAGACACAAGCCATGCCGGCTGCAGCTACGCCCCGATTCAGCGTGATCGTCCCGGTGTACGGGGTCGAGGGTTACATCCGCGAGTGCCTCGAGTCGGTGACTACACAGAGTTACCGCGATGTCGAGATCATCGCGGTCGACGACTGTTCCCTCGACGGCAGCGGCGCCATCATCGACGAGTTCGCCGCGCGCGACCCCCGCGTGCGCGCCGTCCACCGCGCCGAGAACGGCGGCATAGGCGCGGCCCGCAACACCGGCGTCGAGCACGCCCGCGGCGACTACCTGCTCTTCATCGACGGCGACGACTCGATCCGCCCCGGCTCGCTGCAGGCCATGGCCGACCGGCTCGCCGAGGCCGAGGACCCCGAGGTCCTCCTCTTCGACCACGTCCGCACCCACATCGACGGCGCCGTCGAGCCCAGCAACTCCGGCCCGTACCTGGCCGGCATCCGCGACCAGGTCATCCGCCCCGTCGACCACCTCGAACTGCTGCGGATCTTCGCCGTCGTCTGGAACCGCCTCTACCGCCGCGACTTCTTCACCGGCGAGGGCTACGCCTTCACCGACGGCCTGTACGAGGACGCGCTCATGGTCTACACGTCCATGGCCGCGGCCCAGCGCGTCGCGGGCCTGGAGTACGTGGTCGTCGAGTACCGCCAGCGCCGGGTCGGCAGCTCGATGCGCAGCAGCACCCCGCGCAAGCACTTCGTGATCTTCGAGCAGTACCGCAGGGTCTTCGCGTACCTCGACGGCCTCGCCGGCCGGCCCGGCATCGACGAGTACCGCAGCGCCGTCTTCACGCGGATGATCTCCCACTTCCTGTTCACCTTCGCCCGGGACTTCCGCATACCCAAGGGCCACCGTCGCGCGTACCTGAAGCAGGCCTCCAAGGTCTACCGCGACCTCGAACCGGCGGGCTACACGCCGCCGCCCGGCATCCTCGGCCTCAAGTTCAAGGTGCTGAAGAGCGGTTCGTACACCGGCTTCGAAGGCCTCAAGGTCGTCAACGGCACCCGCGAGGCGGGCATCCGCTCCCTCGGCCGGTCCAAGCGCTGGGGCGGCCGCAAGGCCCTGCGCGCCTACTACGCCGTGCAGCGCCGCCTCCCGGTGGACGACAACCTCGCCGTGTACTCGGCGTACTGGGGCCGCACCCCCGGCTGCAACCCGCTCGCCGTGCACGAGGCGGCCAAGCGGGTCGCGCCCGGCGTCCGCGGGGTGTGGGTCGTGAACCAGGAGTACGCCGGCAGCCTGCAGCCCGGGCTCAAGCGGATCGCCCCGGCCACCTTCGGCTACTGGAAGGCGATGGCCCGGGCCAAGTACCTGGTCAACAACGTCAACTTCCCGGACGCCGTGATCAAGCGCCCCGGTCAGATCCACCTCCAGACGCACCACGGCACCCCGCTCAAGCGGATGGGCCTGGACCAGCAGTTCTACCCGGCCGTCTCCCGCAGCATGGACTTCGACAAACTGCTGGAGCGCGTGGACCGCTGGGACTGGAGCGTCTCGTCGAACCAGCACTCCACGGAGAACTGGGAGCGGGTCTACCCGGCCGCCTTCCGCACCCTGAACACCGGCTACCCGCGCAACGACGTCTACTACCGCGCCACGGCCGCGGACGTCCGCCGGATCCGCGCCGAACTCGGCATCGCCCACGACAAGACGGCGATCCTGTACGCCCCCACCGTGCGCGACCACCAGAAGGACGCCTTCGTCTCCCACCTGGACCTGGCCCGCGTCGCCCGCGAACTCGGCCCGGACTTCGTCCTGTTGGTCCGCGCCCACTACTTCTACGGCAGCGACCCGGAGTTGAACTCCCTCGCCGAGCGCGGCGCGCTCGTCGACGTGTCGCGGCACCCGTCCGTCGAGGACCTCTGCCTGGCGGCGGACGCGCTGGTCACGGACTACTCGTCGATCATGTTCGACTACGCCAACCTCGACCGGCCGATCGTCACGTACGCCGACGACTGGGAGGCCTACCGGACCTGCCGCGGCGTCACCTTCGACCTGCTCTCCGGCGAGCCCGGCGAGTCCCCCGGCGTGCTCACCACCACCGAGGACGAGCTGATCGAGGCGTTCCGCAGCGGCGCCTGGGACGGCGAGCAGGCGGCCACGCTGCGCCAGGCCTTCCGGGAGCGGTTCTGCACCTGGGACGACGGCTTCGCCGCCGAGCGGGTCGCCCGCCGTGTCTTCCTCGGCGAGGAGGCCCTGCGGCCGCCCGTCGTCCCCGTCGCCGAGCGCCGCCCGGCCCCGTCGCCGCGCGCGGCCGAGGGCGTCTCGACGCCCCGCCCCCGGGCGGCGGACCAGGACGAGCTCACCGCGGCCGGCTCCGACCACTAGGGCGTGTTGCGAAAGTAGCGCCGGCCGCCCGAAGGGCGGGCCCGACGGCGTCTGGTGCGTGCGATCGCACGGCGGAGGGTCGCCCCGATACTGGATGTATCGGGGTGATCCGACAACGCGGCGAGCGGGCGTGCCAGGCGCCGTCGGGCAGGCGGGACTTTCGCAACACGCCCTAGGCACCGCTGACGAGGAGGCGCCCGGAGCTGCACGCTCCGGGCGCCTCTTCGTGTCTCCGGTGAGCTGTGCGGGTACGGCGGAGGGCCCGGCCGCGGATCTCCCGCGACCGGGCCCTCGCCCGTACCCCTGTGCCGCCCGGTGCTACTTCACGACCGACAGCGGCAGCAGCTTCTTGCCCGTCGGGCCGACCTGGATCTCGGTCTGCATCGCGGGGCAGACACCGCAGTCGAAGCACGGCGTCCAGCGGCAGTCGTCGACCTCGGTCTCGTCGAGCGCGTCCTGCCAGTCCTCCCAGAGCCAGTCCTTGTCGAGACCGGAGTCCAGGTGGTCCCAGGGCAGGACCTCCTCGTAGGTGCGCTCGCGGGTCGTGTACCAGGCGACGTCCACGCCGAAGCCGGGCAGCGTCTTCTCGGCGCTCTGCATCCAGCGGTCGTACGAGAAGTGCTCGCGCCAGCCGTCGAAGCGGCCGCCGTCCTCGTACACCGCGCGGATGACCGCGCCGACGCGGCGGTCACCGCGCGAGAGGAGGCCCTCGACGATGCCGGGCTTGCCGTCGTGGTAGCGGAAGCCGATCGAGCGGCCGTACTTCTTGTCGCCGCGGATCTTGTCGCGGAGCTTCGCGAGCCGCGCGTCCGTCTCCTCCGCCGACAGCTGCGGCGCCCACTGGAACGGGGTGTGCGGCTTCGGCACGAAACCGCCGATGGAGACGGTGCAACGGATGTCGTTCTGACCGGAGACCTCGCGGCCCTTGGCGATCACGTTGACCGCCATGTCCCCGATCTGGAGGACGTCCTCGTCGGTCTCGGTCGGCAGGCCGCACATGAAGTACAGCTTCACCTGGCGCCAGCCGTTGCCGTACGCGGTGGCGACCGTGCGGATCAGGTCCTCCTCCGAGACCATCTTGTTGATGACCTTGCGCATGCGCTCGGAGCCGCCCTCGGGGGCGAAGGTGAGGCCGGAACGGCGGCCGTTCCTCGTGAGCTCGTTCGCCAGGTCGACGTTGAACGCGTCGACGCGGGTCGAGGGGAGGGAGAGGCCGATCTTGTCCTCGGTGTACCGGTCGGCGAGGCCCTTGGCGATGTCACCGATCTCGGTGTGGTCCGCCGAGGACAGCGAGAGGAGGCCGACCTCCTCGAAGCCCGTCGCCTTGAGGCCCTTCTCGACCATCTCGCCGATGCCGGTGATGCTTCGCTCCCGCACGGGGCGCGTGATCATGCCGGCCTGGCAGAAACGGCAGCCGCGGGTGCAGCCGCGGAAGATCTCGACGGACATGCGCTCGTGGACGGTCTCCGCGAGCGGGACGAGGGGCTGCTTGGGGTACGGCCACTCGTCGAGGTCCATGACGGTGTGCTTGGAGACGCGCCACGGCACACCGGAGCGGTTGGGGACGACACGGCCGATGCGGCCGTCCGGCAGGTACTCGACGTCGTAGAAGCCCGGGATGTAGACCGAGCCGGTCTTCGCGAGACGGAGGAGGACCTCCTCGCGGCCGCCCGGCCGGCCCTCGGCCTTCCAGGCGCGGATGATCTCGGTCATGTCGAGGACGGCCTGCTCGCCGTCGCCGATGATCGCCGCATCGATGAAGTCCGCGATCGGCTCGGGGTTGAAGGCGGCGTGGCCGCCGGCGAGCACGATCGGGTGGTCGACGGTCCGGTCCTTCGACTCCAGCGGGATGCCGGCGAGGTCGAGGGCGGTCAGCATGTTCGTGTAGCCGAGCTCCGTCGAGAAGCTCAGGCCGAAGACGTCGAAGGCGCCGACGGGACGGTGGGAGTCGACCGTGAACTGCGGGACCTTGTGCTCGCGCATGAGCTCTTCGAGGTCCGGCCACACGCTGTACGTGCGCTCGGCGAGGACGCCCTCGCGCTCGTTGAGCACCTCGTACAGGATCATGACGCCCTGGTTGGGCAGACCGACCTCGTACGCGTCCGGGTACATCAGCGCCCAGCGGACGTCGGCGGACTCCCACGGCTTCACCGTGGAGTTCAGCTCTCCACCGACGTACTGAATCGGCTTCTGCACGTGCGGGAGCAGAGCTTCGAGCTGCGGGAAGACAGACTCGGCAGCAGACATCTCGAACCTTCGTGAGCTGGCAGGGGGGCGACTCTCAAGCGTACCCCGGTGCTCAGCGAGTCAGGGACGCGCGGATTTTCGGGGCCGCCGCCCGGGCCCAGGCCCGGGGCAGGTCACGCTCGGCCGCCGCGGCCGCCGTCTCCTCCCGGCCGTGGAGAAGTCCCCAGGTGAAAGCGGACTCGCCGGCCTCGTGAGCCTGGTCCGCGAGCTCCAGGAGGGCCCCCCGGGCCACGACGGCGTCCTGGTGTTCGCCCAGGAGGGACTGGACGGACTTCACACGCTTCGCGAACTTCTTCGCGGGCTTCCCGAGGGTCGGGGCGGCGGCGTCGGCCGCGTACCGCGTGCGCTTGGCTGCCTTGCGGGCCTCGTGGAGGGCCAGGTCGAGCTCCTGGCCGGGGTCGAGGGCCAGGGCCCGGTCGATCCGGGCGCCGAGGCGGTCGTGGTCCTTGAGGACGGCGCTGACGAGGACCTTGCGGGCGTCACGGGCGGCTGCCTTACGCAGCGGCGGGTCGGCGAGCAGCTCTTCGAGGCTGTCGAGCAGGGCCAGGTAGCGGGCCGACTCCAGCGCGGCGAGGGCGCGGCGCCGGCCGCTGCGGGCGCGCGCAGCCGACCAGGTCCGCAGCCGGCCGCGGACCGGGCCGAGGCGCAGGGTCCGGGGCAGGGCGTCGATCCGGCCGCGCAGCCGCTCGGTCAGCACCTCCTCGTCCCGGGCGACGCCGAGCTCACCGGCCAGCCACTTCAGCTCCGCGCCGACCTGGTCGGTGACGGCCCTGTCGAGGACCTTCCGGTACGTCTTGAAGGCGCTGCGCAGCCGCCGGCACGCGACCCGCAGCTGGTGCACGGCGTCGGGCAGGTCCCGCCGGACGGCCGGGTCGAGCGCGACGATCGCGTCGGCCTGCTCGCGTACGTAGGCGAGGACGGCGTGACCGGCGGTGCCGGGCGCGGGGGCGGTCCCGGGCGCCGGGTCGGTGCCGGGCGCCTGCTCGCCGTCCGGGGCCGTCTCCGTCAGGGCCCTCGACAGCTTCGAGGAGGCCGACGAGGGGTGGATGCCCGCCTTGCGGAGCCGCTTCCCGATCGCGTCGAGGAGCGCCTCGTCGGCGCCCTCGGCGGCGGCGCCGGTCTCGTCGTCGGCGAGTTCGACCTCGATCTCCGTCCAGGCCGCCTCCGCTCCCCCGGGCAGCCGTTCCGCGTGGACGGTGTCGACGGAGAGTTCGGCCAGAAGGGTGCCGCCGGCGGCCCGGAGGTGGCGGACGTCACGGGCGGAGCGGAGGCGTACGACGGGGACGACCTCGGCGTCCCGGACCCGGGAACGCAGCAGCCCCGCCAGCTCACCCGGGAGGGTGTCGGCCAGCGGGGCCCTGATCTCGTCGCGGATGCCGGAGGCGACGGGGAACTTGAGGTGCCAGCCCTCGTCGCTCCCGCCCGTGCGGCGCCGCAGGGTGATCGAGTCGGCGGCGAGCCGCAGGTCGGGGGTGTCGTAGTAGACGGCGTCGAGCTCCATGACGCCCTGGTCCACGACCTCCGCCACCGCGGGGACCCGGGTGAGGTCCGGGACCCGGGTGCCGCTCGTGGCTTCGTACTTCCGCTCGATCTCGCGCTTCGTCTCCGCCATGAGACGAATCTAATACGCCCGGCCCCGCCGGACAGGGTCTATGCCGTCATCGGGCGCTGCACCCGGATCGACTGCAGCAGCCCGATCGCCACCCACACGGCGAACATCGACGAGCCGCCGTACGACACGAACGGCAGCGGCAGACCCGCGACCGGCATGATGCCGAGCGTCATGCCGATGTTCTCGAAGGACTGGAAGGCGAACCAGGCGATGATGCCGGCCGCGACGACCGTGCCGTAGAGCTCGGTGGTCTCGCGGGCGATCCGGCAGGCCCGCCAGAGCACGACGCCGAGGAGCAGCAGGATCAGGCCCGCGCCGACGAAGCCCAGCTCCTCCCCCGCGACCGTGAAGACGAAGTCCGTCTGCTGCTCGGGCACGAACTGGCCGGTGGTCTGGGACCCCTTGAAGAGTCCGGCGCCGAGGAGGCCGCCGGAGCCGATCGCGATGCGGGCCTGGTTGGTGTTGTAGCCGACGCCGGCGGGGTCGAGGTCGGGGTTGGCGAAGGCCGCGAACCGGTTGATCTGGTACTCGTCCAGCATGCCGAGCGCCGTGACCAGGACCGCGCCCCCGATGCCCGCGCCGATCAGGCCGAGGACCCAGCGGTTGGAGGCGCCGGAGGCGAGGAGCACGCCGAGCACGATGACGGCCATGACCATGACCGAGCCGAGGTCGGGCATCAGCATGACGATGCCCATGGGGAGGGCGGCCAGAACGAGGGCCTTGGCGACGGTCCGGTGGTCGGGATGGATCTGGTCGCCCGCGTCGACCTTGGCGGCCAGCAGCATCGCCATCACCAGGATGATCGTGATCTTCACGAACTCGCTGGGCTGGAGGGAGAAGCCGCCGCCGACGACGATCCACGCGTGGGCGCCGTTGATGGTGGCGCCGAGCGGGGTGAGGACGGCGAGGATCAGCACGATGGAGAGCGTGTAGAGGACCGGGACCGCGCCGCGCAGGGTGCGGTGGCCGAGCCAGATCGTGCCGATCATCAGGGCGACCCCGATGCCGGTGTTGAGGACGTGCCGGAAGAGGAAGTAGTACGGGTCGCCCTGGTTGAGCTCGGTGCGGTTCCGGGTCGCGGACCAGACGAGGAGCGACCCGATGGCGGAGAGCGCGAGCGCCGAGAGCAGCATGGGCCAGTCGAGGCGCCGGAGCAGCGAGTCGCGGGCGGTGAGTTTCGCCAGCGGGCCGCGCTCGGGTGCGTAACGGGAGACGGAGAAGCCGGTACGTGTCGTCATCGGGTCAGTCCCGCTTTCCGGGGGGCGGGCCCGCGAGCGGCGGAGCGGTGTTCTCGACGGGAGCGACCAGCTGCGACTTCGGGTCGTACGCCTTGATGTCGGGGGCGTCGATGGTGCCGTCGGCGTTGACCTTCGGCAGGGCCTTCTGCGGCGTGGGGAGCAGGGCCCGCTTGAGGTCCTGGTTGCCGGCGTCGTCGAGGCCGTAGAGGGCGTCGTAGATGTTGCGCACCGCGGGGCCGGAGGCTCCGGAGCCGGTGCCGCCCTGGGAGATCGTCATGACGATGGTGAAGTCGTCGGAGTAGGTCGCCAGCCAGGAGGTGGTCTGCTTGCCGTAGACCTGGGCGGTGCCGGTCTTGGCCCGCAGCGGGATCTTGTCCTGGGGCCAGCCGCCGAAGCGCCAGGCGGCGGTGCCGCCGGGCTCGACGACCGAGCGCAGGCCCTTGTCGAGGTCCCTGATGGTCTCGGCCCCGACGGGCAGCTTGCCGTGCGCCGTCGGCTTGATCTCGCGGACGCTCTTGCCGTCGGGGCTGATGACGGCCTTGCCGACGGTGGGGTTGAAAAGGGTTCCGCCGTTGCTGATGGCGGAGTAGGCGGTGGCCATCTGGATGGGGGTGACGAGGACGTCACCCTGTCCGATGGCGAAGTTGATGCTGTCGTACGCCTTCAGCTGGTTGCCTTCGAGGCAGCTCTCGTAGGCGATCTGCTCGACGTAGGTGCCGCCCTTCTTGCCCTGCTTGCACCACGCGTCCTTGTTGGCCGCCCAGAAGTTCTGCTTCCACTGGCGGTCGGGGATGCGGCCCTTGACCTCGTTGGGCAGGTCGATCCCGGTCTCGGAGCCGAGTCCGAAGTCCCGGGCGGTCCGGTAGAACCAGTCGTTGGCGCCCTTCTTGGGCTTGATCCCGCCGTCGCGCTGCCACTCCTGGTGGCCGAGGGCGTAGAAGACGGTGTTGCAGGAGAACTTGAGGGCCTCGCCCAGGGTGATGGGGCCGTGGCCCTGGGACTCGAAGTTCGCGAAGCTGCGGTTGCCGAGGCTGTAGGAGGCGCTGCAGTTGTACTTGTCGTTGAAGTCGTGTCCGGCGCGGACGGCGGCGCTCGCCGAGACCACCTTGAAGATGGAGCCCGCGGCGGCCTGGCCCTGGATGGCCCGGTTGAGCAGCGGGTAGTTGGAGTTCTTGCTGGTGAGCGCGGCGTAGTCCTTGGCGGAGATGCCGCCGACCCAGGCGTTCGGGTCGTAGTCGGGCTGGGAGGCCATCGCGACGATGCGGCCGGTCTTCGTCTCCATGACGACGACGGCGCCCGAGTCGGCCTCGTACTTGCGGTTGGTGATCTTGTCGGTCTCGCCGCGGACGGCCTTCATGGCCTGGCTGAGCTCGTACTCGGCGACGGCCTGGACGCGGGCGTCGATGCTGGTGACGAGGGTGGAGCCGGCGACCCCGGGGTCGGACTCGGTCTGGCCCATGACGCGGCCGAGGTTGTCGACCTCGTACCGGGTGACGCCGGCCTTGCCGCGCAGCTCCTTGTCGTAGGTGCGCTCGATGCCGGAGCGGCCGACCTGGTCGGAGCGGAGGAACGGCGAGTCGCTGTCCTTGGCCTTCTCGATCTCGGTGTCGGTGACGGGCGAGAGGTAGCCGAGGACCTGTGCGGTGCGGGCCTTGCCGGGCGCGGGGTAGCGGCGTACGGCGGCGGGTTCGGCGGTGATGCCGGGGAAGTCCTCGGAGGCCTCGCGGATCGTCAGCGCCTGCTGGGTGGTGGCCTCGTCGGTGACGGGGATCGGCTGGTAGGGCGAACCGTTCCAGCAGGGCTTGGGGGTCTGGGAGTCGCAGAGGCGGATCTTGTTGATGACGTCCTCGGGCTTCATCTCCAGCACGCCGGCGAGCCGGGTGAGGACGTCCTTGCCCTTGTCCTTTATCTTCATCAGCTCGGTCCGGGAGGCCGAGACGACGAGGCGGGTCTCGTTGTCGGCGAGCGGGACGCCACGGGCGTCCAGGATGGAGCCGCGGACGGCGGGCCGGACGACCTGCTGGACGTGGTTGTTCTTCGCCTCGTCCGTGTACTCCTTGCCGTTCCGGATCTGGAGGTACCAGAGGCGGCCTCCCAGGGTCAGGAGCAGCGAGAACACGAGGATCTGGATGACGACGAGCCGGATCTGGACCCGCGGGGTCCGCCCGGTCTCGGGGATGTTGCTCATACTGCCGGGACCCCCTCGGTCACAGTCGCTTGACTCCCTTGATGCGGCCGGCCCGCGAGGCGCGGCCCTTGGCGGCCTTCACGCGCAGCCCGCCGCGCTGGTTGCCGATCCGCAGGCCCGTGCCGGAGGACAGCCAGCCGGAGGCGACGTCGGCGCCGTTCGCCCCGGTGGCGTCGGCGATGGGATCGTTCTCGGCGCGCCGGGCCAGCGCCATGATGAGCGGCACCGTGAAGGGCGCGAGGAGCAGGTCGTAGACCGCCGCGGTGAACAGCAGGAAGCCGAGGCCCACATGGCGGGCGGCGGTGTCGCCGACGAGGGCGCCCACGCCCGCGTAGAGGAGCGTGGAGCCGACGGCCGCGGCGACGACGACGGCCATGGGGCCGGTCGCGGAGGTCAGCCGTCCGTTCTCGGGCTTGGCGAGGCCGACCAGGTAGCCGACGACGCAGAGCACGAGGGCGTAGCGGCCGGCGGCGTGGTCGGCGGGCGGGGCGAGGTCGGCGAGGAGGCCGGCGGTGAAGCCGATGAGGGAGCCGCTGACGGGGCCGTACACCAGGGCGAGGGCCACCACCGTGAGGAGGACCAGGTCGGGTACGGCGCCGGGGAGTTGGAGGCGGGCCAGGACGGAGACCTGGACGACGAGGGCGACCACGATCAGGGCTGCGGAGAGGAGGATGCGGTTGAACTTCACGGTGTCGCGTCCCCCTGGTCCTGGCCCTGCTGGTTCTGCCGGCCGTCGTTCTGCTGGTTCTCGTTCGGCTTCTGTCCGTCGGCGGCCTGCTGTCCGTCCGGTGGCGGCGGCGTGACCGTGACGGTGACGGTCGGGGCCGGCTTGGGCTTCGGCGGCAGGACCGTGTCGCGCGGGTTGGAGGCGGGGGCCTGGACGACGATGCCGACGATGTCGAGCTTGGTGAAGCCGACGTACGGGCGGACGTAGACGTTTCGGGTCAGGCCGCCGCCCGCGGGGTCGATGCGGACGATCTCGCCGACCGGGACGCCGGGCACGAAGGGCTTGTCGCCGCTGGAGCCGAAGGTGACGAGCCGGTCGCCCGGCTTCACCTTCGCCTTGCCGTTGAGGAGCTGGACGAGCAGCGGGCCGTCGCCCTGTCCGGTGGCGAAGCCGAGTTCGTCGCTCTTCTCCATGCGCGTGCCGACGGTGAAGTCGGGGTCGTTGGCGAGGAGGACGGTGGAGGTGGACGGGCCGACGGTGGTGACGCGACCGACGAGTCCGGAGCCGTTGAGGACGGTCATGTCCCGCTTGACGCCGTCGCGGGCGCCGATGTCGACGGTGACCGTCCAGGAGAAGCCCTGGGCCGCTCCTATGGCGATGACCTGCGCGCCCTTGATGCCGTACTGACCGGCGCCGGCCGTCCTGAGCATGGAGTCGAGCTCGCGCAGCCGGTTGCGGTTGCGGTCGTCGCTGCCGAGCTCGGCCTTGAGCTCGGCGTTCTCCTTCTCCAGGGCGGCGATCCGGGTGTGCCGCTCGCCGGAGTCCCGTACCGCGCCTATGGCGTTCCCGATGGGGTCGACGGCCGCCGCCACACCGTTCTCGACGGGCCCGAAGACCGCGGCGGCGGCCTGGCGGGCACCGTCGACGGGTGACTCCTGGCCTCCGCGGATGTCCACCGTGATCAGTGCGAACGCGATGGCGATCAGCAGCACCAGGAGCAGCCGGCTCTCTCGTGTGTCCCTCACGTGCGGCGGCCGTGCCTTTCCTCGTGGTTCGTTGTTCGGCTGTACGTGTTCTCTTGTGGGTTCGGCTCGTGCGGTGCCGTGCGGTGCGCCGCCCGCCCTGCACGTGGTGCTGCTAGCGGCGCGGCTGGGCGTCCAGGACCTGCTGGAGCGCCTCGAACTCCTCCACGCACTTGCCGGAGCCCAGCGCCACCGAGTCCAGCGGGTCCTCGGCGATGTGGATCGGCATGCCGGTCTCGCGGCGGAGCCGTTCGTCGAGGCCACGCAGCAGGGCGCCGCCACCCGTGAGAACGATGCCGCGGTCCATGACGTCACCGGAGAGCTCCGGCGGGCACTTGTCGAGGGTCGTCTTCACGGCGTCGACGATCGCGTTGACCGGCTCCTCGATGGCCTTGCGGACCTCGGCGGCGGAGATGACCACCGTCTTGGGCAGGCCGGAGACGAGGTCGCGGCCGCGGATCTCGGTGTGCTCGTCCTTGTCGAGGTCGTAGGCCGAACCGATGGTGATCTTGATCTGCTCGGCGGTCCGCTCACCGAGGAGGAGCGAGTACTCCTTCTTGATGTGCTGGATGATCGCGTTGTCCAGCTCGTCGCCGGCGACCCGGATCGACTGTGCCGTGACGATTCCGCCGAGCGAGATGACGGCGACCTCGGTGGTGCCGCCGCCGATGTCGACGACCATGTTGCCGGTGGCCTCGTGGACGGGGAGGCCCGAGCCGATGGCCGCCGCCATGGGCTCCTCGATGATGTGCACCTGGCGTGCACCGGCCTGCGTCGAGGCCTCGATGACGGCGCGGCGCTCCACTCCGGTGATGCCGGAGGGCACGCAGACGACGACGCGGGGACGCGCGAGGTAGCGACGCTTGTGGATCTTGAGGATGAAGTAGCGGAGCATCCGCTCCGTGATCTCGAAGTCGGCGATCACGCCGTCCTTGAGCGGGCGGACGGCGACGATGTTGCCGGGCGTCCGGCCGATCATCTTCTTCGCCTCGGCACCGACCGCCAGGATGCCGCCGGTGTTCGTGTTGATCGCGACGACGGACGGCTCGTTCAGAACGATGCCTCGGCCCCTGACGTACACCAGCGTGTTGGCGGTCCCGAGGTCGACAGCCATGTCACGGCCGATGAACGACATTGAGTTCCCCTTGATTTCCCATGGCTGAGAGTGGTGCGGCGTGGAGTTTTCCATCGTAGTGCCGCCCGTGCGAATGCCGCGCGTTGGTCCACCTCAGTACTGGTGACGGCAGGACGCGGCGATCCGTTCCCGGGATTGGCGTTCATATGCCTGGGGGCGACCGAAATTCCTTCGGTCGCCCCACAGGGTTGTGCTGATCGGCTGACGCCGGGTCAGCGGCGAATCAGCACAGGATCGTCACCGGATCGGCTCCTGTTCGACGTCTGATCGACTCCGGTTCGAAGCCGGTTCGACGCCGGACGGGCCGAAGCCGGACCGACGCCGGATCAGACGAGACCCGGGAAGAAGATCTTCAGCTCGCGGAGCGCCGACTCCTCGGAGTCCGAGGCGTGGATCAGGTTCTCGCGGACGATGGTGCCGAAGTCGCCGCGGATGGAGCCGGGCGCGGCGGCGATCGGGTCGGTCGGGCCGGCGAGCTGACGGACGCCCTCGATGACCCGCTCGCCCTCGACGACGAGCGCGACGACGGGACCGGAGGACATGAAGCCCATCAGCGGCTCGTAGAAGGGCTTGCCCTTGTGCTCGCCGTAGTGCTGCTCCAGCGTGTCCTGGTCCAGCTCGCGCAGTTCGAGGGCCGCGAGGGTCCAGCCGGCCTTGCGCTCGATACGGCCGATGATCTCGCCGATCAGGCCACGGCGGACGGCGTCGGGCTTGAGCAGGACGAGCGTGCGCTGGCTCACGGGGGAACTCCTTCGGAAAAGCGGTGTGCGGGACCTCCGAGGCTACAGGTCCCGCACGCCCCTCGATTACGCAGCGTCAGGCCCTGCCGTGGCCTGCGCGCCCTGCGACTCCGCCCAGCGGGCCTTGATGTCGTCGACCTTCCGGCCGTAGTGCACCGAGGCCCACCACAGGACGGCGAAGACCGCCCCGAGGACGAACATGACCGGTACGAAGAACCCGCTGGCGATCAGGCCGATCTGGAGCGCCCAGCCGAGCTGCACGCCGCCGGGACGGGTGACCATCCCGCACAGCAGCACCGAGAGGAGCATCGCGACACCGCAGACGGTCCAGACGGTCGACATCGCCAGGCTGTCGTCCTTCATCGCGACCAGGCCGGCGAAGCCGATGACGAAGAACTCGCCGATGAGCGTCGAGGAACAGAGCATGCGCATCGGTGTGTCAGCCCCTTCGCAGCAGCAGTCGGGCGTCGCCGACCGTGAAGATCGAACCGGTCACGAGGACTCCGGCGCCGCCGTACTCGGCCTCTTCCTCCGCGAGGGTGATGGCCGCTTCGAGCGCGTCGGGCAGCCGCGGCTCGACGACGACCCGGTCCTCGCCGAAGACCTCGACCGCGATCGCGGCGAGCGCGTCGACGTCCGTTGCCCGCGGGTTGGAGTTCGTGGTGATGACGACCTCCGCGAGGATCGGCTCGAAGGCCTCCAGGAGGCCCCGGGCGTCCTTGTCGGCACTCGTGGAGACGACGCCGACGAGCCGCGAGAAGCCGAAGGCCTCGCTGACGCCCTCCGCCGTGGCCTGAGCGCCGTGCGGGTTGTGCGCGGCGTCGAGGATCACCGTCGGGGAGGAGCGGACGATCTCCAGGCGGCCCGGCGAGGCCACCTGGGCGAAGGCCGCGCGGACCGTGTCCGCGTCCAGGGTCCGCGCGTGGTCCGCGCCGATCCCGAAGAAGGCCTCGACGGCCGCGAGCGCCACGGCCGCGTTGTGCGCCTGGTAGGCGCCGTGCAGCGGCAGGAACACGTTGTCGTACTCGCCGCCGAGACCGCGCAGGGTGAGGAGCTGCCCGCCGACCGCGACCTCGCGGGAGACGATGCCGAACTCCATGCCCTCGCGGGCGACGGTGGCGTCCGCCTCGACGGCCTTCTTCAGCAGGACCTGGGCCGCGTCGACCGGCTGCTGGGCCAGGATGACGGTCGCGCCCTGCTTGATGATCCCGGACTTCTCGCCGGCGATCTCGCCGGTCGTCCCGCCGAGCCGGTCGGTGTGGTCGAGGCCGATCGGGGTGACGACGGCGACCGAGGCGTCGATGACGTTCGTCGCGTCCCAGGTGCCGCCCATGCCGACCTCGACGACGGCCACGTCGACCGGGGCGTCGGCGAAGGCCGCGTACGCCATTCCGGTGAGGACCTCGAAGAAGGAGAGGCGGTACTCCTCTCGGGCGTCGACCAGCTCCACGTACGGCTTGACGTCCTGGTAGGTCTCGATGAACCGCTCGGCGGAGATCGGGGCGCCGTCCAGGCTGATCCGCTCGGTGATCGTCTGCACGTGCGGCGAGGTGTACCGGCCGGTGCGCAGCTCGAAGGCGCCGAGCAGTGCCTCGATCATGCGGGCCGTCGACGTCTTGCCGTTGGTGCCGGTGACGTGGATCGAGGGGTACGCGCGCTGCGGCTCGCCGAGCACGTCCATCAGTGCCGCGATCCGGGTGACCGAGGGCTCCAGCTTGGTCTCGCCCCAGCGGGTGGACAGCTCGGTCTCGACCTCGCGCAGCGCCTTGTCGAGCTCCGGGTCCTCGGGACGGCTCGGCACGGGGTCGCCCTGCGGCGGGCCGCCCTGCGTCCGCAGCGTGCGGCTGCCTGCCTCGATCACCGCCAGGTCGGGGTCGCGCTGGGTCTCGGTGTCGACGATGTCGTCGAACTGGTCGTCGCTCTGGTCGCTCGGCTCACTCACGGACCCCAGTCTACGGAGGGGCACCGACAGGACCATGGACCCACCCCTTTCGGGACTTTCGGTCCACCGTCCGCCGTAGCGGCCCGGCGAACTCGGCGATCATGATCCGGCACTTCGTGCGCTGGGGCCCCCAGGCCCGCGGGCGGTACACCTCGTCGAGGAGCCGATGGCGACGGCGATCGGGGCGGGGCTCCCGGTCTCCGACCTGCGCGCCCGTACGCGGGATCCGGGCGGTCCGGACACCCGTACGCGGCTCCGGAGCGGCCCCAGGCGCCCGTACCGCTCAGCGGCCCAGGCCCGTCGGGAGCAGCGCCGTCACCACGTACGCGCCGTCCTCCGCGCGGGCCTTCAGCGTGCCGCCCATGCTGGCGACCCGCTCCTCCATCGAGAACAGTCCGGTGCCCGTCGAGACGGGTGCCGGGTCCGGCGGGGTCTTCGGCAGCGGATTGCGCACCTCGATCCGCAGATCGGGCCCCTCCACCGTGATCCCGACCGTCACCGGCAGGCCGGGCGCGTGCTTGGCGGCGTTCGTCAGGCACTCCTGGACGACGCGGTGGACGGCCGCCTGCCGCAGCGGCGACAGCGCCCCGGCCGCCTCCGCGACCGTCAGGTCCACGGGGCTGCCCATCCGTTCGCTCTCCTCGGCGAGCGCGGCGAGCCCTTCGAGCCCGGGGGTGGCCGCGTCCCGGTCGGCCCGGCGCACGATCGTCTCGTTGAGCATGAGGTGGGCACGGCGGGCCGTGTCCGCGAGCTCCTCGAAGTCCTTCTGGCGGGCCTCGCCCCGCGCCCGTACGGCGAGGACCTCGGCCCGGACCGCGAGGACGGTCAGCTCCCGGCCGACCAGGTCGTGGACGTCCCTGCCGACGGAGATCCGCTCCTCCTGCACGGCCTGCCGGGCGGCGGCCTCGCGGCGCTGGACCTCCAGGGCCCGGACGAGGTCCTGTCGGTACGCGGCGATGCCGACGCCCGCCGCGAGGACCCCGATCGGGACGACGATGCTCAGGAAGTCGCTCAGGGTGTCGCCGTGCCGGGCGGGCCAGCCGGGCGTCTGGAAGAGGGCGAGCGCCACGCCGATGTAGAGCACGGTGGCGGCGACGGCGGCCCGCCGCCCCCGGAACCTGCCGATCGAGTACAGCGCGAACTGGATCATGGTGAGCTCGTGGAGCCAGCCCATCAGGCCGAGCGCCACGAGGTACGGGATCCACGGCAGCCGGCGCCTGAGCACCAGCGTGGCCGCCCCGGCCGCCAGGACGAGGGTCGCGGTGACCCCGGTGAGCGAGTTGTCGGCGCGGGCGAGGCCCGGCACGTCGAGGACCATCAGGCCGAAGGCGCTCAGCGCGGTGACGACGTCGAGGGCGCGGGGCGAGGCGGCCCACCGGTCCACGCAACGGCGCAGCGCGGGGACGGTGGGGAGGTGGAGCATGCCGTCCATCATCCAAGGTCTTTCGTCCCGAAACGGCGGACCCGAAGTCCCCTCTGGTGTGAGATCGGGCACTTCGCCCACATTGTCGTTTCACTCTGAAATGTGCACGAAGCATCCCAGGAGCAGCCGTCCGCGCGAACCGCCGCCTCGCCGCGCTCCTGCGGCTGCCCGAGGGGCGCGAGCGAGACCCACGGCGGGGGACGCGAAAGGGCCCGGAACCGATGAGCATCGGTCCGGGCCCTTCGCATGCCTTACGGGCTACGCCTCCGGCAGGCTCGCCAGCTGCGTCTGGATGCGGGCGATGTCCTCGTCCGCCTTGGCGAGGCGGCCGCGGATCTTGTCGACCACGTTGTCCGGGGCCTTGGCCAGGAAGGCCTCGTTGCCGAGCTTCCCGTTCGCCTGGGCCTTCTCCTTCTCCGCCGCCGCGAGGTCCTTCGCGAGGCGCTTGCGCTCGGCGGCCACGTCGATCGTGCCCGACAGGTCGAGCGCGACCGTCGCCCCGGCGACCGGCAGGGAGGCGGTGGCGGAGAAGCCCTCGCCCTCCGGCTGGAGGCGCAGGATCTGGCGGATGGCCGCCTCGTGCGCGGCGAGCGCGGTGCCGTCGAGCGTGAGGCGGGCGGGGACCTTCTGCGCGTCCTGGAGGCCCTGCTCCTTGCGGAAGCGGCGGACCTCGGTGATGACCCGCTGGACCAGGGCGATCTCCTGCTCGGCGGCCGCGTCGCGGAAGCCGCTGTCCTTCGGCCAGTCGGCGATCACGACGGACTCGCCGCCGGTCAGCGTCGTCCACAGCGTCTCGGTGACGAAGGGGACGACCGGGTGCAGCAGGCGCAGCATGACGTCGAGGACCTCGCCGAGGACCCGGCCGGAGACCCTGGCGCCCTCGCCGCCGGCGAAGAACGTCGTCTTCGACAGCTCGACGTACCAGTCGAAGACCTCGTCCCACGCGAAGTGGTAGAGGGCGTCCGACAGCTTGGAGAACTGGTAGTCGTCGTAGAACGCGTCGACGTCGGCGACCGTCTTGTTGAGCCGCGACAGGATCCAGCGGTCCGTGGCGGACATCTCCGACGGGTCGGGCAGCTCGCCCTCGACCGTCGCGCCGTTCATCAGCGCGAAGCGGGTGGCGTTCCAGATCTTGTTGGCGAACTTGCTGGAGGCCTGGACCCAGTCCTCGCCGATCGGGACGTCGACGCCCGGGTTGGCGCCGCGGGCCAGGGTGAAGCGGACGGCGTCGGAGCCGTACGTGTCCATCCAGTCCAGCGGGTTGACCACGTTGCCGAAGGACTTCGACATCTTCTTGCCGTTCTGGTCACGGACCATGCCGTGCAGGGCGATGGTGTGGAACGGCGGGGTGCCGTCCATCGCGTACAGACCGAACATCATCATCCGGGCGACCCAGAAGAAGAGGATGTCGTAGCCGGTGACCAGGACGGAGTTCGGGTAGAACTTCTCGAGGCTCTCGGTCCGCTCGGGCCAGCCGAGCGTGGAGAACGGCCACAGGCCGGAGGAGAACCAGGTGTCCAGGACGTCGGTGTCCTGGTGCCAGCCCTCGCCCGTCGGCGGCTGCTCGTCCGGTCCGACGCAGACGACCTCGCCGTTCGGGCCGTACCAGACGGGGATGCGGTGGCCCCACCACAGCTGGCGCGAGATGCACCAGTCGTGCAGGTTGTCGACCCAGTCGAAGTACCGCTTCTCCATCTCCTGCGGGTGGATCTTGACCTTGCCGTCGCGGACGGCGTCACCGGCGGCCTGCGCGAGCGGGCCGACCTTGACCCACCACTGCATCGACAGGCGCGGCTCGATGGTGGTCTTGCAGCGCGAGCAGTGGCCGACGGAGTGGGTGTACGGACGCTTCTCGGCGACGATCCGGCCCTCGGCGCGCAGCGCGGCGACGATGGCGGAACGGGCCTCCAGGCGGTCCAGGCCCTGGAAGGGGCCGTGGGCCGTGATGACGGCGCGCTCGTCCATGACGGCGAGGTTCGGCAGGTTGTGGCGCTGGCCGATCTCGAAGTCGTTCGGGTCGTGCGCCGGGGTCACCTTGACGGCGCCGGTGCCGAACTCGGGGTCGACGTGGGTGTCGGCGACGACCGGGATCGAGCGGTCGGTCAGCGGCAGCTTGATCAGCTTGCCGACCAGGTGCTTGTACCGCTCGTCGTCGGGGTGGACGGCGACGGCCGTGTCACCGAGCATCGTCTCGGCGCGGGTGGTGGCGACGACCAGGGAGTCCTCGCCCTCGCCGTACCGGATGGAGACGAGCTCGCCGTCGTCGTCCTGGTACTCGACCTCGATGTCCGAGATCGCGGTGAGGCAGCGGGGGCACCAGTTGATGATGCGCTCGGCGCGGTAGATCAGCTCGTCGTCGTAGAGCTTCTTGAAGATGGTCTGGACGGCCTGGGAGAGGCCCTCGTCCATGGTGAAGCGCTCACGGGACCAGGCGACGCCGTCACCCAGACGCTTCATCTGGCCGGAGATCTGGCCGCCGGACTCGGCCTTCCACTGCCAGACGCGCTCGACGAAGGCCTCGCGGCCCAGGTCGTGGCGGGACTTGCCCTCCTTGGCGAGCTCGCGCTCGACGACGTTCTGGGTGGCGATGCCCGCGTGGTCCATGCCGGGCTGCCACAGCGTCTCGTAGCCCTGCATGCGCTTGCGGCGGGTGAGGGCGTCGATCAGCGTGTGCTCGAAGGCGTGGCCGAGGTGCAGGGACCCGGTGACGTTCGGCGGCGGGATGACGATGGTGTACGGCGGCTTCTCGCTCTTCGCGTCCGCCTCGAAGTACCCGCGCTCTACCCAGCGCTGGTACAGCGGCCCCTCTACCTCGGCCGGCGCGTACTGGGTCGGCAGTTCGGTGGTGGGCGCTGTCTGCTGCTGAGTGTTCTCGGTCACGGGGCCAGTTTAGGGGTGTTCTCGCCTTGTCCCGAAACGCTTTGGTTCGGTAACGGTGTGGCCCCCGCCGCACTTCGCGGTCATCGCTTCCGCCAGGATGTTCGGCAGACATAAACATCCTGTGAGGGGAACCTGTCGATGAGCTACAACCAGCCGGGCCCGTACGGCGGCCAGCCGCCCCAGCAGCCCGGGCCCTACGGCCAGCCGGGCCCGTACGGGCAGCCGCAGCAGCCGGGCCCGTACGGCCAGCCGCAGGCTCCCCAGCCGGGTTACGGATACCCCCAGCAGGCTCCGCAGGGCGTTCCGCCGCAGCAGCCGCCGTACGGCTACCCGCAGCAGCAGCCGGGCCCCTACGGCCAGCAGCCCCCGTACGGCGCCCCCCAGGGCCCCGGCGGCTACGTCCCGCACCCGCCGGCCCCGAAGAAGTCCAAGGCCGGCTGGATCATCGGCGCGGTCGCGGTCGTCGCGGCGATCGGCGTCGGCGCGTACTTCGTCTTCGGCGGTGGCAGCTCCTCGGTCGCGGATGACGGCGCGCACAAGCTGATCACGCCGGAGACGGTGCTCACCGAGTACAAGTTGAAGCCCGGCGCCAACAAGGACAAGGACTCCCTCAAGGAGGCCCAGCAGAACGGCGTCAAGAACGCCGTGAACGTGGGCGCCACCTACGAGGTGAAGGACGCGGCCAACCCGCTCGGCGGCAAGCTGCTCTCCTTCAGCGGCCTCTACGGCGAGATCGAGGACCCCGAGAAGGTCATCGACAACGTCTTCGCGAGCGTCAAGGCCGAGTCCGAGAAGGAGAAGGGCACCACCAAGCCCGGCGAGCCGAAGATGGAACTGGTGCGCAGCCCGGAGGAGTTCACGCCCGCCGAGCTCGACGGCGCCCTCCTCAAGTGCCAGCAGGCCAAGGCCCCGGCCGACCCGGCCAACGCCACCCCGGCGATGGCCATGACGTTCTGCGTGTGGGCGGACCACAGCACCGTCGGCTTCGTGACCCCGGTCAACATGGCCGACATGCTCGCGGGCAAGGCGGGCACGATGGAGGACGCCGCCTCCCTCACCGCCAAGCTGCGCAAGGAAGTCCGCGTCAAGCTCTGAACCTCCCGGTCGCCGACCGGACATGAGCACGAGTGAGGGGGTCCCACCGTCGGGTGGGACCCCCTCACTGCGTCATGCTCGTGACGTCAGGCCGACTTCTCGTGCCTGCCGTCGTTCTTCACGATCCGGGGGACCAGCGTCGGGTTGACGTTGTTCCGGACGACGTCCGCCGTGATGACGACCCGGGCCACGTCCTTGCGGGACGGGACCTCGTACATCACCGACTGGAGGACCTCCTCCATGATCGCGCGCAGGCCGCGCGCGCCGGTGCCGCGGAGGATCGCCTGGTCGGCGATGGCCTCCAGGGCCGGGCGGTCGAAGTCCAGCTCCACGCCGTCGAGTTCGAAGAGGCGCTGGTACTGCTTCACCAGCGCGTTCCGCGGCTCGACGAGGATCTGGAGGAGCGCCTCGCGGTCCAGGTTGTGGACCGAGGTGAGGACGGGGAGGCGGCCGATGAACTCCGGGATCATCCCGAACTTCACCAGGTCCTCCGGCATGACCTCCTGGAACTGGTCGCTCGCCTCGATCTCGCGCTTGGAGCGGATGGTCGCCCCGAAGCCGATGCCCTTGGCGCCCGCCCTCGACTCGATGATCTTCTCCAGGCCGGCGAAGGCGCCGCCCACGATGAAGAGCACGTTCGTCGTGTCGATCTGGATGAACTCCTGGTGCGGGTGCTTCCGGCCGCCCTGCGGCGGCACGGAGGCCGTGGTGCCCTCCAGGATCTTGAGGAGGGCCTGCTGGACGCCCTCACCGCTCACGTCACGCGTGATCGACGGGTTTTCGCTCTTACGGGCGACCTTGTCGATCTCGTCGATGTAGATGATCCCGGTCTCGGCCTTCTTGACGTCGTAGTCGGCCGCCTGGATCAGCTTGAGCAGGATGTTCTCGACGTCCTCGCCGACATAGCCGGCCTCCGTCAGCGCCGTCGCGTCGGCGATGGCGAACGGGACGTTGAGCATGCGGGCCAGGGTCTGCGCGAGCAGCGTCTTCCCCGAGCCCGTGGGGCCGAGCAGCAGAATGTTGGACTTCGCCAGCTCGATGGCGTCGTCCCGGCCCTGCGCGCCGCCGTTCTCGCCGGCCTGGACGCGCTTGTAGTGGTTGTACACCGCGACCGAGAGGGCCTTCTTCGCGGGCTCCTGCCCGACGACGTACCCCTCGAGGAACTCGTAGATCTCGCGGGGCTTGGGGAGTTCCTCCCAGCGCACCTCGCTCGTCTCCGCGAGTTCTTCCTCGATGATCTCGTTGCAGAGGTCGATGCACTCGTCGCAGATGTACACACCGGGACCCGCGATGAGCTTCTTCACCTGCTTCTGGCTCTTTCCGCAGAACGAGCACTTGAGCAGGTCGCCGCCATCACCGATGCGTGCCACGAGGTGCTTCCCCTTCGCCTGGGAGTGCTTGGTTCAGCGACTCCTGGTGCCTCATATTCGACGGTACCTTGCCGGGCCCCCCGTTCGGGCCCCCCTTGGCACGGTTCACATGGACGGGAATGCGTCATGTGCCCCGTGCCGAGGGAAGGTGGGACGTCAGTGTGCCGCGGAGGCGGTGCTCTTGCGGGTCGAGACGATCTGGTCGACCAGGCCGTACGCGAGGGCGTCCTCCGCCGTCAGGATCTTGTCACGCTCGATGTCGTCGCGGATCTTCTCGATCGGCGTCGAGGAGTGCTTGGCCAGCATCTCCTCCAGCTGCGTGCGCATCCGCAGGATCTCGCGGGCCGCGATCTCCAGGTCGGAGAGCTGCTCGCGGCCGGTGCCGCCGGAGGGCTGGTGGATCAGCACACGGGCGTTCGGCAGGGCCATCCGCTTGCCGGGCGTACCGGCGGCGAGCAGCACGGCCGCGGCGGAGGCCGCCTGGCCCATGCAGACCGTCTGGATGTCGGGCTTCACGAACTGCATCGTGTCGTAGATGGCCGTGAGGGCGGTGAAGGAGCCGCCCGGGCTGTTGATGTAGATCGAGATGTCGCGGTCCGGGTCCATCGACTCCAGGCACAGGAGCTGCGCCATGACGTCGTTGGCCGAGGCGTCGTCGATCTGCACGCCGAGGAAGATCACGCGCTCCTCGAAGAGCTTCGCGTACGGGTCGTACTCGCGGACGCCCTGCGAGGTGCGCTCGACGAAGCGCGGCACGACGTAGCGGTTGTCCATCGGCGCGCCGGTGTAGAGGCCGCTCGCGGAGAGGTTGTTCTGCATCTGGGTGTTCACCGTCCTGGTGGCGTTCGGTGGGCTGGGGCTGTGGGGCGGGCTGCCGGCGCTCAGGCGCCCGTGCCGCCGCCGCCCGGAACGCCCGCGGCGTGCGTGATGATGTCGTCGATGAGGCCGTACTCCTTGGCCTCGTCCGCGGTGAACCAGCGGTCGCGGTCGCCGTCGCGGATGATCGCCTCGACGGTCTGGCCGGAGTGGTGCGCGGTGATCTCGGCCATGCGCTGCTTCGTGCGCAGCAGGTACTCGGCCTGGATCTTGATGTCGGAGGCCGTGCCGCCGATGCCGGCGGAGCCCTGGTGCATCAGGATGTCCGTGTTCGGCAGGGCGAAGCGCTTGCCGGGGGTGCCGCCGGTGAGCAGGAACTGGCCCATGGAGGCCGCCATGCCCATACCGATGGTGACGACGTCGTTGGGGATGTACTGCATGGTGTCGTAGACGGCCATGCCGGCCGTCACGGAGCCACCGGGGCTGTTGATGTAAAGGAAGATGTCCTTCTCCGGGTCGGCGGCCAGGAGGAGCATCTGAGCGGTGATCTTGTTGGCGATGTCATCGTCGACCTGCTGGCCGAGGAAGATGATCCGCTCGCCGAGCAGCCGGTTGTAGACATGGTCGCCGAGGCCGCCACCGATGGACGGCTCACCCGCGGCGTAAGGCTTCAGATTCGTCACGTATCCACCTGCTCGTCTCCGACGGCCAAGGCCGTCTCCGCGTCTTGTTCCGAGGGCAGTGCCCTCGTATTCATGGACCCTAACGCGCAGGTAGGACAACGCCATCCCGGTTCCCGAACTGTTCGCTCGGAGCGCAAGGTGTGGGCTGACGCATAAAGAGTTCCGGTACGCCCACGGGCCCGGACGCACAGCAGTGCGTACGGGCCCGTGGAGCGGGGTCCGGCGCCGGGGCGCCGGGCCGCTTACTTGTCCTCGGAGACCTCGGCCTCGCCGGTGACGGCCTCGACGGCCTCGGCGGCGGTCTCGACCTCGTCCTCGTCGTCGGAGAGGTCGACGACCTCACCGTTGGTGTCGAGGACCTTGGCGGCCTCGACGACGACCGCGAGGGCCTTGCCGCGGGCGACCTCGCCGACGAGCATCGGCACCTGGCCGCCCTGGGCCACGGCCTGGGCGAACTGGTCGGGGCTCATGCCGGAGGAGGCGGCACGACGGAAGAGGTGCTCGGTGAGCTCCTCGCGGGAGACGTCGAGCTTCTCCTTGTTGACGAGCTCATCGAGGATGAACTGCGTCTTGATGCCCTTCTCGGCCTGCTCCTTGGTCTCCGCCAGGAACTCTTCCTCGGTCTTGCCCTGGAGCTCCAGGTACTTCGCGAGGTCGATGCCCATCTGGCCGAGCTGGTGGTGCTCCAGGTTGTGCTTGCGGGTGTTGATCTCGTCCTCGAGAAGCTTCTCGGGCATCGGGACCTCGACCAGCTTGAGGAGCTCGTCGAGGACGCGCTCCTGGGCCTGGGTGGCCTGGTCGAACTGCTTCATGTTCTCGAGGCGCTTGCGGCTGTCGGCCTTGAGCTCGTCGAGGGTGTCGAACTCCGACGCCATCTGCGCGAACTCGTCGTCCAGCTCGGGGAGCTCGCGGGCGGCGACGGTGGTGACCTTGACGGTGACCTCCGCGTCCTTGCCCTCGGCGGAGCCGCCCTTCAGCTGCGAGGTGAAGGTGGCCTCGCCACCGGCCTCCAGGCCCTTGACGGCCTCGTCGATGCCGTCGAGCAGCTCGCCCGAGCCGATGGTGTACGAGACGTCCGAGGCGACGCCGTCGGGCAGCACCTCGCCGTCGACCTTGGCCTCGAGGTCGATGGTGACGACGTCGCCGTCCTGGGCGGCGCGCTCGACCGTGGAGGTCGAGGCGAAGCGCTCGCGGAGCTGCTGGACGGACTTCTCGATGTCCTCGTCGGTGACCTCGACCGCGTCGACGGTGACCTCGATGCCGGAGTAGTCCGGGATCTCGATCGTCGGGCGGATGTCGACCTCGGCGGTGAAGGCCAGCAGCTCGCCGTCCTTCAGCTCGGTGATGTCGACCTCGGGCTGACCCAGCGGGTTGACCTCGGCCTCGTTGACGGCCTCGGTGTAGAACTTCGGGAGCGCGTCGTTGACGGCCTCTTCCAGCACGGCGCCGCGGCCGAACCGCTGGTCGATCACGCGAGCCGGGATCTTGCCCTTACGGAAGCCCTTGACCGTGACCTGCTGGTTGATCTTCTTGTACGCCGCGTCGAGGCTGTCCTTGAGCTCCTCGAAGGGCACCTCGACAGTGAGCCGAACCCGGGTCGGGTTCAGGGTCTCCACGGCGCTCTTCACGGTTCGGTCTCCTTGTGGCTGATTCCTGGAATCCACCGTCTCCGCGGTCAGCGGTTCCGGCGGGTCGGCCCGGTCAGAAAGACACACGGGCACGCAGCTTGCATAGTAACCGCAAGCGGGGAGGCAGCCACAACGTGATCAAGAACGCGACCGGTGGGCGCGTGATCGTCATGGTCGGGGTGGCGGGATTTGAACCCACGGCCTTCCGCTCCCAAAGCGGACGCGCTACCAAGCTGCGCCACACCCCGTCGGTGCGACACGTAGGGTACATGCACGCGGACAGTGCGGCGCCCCCCGTTTTACGGGTGTGCGTAAAGGTCCTCCGACCCGCTAACATGCTGTCCGTGCCGCGGTCCTCGTGACCTGCGGCGCGATGCTGTGCGGGTGTAGCTCAATGGTAGAGCACTAGTCTTCCAAACTAGCTACGCGGGTTCGATTCCCGTCACCCGCTCCACGGCCTCGGGGCCGGTCCGGAGAGTCTCTCCAGGGCCGGCCCCGAGGCGTTTTCCGGGGTTCGCGAGATGCCGGGTCCGGCGGGCTCGCGCAGACTGGGCTCAGCCCGTCTCCCGTCGCACCGGAGGTAGCGATGAAGGACCTGAAGTTCGAGCGGAAGCGCTCGGTGTCCCGTCTTGAGGCAGCCGATCAACTGACCGCCCTCGCCGCCGCCCTGCGGGAGGGCGGGGAGGCCGAACTGGAGCTGGGGGCCGGGACGCTGAGCCTGCGCGTCCCGGAGGAGTTCCGCAGCGAGGTGGAGCTGGAGATCGAGGACGGCGAGATCGAGCTGGAGATCGAGCTCAAGTGGTCGCTGCGCGACCCCGGCACGCCGGCGAAGCCGAGCGCCGCCGTCACGGGCGGCGACATGGGTGCGAAGCGGTCCGCGCCGCGGCCGCCGGCCAAGCAGACGGCGAAGCAGGCAGGGCAGGCGGGGCAGGCGAAGGCGACTGGGCAGGCGACGAAGCAGACGGCGCAGGCACCCCAGCAGACCATGGCGAGCGCGGCGGCCGCAGGGGCCGCGGCGGCCGCGAGGAAGTCACCCGCGAAGACCGCCAAGAAGGCCAGGGCCTCCCGGGCGGCCAAGGCCGGTTAGTCGGGCACGCCGGTCGGTCGGGTGCGCCGGTCGGTCGGGTGCGTCGGCTCAGAACTTTATGGAGCCGACGGTCTGCGTTATCGAGTCCAGGAAGCGCTGGATGTCGTCGGCCATGCCGGTGGAGGCGAGGAAGAAGCCGAAGAGGACGGCGACGACGGCCGGGCCGCCCTTGAGGTTCCCCCCACGGATCAGCACCACCAGGATGATTGCCAACAGCAACACCACAGACAGTGAAATGGCCACAACTGATCACACCCTCGGTCGGTCCCGCCTTGCCCACCAGGGAGTCCGCGTCACGGAACGCCCCCCTCTGGCTCCATCGTGCCACCAACCCCCCTGCCCCCGCCGCACACTGACGAATCGTCGTGGAGAAGATCACGTCACACGAGGGCGGCCGGTTCAGGCGCGGCGGGAGATGAGGAGGAGTGCCCGGTCGTCGTTGACGTCCTTGGCGACGGCCTCGATCAGGTGCCAGGTGACGCCCTCGAAGCCCTCGGCGACGCAGCGGTCGGCCTCGCCGGTGAGACGGTCGATGCCCTCGGCGATGTCCCGGTCGGCGGCCTCGACGAGGCCGTCGGTGAAGAGCATCAGGACGTCGCCGGGCAGCAGCGAGCCCTTGACCGGGTGGAACTCGGCACCGTCGTAGACGCCGAGGAGGGGGCCTTCCGCGGCCTTCTCCTCCCAGCGGCCGCTGCCCGCGTGGAGCTGGAGCGCGGGGAGGTGGCCGGCGGAGAAGAGCTCGTAGTCGCCGGAGTCCAGGTCGAGGACGAGGTGGACGGAGGTGGCGAAGCCCTCGTCCCAGTTCTGGCGGAGCAGGTAGCCGTTGGCGGCGGGCAGGAAGCCGTGCGGCGGGAGGGAACCGAGGAGGCCGCCGAAGGCGCCGGAGAGCAGCAGGGAGCGGGAGGCCGCGTCCATGCCCTTGCCGGAGACGTCGGTGAGGACGACCTCCAGGGTGCGGCCGCCGTGGGTGCGGGCGGCGACGACGAAGTCGCCGGAGAAGGACTGGCCGCCGGCCGGGCGGAGCGCCATCTCGCGGTGCCAGCCCTGCGGGAGGCGGGGCAGGGCGCTCTGGACGCGGATGCGTTCGCGCAGGTCGAAGAGCATGGTGCCGCCGCGCCGCCAGGGCACGCCGACGCGGGCGCGGAACTGGGCGATGAGGAGTCCGAAGAGTCCGCAGGCGGCGACGGTGAGGACGGTGCCGGGGGTGACCCGGGCGGGGCCCTGGGTGTACGGACCGAGGACGACGGACTCGACGATGAGGGCGCCGGCGGCGGCCGCGTACAGGCCGAGCAGGCTGGCGGGGCGGAGCAGCAGTCCGCCCGCGACGATCGGCAGGACGAGCGCGGCGGGGGCGCACCAGACCGGGTTGAGCAGGGTGCCGCAGGCGATGGCCGGGATCATCAGGAGGAGTCCGGCGAAGGCGAGCCAGTCGGAGCCGTCCCCGCGGAAGTAGTCGACGCCGGACTTGCGCAGCGCGATGCGGGCCCGCCGCACACGCCTGCGCGTCCGGGCCGCGTGCGTGTTCACTCCGGCGCGGTGTCCCATTGGCCTGGACCCTATCCACCTCGTCCGACATCGTGCAGGGGTACCCCGGTGACAATGTGCGCGAAATCGGGTCGCCCCGGGCGGGCGGCGCTGATATCGATGGCATATGACTACTGAACTGCGGGTTCTCGACCCGACCGAGTGGGACCGTTGGTTCGAGGTCCTGGAGCTGGCGTTCGGGGGTGTGCCGGAGGCTCCGGAGGAGCGGACGCTGTGGCGCGACCTGACCGAGTTCGACCGCTTCATGGGGGTGTGGGACGGCGATCTGTGCGTGGGGACGGCGGGCGCGTTCTCCTTCCGGCTGACGGTGCCGGGCGGGGCGTCGGTGCCGGCGGGCGGGGTGACGATGGTGAGCGTGGCGGGGACGCACCGTCGGCGCGGGATCCTGACCTCGATGATGCGGCGCCAGCTCGACGACCTGCGGGCGGCGGGCGAGTCGCTCGCGGTGCTGACGGCCTCGGAGCCGGAGATCTACGGACGGTTCGGCTACGGCGTGGCCTCGTACGCGGCGCGGGCGACGATCGACCGGACCCGGGTGCGGCTCGCGGTGCCGGAGGGCACGGACGGGGTGTCCCTGCGCATGGCGGACCTGACCGAGTCGTCCGCGGTGTGCGAGTCGGTGTACGCGAAGCTGGTGCCGGGCCGGCCGGGGATGATCGCCCGCTCGCCCGGGTGGGAGCGGCTGCCGCTGATCGACCCGCCGGGCCAGCGGGAGGGTTCCTCGCCGCGGTTGTGCGTGCTGGCCGAACGGGCCGGGGAGGTCGTGGGGTTCGCGCACTACGCGGTCAAGCCGGACTGGTCGTACGCGGGTGCCGACGGGTCCGTCACGGTCCATCAGCTGATGGGGCTGGACGCGGTGGCGGAGGCGGCGCTGTGGCGGTTCCTCTGCTCGGTGGACCTGACCCGGGAGGTGCAGGTCCACAGCCGTCCGGTGGACGACGCCTGGCAGCACCTGGTGAGCGATGTGCGGCGCTGCTCACCGACGCTGCGGGACGTGCTGCACGTGCGGCTGGTGGACGTGGGCGGGGCGCTGGAGGCGCGGACGTACCAGGCGCCGGTGGACGTGGTGTTCGAGGTCGAGGACGCGTTCTGTCCCTGGAACGAGGGACGTTGGCGGCTGACGGGTGACGCCAAGGGCGCGAGCTGTGTCCGGACCTCGGATCCGGCGGACCTGGCGCTGTCCGTGCGGGAGCTGGGCGCGGCGTACCTGGGCGGGACCTCGCTGGTGTCGCTGGCGTCGGCCGGGCGGGTCCGGGAGCTGCGGGAGGGGGCGCTCGTCGAGGCGTCGGTGGGCTTCGGGTCACCCGTGGCCCCGTGGCTGCCGCACGGGTTCTAGCCACATCCGGTGGTCCTAGGCCTGCTGACAGCCGGGGCACCAGAAGAGGTTGCGGGCGGCGAGGTCGGCGGTGCGGATCTCGTCGCCGCAGACCAGGCAGGGCTGGTGGGTCCTGCGGTAGACGTAGACCTCGCCGCCGTGGTCGTCGACGCGCGGCGGGCGGCCCATCGCCTCGGGCGTGTGCTCGGGGCGGACGGTGTCGATGCGGTTGAGGCGTACGCCTTCGCGCATGAGCGCGGCGAGGTCGGACCAGATCGCGTCCCATTCCCGGCGCGTGAGGTCCTTGCCGGCGCGGTACGGGTCGATGCCGTGCCGGAAGAGGACCTCGGCGCGGTAGACGTTGCCGACGCCCGCGACGACCTTCTGGTCCATGAGCAGGGCGGCGATCGTGGTGCGGGACTTCGAGATCCGGCGCCAGGCCCTCTCGGGGTCCTCGTCGGGGCGGAGCGGGTCGGGGCCGAGGCGGTCGTGAATCGCCTGCTTCTCCGCGTCGGTGACGAGCGCGCAGGTGGTGGGGCCGCGGAGGTCGACGTACCCCTCGGGGTTGGCGAGGCGCAGTCGGACGGTGTCGGTGGGCGGCGGGGCCGGGGCGTCGCCGAAGTTCACCTTGCCGAAGAGGCCGAGGTGGATGTGGATCCACTCCTCGCCCGGGAAGCCGAGGAAGAGGTGCTTGCCGTGGGCCTCGGTGGTCTCCAGGACGCTGCCGTCGAGCAGGGCCGCCGAGTCGGCGAACTTGCCCTGGGGGCTGGAGACGCGCACGGGCCGGCCGCCGAACCGCTCGCGGTGGTCGGCGGCCAGCCGGTGGATGGTGTGCCCTTCGGGCATCAGGCGGTGGGCTCCTGCGGGTGGTGGGCCGGGATCGCAGGGAGCTCGCCGGTGGTCTCGTACGCGGTGAGCATGTCGATCCGGCGGGTGTGGCGCTCGTCACCCGAGTAGGGGGTGCTGAGGAAGATCTCGACGAACTTCGTCGCCTCTTCCTGGGTGTGCATGCGGCCGCCGACCGAGATCACGTTGGCGTTGTTGTGCTCGCGGCCGAGGGCGGCGGTCTGCTCGCTCCAGGCGAGGGCGGCGCGCACCCCCTTCACCTTGTTCGCGGCGATCTGCTCGCCGTTGCCGGAGCCGCCGATGACGATGCCCAGGCTGTCCGGGTCCGCGGCCGTCTTCTCGGCGGCGCGCAGGCAGAACGGCGGGTAGTCGTCGAGGGCGTCGTAAATGTGGGGACCGCAGTCGACGGGCTCGTGGCCGTGTGCCGTGAGCCACTCGACGAGGTGGTTCTTGAGTTCGTAGCCGGCGTGGTCGGAACCGAGGTAGACGCGCATGGTGCCGAGTGTGGCATGTCGCGGGCCGGGTAGCCGTCAGCGGGGTCGGGACGTTCACCCGGTCTGGTATGGACCTTCGCCTCTCGCGAAGTGGTCCACACAACTATCCGGAATCAGGTCTTCCGATCCCCCCCGTTCACAAGGTTGAATGCTCGGGCTCGCGACCCGAGCAGCCCCCACACGCAAGGAAGCGTTCATGAACACGCAACCGACCCTGACGAAGGACGGCGAGGAGACCGGTACCCCCGGTGCGTCGCACTCCTCCGACGGCCTCAAGGCCGGTCTCAAGAACCGCCACCTCTCGATGATCGCCATCGGTGGCGTCATCGGCGCCGGCCTCTTCGTCGGCTCCGGCTCCGGCATCGCCGCGGCCGGCCCCGCGATCCTTCTGTCCTACTTCCTCGTCGGCGCCATGGTCGTCTTCGTGATGCGGATGCTCGGCGAGATGGCCGCCGCCCGGCCGTCCTCCGGCTCGTTCTCCGCCTACGCCGACCGCGCGCTCGGCCGCTGGGCCGGCTTCAGCATCGGCTGGCTGTACTGGTTCTTCTGGGTCGTCGTCCTCGCCGTCGAGGCGACCGCCGGCGCCAAGATCCTGGAGAGCTGGGTCCCGGCCGTTCCGCAGTGGGGCTGGGCGCTCATCGTGATGGTGGTCCTCACCGCCACCAACCTCGGCTCGGTCGCCTCGTACGGCGAGTTCGAGTTCTGGTTCGCCGGCATCAAGGTCGTGGCCATCGGCGCCTTCGTCGTCATCGGCATGCTCGCGGTCTTCGGCGTGCTGCCGGGCTCGGACAACCCGGGCGAGGGCTTCGCGCACCTCACCGACAGCGGGGGCTTCTTCCCGATGGGTGCGGGAGCGGTCCTCACCGGCGTGCTGATGGTGGTCTTCTCCTTCATGGGCAGCGAGATCGTCACGCTGGCCGCCGGTGAGTCCGAGGACCCGCAGAAGGCGGTCACCAAGGCCACCAACAGCGTGATCTGGCGGATCGGCGTCTTCTACCTGGGCTCGATCTTCGTCGTCCTCACCCTGCTGCCGTGGAACGACAAGTCGATCGTCGAGAAGGGCTCGTACGTCGCCGCCCTCGACTCCATCGGCATCGCGAACGCCGGCCAGATCATGAACGTGATCGTCCTGACCGCCGTCCTCTCCTGCCTGAACTCGGGCCTCTACACCGCTTCCCGCATGGCGTTCTCGCTCGGGCAGCGCGGTGACGCGCCGAAGGCCTTCGCCAAGGTCAACAAGCGGGGCGTGCCGGTGGCCGCGATCCTCGGCTCGGTCGTCTTCGGCTTCGTCGCGGTCTTCTTCAACTACAAGTGGCCGGACACCGTCTTCGCCTTCCTGCTGAACTCCTCCGGCGCCGTGGCCCTCTTCGTCTGGCTGGTCATCTGCGTGACCCAGCTGAAGATGCGCGGCATCATCCAGCGCGAGACGCCAGAGAAGCTCATCGTGAAGATGTGGCTCTTCCCGTACCTGACCTGGGCGACGATCGCGATGATCGTCTTCGTCCTCGGCTACATGATCTACGACGGCGGCAGCGCCCGTGAGCAGGTCGTGCTCTCGCTGCTCGTGGCCGCGCTCGTGATCGCGATCTCGCTGGTCCGGCAGAAGGTCGCGAAGGGCTCCGCCGGGTCCGAGCGCGAGCTCGACCGCGTGTGACCCGGTAGGTCCGCACACGAAGAGGGCCCGTCGTTCCCCCGGAACGACGGGCCCTCTCGCGTGTCCGCGCGGGCTCAGCCCTTGCGGCCGACGAGCTTCCAGGCGGCCGGCAGGGCGCCCATGGCGAGCGCGGCCTTGAGGGCGTCGCCGATGAGGAAGGGGGTGAGGCCGGCGGCGACGGCCTGGCCGAAGCTCATGCCGGTGGCGAGCGCCAGGTAGGGCACGCCGACCGCGTAGATGATCGCGGAGCCGAGGGCCATCGCGCCGGCGGTGCGGAGCACGGAGCGGTCGGCGCCGCGGCGGGCGAGGGCGCCGACGACGGTCGCGGCGAGGAGCATGCCGAGGATGTAGCCGAAGGACGGCATGCCGTAGCCGGAGGTGGCCTGGGCGAACCAGGGCACGCCCGCCATGCCCGCCACGGCGTACACGGCGAGGGCGAGGAAGCCGCGGCGGGCGCCGAGCGCGGTGCCGACGAGGAGGGCGGCGAAGGTCTGGCCGGAGACCGGGACCGGGGAGCCGGGGACCGGGACCGAGATCTGCGCGGCGAGGCCGGTGAGGGCGGCGCCGCCGACGACCAGGGCGATGTCGCGGGCGCGGCTCGCCGGGAGCAGGTCGGCGAGGACGGTGCCCGCACGGAGGGAACGGGCGGGGGCGGCGGCGGTGCTCATCGGTACTCCGCGGGGGGTGAGGGTGGGAGGGACAGGTTGACGGTATGCCAGGAGTGAGCGGCCGATCACCGTCAGCCGCCCACAAAGCGGCGGTCGAGCGTTTCGTGGAGATCGAACAAAGGCTGCCGGTCGCGCGCTTCGCCACGTGACGCTTCTCACTGGGAGGTCGTCCGTGGAGGTCCCTTTTGCGCCAAGGGGCGTTCCCGGATGAGACTGTGGAGTCTCCATAAACCGCCAGAGAGCACGAGCCCCCACATGCACGACTCCCTCGCTCCCGAACCGGAGCCCCTCTCCCATGGCCTGAAGCAGCGTCACCTGACGATGCTGGGGCTCGGCGGGGTGATCGGCGCCGGGCTCTTCGTGGGTTCGGGCGCGGGCATCGCGGTCGCCGGTCCCGGCATCGTGGTCTCGTACCTGATCGCGGGCGCGCTCGCGATGCTCGTCATGCGGATGCTGGGCGAGATGTCGGCGGCGATGCCCGCCTCCGGGGCGTTCTCGGTCCACGCCGAGCGGGCGCTGGGCCGCTGGGCGGGCTTCTCGGTGGGCTGGCTGTACTGGTTCCTGCTGGTCGTCGTCCTCGCCGTGGAGGCGACGGGCGCGGCGCGGATCGCGAACGGCTGGGTGCCGGGGGTCCCGCAGTGGACCTGGGTGCTGATCTTCATGGTCGTCTTCACGCTGGCCAACCTGGCGGCGGTGAAGAACTTCGGCGAGTTCGAGTTCTGGTTCGCGGCGCTGAAGGTCGGCGCGATCGTGCTGTTCCTGGTCCTGGGCACGCTCGCGATCGTCGGCTGGCTGCCCGACACGGACCCCGTGGGCCTGGCCAACCTGACCGGTCAGGGCGGCTTCCTGCCGAACGGCTGGGCGGGCGTGATCTCCGGCGTCCTGGCGGTCGTCTTCGCCTTCGGCGGCCTGGAGGTCGTCACGATCGCGGCGGCCGAGTCGGCCGACCCGGCGAGGAACGTGGCGCGGGCGGTGCGCAGCGCGGTGTGGCGGATCCTCCTCTTCTACGTGGGGTCGATGCTGGTCATCGTGACGCTGCTGCCGTGGACGTCGATGGTGCCGGGCCAGTCGCCGTACGTGGCGGTGCTGGACTCGATCGGGGTGCCGGCGGCGGGCCAGATCATGAACGTGGTGGTGTTCGTGGCGCTGCTCTCGGCGCTCAACGCCAATCTGTACGGCTCGTCCCGGATGGTCTTCTCGCTGGCGGAGCGCGGCGAGGCGCCGAAGGGGCTGCTCCGGGTCTCGGGCGGAGGCGTGCCGCGCCGGGCGGTGCTCGCCTCGGTGGCCTTCGGGTTCGTCTCCGTACTGCTCAATCTGAAGTGGCCGGACTCGGTCTTCCTCTACATGCTCAACGCGGTCGGCGCGGTGCTGCTCTTCGTCTGGGCGCTGATCGCGGTCTCGCAGCTGAGGCTGCGGCGGCGGATCGAGCGGGAGGCGCCGGAGACGCTGACGCTGCGGATGTGGGGCTTCCCGTGGCTGACCTGGGTGGCGCTCGCCGCGATGGCCGCGGTGCTCGTCCTGATGCTCACCGACGACGCGGCGCGTCCGCAGGTGCTGTGGTCGGGGGCGGCCACCGGGGCGGTGCTGCTGGTGGCGTGGGTGCGGGAGCTGCGTACGAAGCGGGCATGATTCTTCACTTTGTGTGAGAGTCGTGACCGTATAGCGGACAGCTGTTCCTTCTGAGCGGTGCGGCCACCCAGACTGTGGGCTTCCCTCCCCGTCTCAGCTAGTGAACAGGGCTCGCCCATGTCTCGGACCACCGCGCCCGCGCCGGCCGACCGCAAGGACGGCGCGACCGCACCCGCCGAGGGCCTCGCGCACGGCCTGAAGCAGCGCCACCTCTCGATGATCGCCCTCGGCGGCGTCATCGGCGCCGGACTCTTCGTCGGTTCCGGCGCCGGCATCGCCGCCGCCGGCCCGTCGATCGTGATCGCCTACGCCATATCGGGCGTCCTCGTCATGCTCGTGATGCGCATGCTCGGCGAGATGTCGGCGGCGAACCCGGCCTCCGGCTCCTTCTCCGTCCACGCCGAGCGGGCCTTCGGCTCCTGGGCGGGCTTCACCTCGGGCTGGGCCTTCTGGTTCCTGCTCTGCGTCGCCGTCGGCCTGGAGGGCATCGGCGCGGCGAAGATCATGACCGGCTGGTTCCCCGGCAGCCCCGAGTGGGCCTGGGTCGCGCTCTTCATGCTGGTCTTCACCGTCACCAACCTGGCGGCGGTGAAGAACTTCGGCGAGTTCGAGTTCTGGTTCGCCGCCCTCAAGGTCGGCGCGATCGTCCTCTTCCTCGGCATCGGCGTGCTCGCCATCACCGGCCTGCTGCCCGGCACGGACGCCCCCGGCACCGCGAACCTCACCGGTGACGGCGGCTTCTTCCCGCACGGCTCCGAGGGCCTGATCGTCGGCCTGCTCGCCTCCGTCTTCGCGTACGGAGGCCTGGAGACGGTCACCATCGCCGCCGCCGAGTCCGAGCACCCGGTGCAGGGCGTCGCCAAGGCCGTCCGTACGGCGATGTGGCGGATCGCGCTCTTCTACATCGGCTCGATGGCGGTCATCGTCACCCTCGTCCCCTGGGACGACAAGGCGGTCGTCGAGAAGGGCCCGTACGTCGCCACCCTCGACCACCTGGGCATCCCGGCAGCCGGCCAGATCATGAACGTGGTCGTGCTCGTCGCCCTGCTCTCCGCGATGAACGCCAACATCTACGGCGCCTCCCGCATGGCCGGCTCGCTGGTCGCGCGCGGCCAGGGCCCGAAGGCGCTGGGCAGGCTGTCCGGCGGCGTCCCGCGCGCGGCGGTCCTCGTCTCCTCCGTCTTCGGCTTCGGCTGCGTGCTGCTGAGCTACTGGCGGCCGGACGACATCTTCATCTGGCTGCTCAACACCATCGGCGCGATCATCCTCGTCGTCTGGTTCTTCATCGCCGCCTCCCAGCTGGTGCTGCGCCGCCGCACCGAGCGCGAGGCACCGGAGAAGCTGGTCGTGCGGATGTGGGCCTTCCCCGTCCTGACCTGGGTGGCGCTGGCCGGCATGGCGGCGATCTTCTTCCTGATGGCCCGCGAGGAGGGCACGCGCGTGCAGCTGTACTGGACGGGCGGGCTGACCCTGCTGCTCGCCGCGGTCGGCTTCGTACGCCAGAAGTCCGCCCGTACGGCCTCGGCGGACCCTGCGGCCTGATCCCCTGACGGCCCCGCGCGGACCCCCGAACCACCTGCCGGTTCGGGGGTTCCGCCATGTCCGGGCCCCGGGACCTAGGGCGAAGGGCTGATCAACATCTCCCGCACCTACTGTTAGCCTGCACTTGCGCATAGGTTGCAATAAGCAGAGCCATCGAAGGGGCCGGGCACATGGCGATCTACACACTTCCGGAGCTGCCGTACGACTACGCGGCGCTGGAGCCGGTGATCAATCCGCAGATCATCGAGCTGCACCACGACAAGCACCACGCCGCGTACGTCAAGGGAGCGAACGACACCCTGGAGCAGCTGGAGGAGGCGCGCGACAAGGACCAGTGGGGCGCGATCAACGGCCTGGAGAAGAACCTGGCCTTCCACCTCTCCGGCCACATCCTCCACTCCATCTACTGGAACAACATGAACAGCCCGAAGGACGGGGGCGGCGGCGAGCCGCTGGCCGCCGACGGCGTCGGTGAGCTCGCGGACGCGATCACCGAGTCCTTCGGCTCCTTCGCCAAGTTCAAGGCCCAGCTGACGAAGGCCTCCGCGACGACCCAGGGCTCCGGCTGGGGCGTCCTCGCGTACGAGCCGGTCAGCGGCCGTCTCGTCGTCGAGCAGGTCTACGACCACCAGGGCAACGTCGGCGTGGGTTCGGTCCCGGTCCTCGTCTTCGACGCCTGGGAGCACGCCTTCTACCTGCAGTACAAGAACCAGAAGGTCGACTTCATCGAGGCCATGTGGCAGGTCGTCAACTGGCAGGACGTGCACAAGCGCTACCTGGCGGCCAAGGCCTCCGTCCCGCTGATCTCCTTCTGACACCCGACTCCTGCTCGTGATCGTCTTCTCAACCTTCACCGGGCAGGCGGAAAAGAGGACGGCCCCCGCGATGACGTGAATCGCGGGGGCCGTCTGCTGTGGTGCCTACTCGAAGCTGGGCGCCGCCGTCCGGGTGCGCTTGATCTCGTAGAAGCCCGGGGTCGACGCCACGAGGAGGGTGCCGTCCCAGAGACGGGCGGCCGCGTCGCCGCGCGGGGTCGGGGTGACGACCGGGCCGAAGAAGGCGACCTCGTCGCCCGTCGGGCCCGGCACCGCGATGACGGGGGTGCCGACGTCCTGGCCGACCTTGCCGATGCCCTCGTGGTGCGAGGCGCGCAGCTCGGTGTCGTACGTGTCCTTCTCGGCGTACTCCACCAGGTCCTCGGGCAGGCCGACGTCGGTCAGCGCGCCGACGATCGCCTCGCGGGTCGGACCCTCGCCGTTGTTGTGGAAGCGAGTGCCGAGCGCCGTGTAGAGCTTGCCGACGACCTCGTCGCCGTGCAGCTGCTGGGCGGCTATGACGACGCGGACCGGGCCCCAGGCCTTCGTCTCCAGCATCTCGCGGTACTCGGCCGGGACCTCGTCGAGCCGGTTCTCGTTGAGCACGGCCAGGCTCATGACCTTCCAGCGCACGTCGACCGGGCGGACCCGCTCCACCTCCAGCATCCAGCGGGAGGTCATCCAGGCCCACGGGCACAGCGGGTCGAAGTAGAAGTCTGCGGTGGTCCTGCTCTCGGACATGTCACTCCTCGGTACGGCCGTGTGGACGGTGGTGCGCCGAAAGGAGCCAACGCCACGGGCGCTCGACGGCATTCCCGTGTGCCGCGCGACAGTGGCACATGGGAGGATCGGTGCTGTTTCGAACGTGCCACGAAGGAGTGACCGTGCCCGGTGAGAATCTGTCCCGCGACGAGGCCCACGAGCGGGCGGCGCTGCTGTCCGTCGACGGGTACGAGGTCGTCCTCGACCTGCGCTCGGCGGTCGGCGACTCCGCAGAGGCGGTGCGCACCTTCCGCTCGGAGACCACGATCCGCTTCCGCCGCACCGGCGAGGGCAGCAGCACGTTCGTGGACCTGATCGCCCCGTCCGTGAACGCGGTCACCCTCAACGGCCGCTCGCTGGACCCGGCCGTCGTCTTCGACGGCTCGCGGATCGCGATCGACGGCCTCGCCGACGAGAACGTGCTCGTGGTGGACGCGCAGTGCGCCTACAGCCGGACCGGCGAGGGCATGCACCGCTTCGTCGACCCGGAGGACGGCGAGGTCTACCTCTACACGCAGTACGAGCCGGCCGACGCCCGCCGGGTGTACGCCAACTTCGAGCAGCCCGACCTCAAGGCCCCGTACCGCTTCGCGGTGACCGCGCCCGAGGGGTGGACGGTCTGGTCGAACGGCGCCGGGGAGCGGGACGCCGAGGGCGTCTGGCGCTTCGCCGAGACGCAGCCGATCTCCACGTACATCACCTGCGTCGTGGCCGGTCCGTACCACTACGTGACCGACAGCTACACGCGCGCGCTCGCCGACGGGACCGAGCTGGAGATCCCGCTCGGCGCGATGTGCCGCAAGAGCCTCGCGAAGCACTTCGACGCGGACGACGTCTTCCTGATCACCAAGCAGGGCTTCGACTTCTTCCACGACAACTTCGACTACCCGTACCCCTTCGGGAAGTACGACCAGGCCTTCGTCCCCGAGTACAACCTCGGCGCGATGGAGAACCCGGGCATGGTGACCTTCCGCGAGGAGTACATCTACCGGGGCAAGGTCACCCAGGCCGCGTACGAGAGCCGGGCCAACGTCATCCTCCACGAGATGGCGCACATGTGGTTCGGCGACCTCGTCACCATGGTGTGGTGGGACGACCTGTGGCTGAAGGAGTCCTTCGCGGACTTCATGGGCTCCTTCGTGAACGCCGAGGCGACCCGCTTCACCAACAGCTGGGTCACCTTCGCCAACAACCGCAAGGCCTGGGCCTACCGCGCCGACCAGCTGCCGTCCACCCACCCGATCACGGCCGACATCCGTGACCTGGAGGACGCCAAGCTCAACTTCGACGGCATCACGTACGCCAAGGGCGCCTCGGTGCTCAAGCAGCTCGTCGCGTACGCGGGCCGGGACGCGTTCCTGGAGGGCGCGCGCCGCTACTTCAAGCGCCACGCCTACGGGAACACGCGCCTCGCCGACCTCCTCTCGATCCTGGAGGAGACCTCGGGCCGCGACATGACGTCCTGGGCGAAGTCCTGGCTCCAGACCTCCGGCGTGAACACGCTGACCCCGGCCGTCACCTACGACGCGGAGGGCCGGATCACCGAGCTCGCCGTGGTCCAGGAGGGCGGCGAGCCGCGTCCGCACCGCGCGGCGGTCGGCCTCTACCGGCTGTCGGCCGACGGCGACCTCGTGCGCTTCGCGCGCGCCGAGGCCGACATCACCGGCGCCCGCACGGTGATCGAGGAGCTGGCGGGCGAGGAGAAGCCCGACCTCGTCCTCGTCAACGACGACGACCTGACCTACTGCAAGGTCCGCTTCGACGAGGGCTCGCTCGCCACCCTGCGCGCCCACCTCGGCGACATCACCGACCCGCTGGCCCGCGCCCTGTGCTGGTCGGCGCTGTGGAACCTGACCCGTGACGGGCTGATGCCCGCCCGCGACTTCGTCGCCGTCGCGCTCGCCTTCGCGGGCCGCGAGACGGACATCGGCGTCGTCCAGATGGTGCACGCCTGGACGAAGTCGGCCGTCACCCTCTACGCGGCGCCCGAGTGGCGCGAGGAGGGCGGGCGGCTGCTCGCCGAGGGCGGGCTGCGCGAGCTGCGGGTGGCCGAGCCCGGCAGCGAGCACCAGCTGACCTGGGCGCGGTTCTTCGCGGCCACGGCCGGTTCGGACGCCGACTTCCAGCTCCTGGAGGGGCTGCTCGACGGCACCGCGAAGATCGACGGGCTCGACGTCGACCAGGAGCTGCGCTGGGCGCTGCTCTCCCCGCTGGCCGTGCACGGCCGGGCCGACGAGGACCGGATCGGCGAGGAGCTCGGCCGGGACGACACCGCGACGGGCAAGCGCCACCAGGTGCGGCTGCTCGCCTCGCGGCCCTCGGCCGCGGTCAAGGCGCAGGCCTGGGCGCAGGTCGTCGAGTCGGACACCCTGTCGAACGCGCTGGTGGAGGCGACGATCGCGGGCTTCGTCCAGCCCTCGCAGCGCGAGCTGATCGCCCCGTACGCGGAGAAGTACTTCGCGGCGATCGAGCAGCTGTGGGCCGACCGGTCGATCCAGATCGGCATGGACGTCGTCAGGGGCCTCTTCCCCGGGCTCCAGGACAGTGACGAGACGCTGGCCGCGGCGGACGCCTGGCTGACGGCGCACGAGTCGGCCGCGCCGGCGCTGCGCCGCCTCGTCCTGGAGGCGCGGGACGACCTGGCGCGCGCGCTGCGCGCGCAGGCCTGCGACCGCCTGGCCGGCTGAGGACCGACGCTCCGACGGGGGCCGCGCGCTGCTGCGCGCGGCCCCCGTCGGTGTGCGGGGCACGGGTCACCGCTGCGCCGGCCCCTCATCGGCACTCGAACGCGCGTACTTTAGGGCGAGGTTGTCCCTAAATGTCGACGAGCGTGTAACAGGGGTTAGGGGAGCCTTCGGAAGCGGAAGACCCCCGGCATGAACCACAACACCCCCATCACCCCCCGCCCCCTCCCCCTCGCCGCCCCCATCGGCCGCACCGAACGACTCGCGTCCGCCGCCCAGTTGAGGACGCGGGGCGTGCCCGCCGGCGAGGTCGCCGCGCACTGCCGGCCCGGCGGCGGGTGGCAGCAGCTGCTCCCCGGGGTCTTCCTCCTCCAGCCCGGTCCCCCGACCAGCGAGGACCGGCTGCGCGCCGCTCTCCTGTACGCCCGCCGGGGCGGGTCCGCGCCGCCGCAGGGCCCCGAGGCGATGGTCACCGGCCTGGCCGCGCTGACGCTGCACCGCTTCGCCTCCGCTCCCCCGCTCACCGCCCTGGAGCGGATCGACGTGCTCGTCCCGCGCACCCGGCGGCTGCGCTCCACCGGCTGGCTGCGGGTGGTGCGGGCCGCCGAGCACCCGGAGCCGGTGGAGCTCACCGGCCTCCCCGTCGCCCCGGTCGCACGCGCGGTCGCCGACGCGGTCTCGGCCCTCACCGACGCCGAGACCGTACGCCGGCTGCTCACCGAGGCCGTCCGCGGCGGGCACTGCGAACCGGCCGCGATCGTCCGGGAGTTGAGCCGGGCCCGGCTGCTGACCCGGCCGCACGTGGTGGACGCGGTGGACACGCTCCTCGTGGAGGGGCGCTCGCTCTCCGAGGAGCGGCTGTACGAGATGGTGCGGGAGTTCGGGCTGCCGGACCCGCTGTGGAACGTGGACCTGCGGCTGCCGGGCGGCCCGCACCTCGGCGGGGTGGATGCCTACTGGCCGGACCAGGCGGTCGCCGTGGAGCTGGACACCCGGGCGCCGCGGCAGGACGACGACGCGCTGTGGTCGGAGTACACCCGCAAGCGCGAGCACCTGGAGCGGCTCGGCATCACGGTCGTCCACCTGACCCCGCGCAAGCTGCGCGAGGCCCTCGACCAGCAGGCCACCGTGGTCCGTACGGCCCTGATGGCCGCGCCGGACCGGCAGCCCGGCGCTTATGTCGTCGTCCTGCCGCGCTGACCCGGTGGAGGGTCAGCCCTTCTTCGGGGCGACGCCGCAGAACTCGGCCTCCAGGACGGCCTGGGTGTCGCCGGTCCAGTCGGCGTTGAAGTTCAGGGCGAGGGAGTGGCGCCCGTCCTTGGTGGTCACGGCGTCGGAGGTGGAGCCGTGGATGCCGCCCCCGTGGCCCCAGACCTCCTTGCCGCAGCTCAGCTTCTGCTTCATGATCCCGAGTCCGTAGCTCACCTGGGGGAGTTCGGGGGAGATCTGGACGGTGGCGGTCAACTCCTTCTGCTCGGCCTTCGGGAGGAGCTTGCCCGTGAGCAGGGCGCGGTAGAAGGTCTGCAGGTCGTTGGAGTCGGAGATCATCTCGCCGGCGGCGTGCGCGAGGGTGGGGCTGAGTTCGGTGACGTCGTGGACGGGGTCGTTCGGGGTCGGGTTGTCGACGAGCTTCGAGTAGGCCCGGCTGCTGGGCTTCGGCACGGTCGTCCTGGTCCCGGGGACGCTGGTGGCGCGCAGCTTCAGCGGCTTGACGATCCGGTTCTCCACGGCCTTCCCGTACGGGCGGCCGGTGACCTTCTCGATGACGAGGCCGGCGAGGACGAAGTTGGTGTTGGAGTAGCTCCAGCCGGCGCCGGGGGCGAACTCCGGCTCGTGGGTCATGGCGATGGCGACGAGCTCCCGGGGGTCCCACCTGTCGTAGCGGTGCTCCAGGAAGTCGGGGCCGACCTTCTTCACGAAGCCCGGGTCCCCGGTGTAGCTGTAGATGCCGCTGGTGTGGTTGAGGAGCTGGCGGACGGTGATCTTCCGGCCGTCGTGGCCGTTGCCCTCGACAACTCCGGGCAGCCACTTCTCGACCGGGTCGTCGAGGTCGATGCGGCCTTCGGCCTGGAGCTGGAGGAGGACGGTGGCGACGAAGGTCTTGGTGATGGAGCCGACGCGGTAGCGGTCGTCGCCCTTGCGGGCGCCGGCGGTGCCGGTCCAGGAGCCGCGCCCGTCGCGGGCCTGGGCGACGGCGCCGGGGACGCCCCCGGCGACCGCGGCGTCGAGGGCCTGCTGGGTGGCGGAGTGGCCCTGCTGGGGCTTGGCCGTCGCCTTCGCCGGGGCGGCCGGGGCGGCGAGGGCGGGGGTGGCGAGCGCCGTGGCGGTGAGCCCCGCGACCAGGGCGGCGGCGAGGACGGTGCGGGTCGTGCGTACGGCTGACATGCGGGCTCCCCTGGAACTCTGCTGTGCGTGTACTGCGGTCGGCGGGGAGGACCGCGGGGTCTGCGGGACGGTTGAGCGGGCCGGCGACGGTTGAGTCTTTTTCAGCCCTTTGCCGGAGCGGGTCGACCCGTAGAACGGAGGGGTCAGCTCCGGGAGGGGTCGGCGAGGCGGGAGCGGCCCACGGGGGGTCGCTCCCGCCACAGGTCGAGGCCGATGTCGACGAGTTCGACGCGCGGCAGGCCGGGGACGGCGTCGAGCGGATGCCAGGCTGCGAGGTCGGTCGAGCCTCCGGTCTCGTTGCGCAGGTCACCCCCGATGACCTGCGCCTCGTAGATGATCCGCAGGCCCTGGAAGTCGCCGGGGCCGCCGAGACGGCGGAGCCAGCTCCGGCGGATCGAGTCGATGCCGAGGAGGGCGGTGGGTTCGGCGAGGTACCCGGTCTCCTCCTCGACCTCGCGGACGACGGTGTCGACGGGCTCCTCGCCGTGGTCCATGCCGCCGCCCGGCAGGGTCCACCGCTTCCTGCCGTCGCTCGACACCCAGCGGGCGAGGAGGATCTCGCCGTCGCGGACGCACACGGCGTAGGCCGCCACCCTCAACTCCTGCTTCATGAAACGAGGTTAGAACCAGTACGCGGGATACGCCCGCCCCGCGGCACGGGCGCCGGCGAGGCCGACGGCGACCAGGAGGAGGGAGGCGAGGGCGAGAAGGCCGAGAAACGACCAGAACGCCGGGGCCTGGAGGGCGACGATCACGGCGGTCGCGGCGGCGGGCGAGTGCGGGGTGCGGGCGCACATCATGACGCCGAGGGCGAGGCCGCCGGCGACGGCGGCACCCCAGAGGCCGGGTCCCGCCACGGCGAGGACCGCGAAACCGGTGAGGGCGGAGAGCAGTTGGCCGCCGACGACCGAGCGCGGCTGGGAGAGCGGCAGGTCGGGGGCGCCCGCGACCAGCGCCATGCTCGCCGCGAGCGGCGGGATGAGCAGGGGCTGCCGGAGGAGGGTGCCGAGGGCGACCAGGAGGAGGAGCGCGGTGACGGCGGTCGCGGTCCCGGCGAGGAGGACCCGGGGGCGAGGCCGGGCGGGGGGCCGGGGGCGGGCGAGGGCGGAGGGCGCGGCGGTCGACGCGGGAACGGGGGCCGGGGCCGGGGCCGGGGAGGCGGCCTGCACGGTGGCCGGGGTGGTGGGAGGCACGGGCGGGTCCTCGGTCAGGGGGCGGCGGGTCAGGGGGCAGTGGGCCAGGGGGCGGTGGGCTTGGGGGCGGTGGGCTTGGGGGCGGCGGGCCAGGCTCAGGGGGTCGGCGGGTTCGACGGGGAGTACTCCGGCGCCGACCAGCGCAGGGGGCTGTCGCCCGGGGTCTCCACCGTGCGGTCGATCCGGAAGCGGACGACGCGGCCCTCGGGGCCGTACTCGGTGCGCGCGAGGCCGCTGAGCCGGAGGGTCGTCCCGGACTCCCAGTCGAGGAAGAGCAGTCCGGCGCGGCCGTCCTCCGCCAGGTTGCCCAGGGTCAGGAACATCGCGTTGCCGGGGTAGTCCCGCCAGCTCAGCTCCCGGGGCGTGTCGGCGCGGACGAAGCCCGGGTTGCCGCCGCGGTGGCTCGCGTCGACGCCGTCGGGCGCGGCGGTGGCGACGAAGAAGGTGTCGGCGGCGCGGACGCGGCGCAGCTGGTCGGGGGTGAGCGCCTCGCCGTGGAGCACGGCACCGGACTCGGGGCGGGCGGCCTCGGAGCCGTACAGCTCACGTCTCTGGAGGTACTTCGGGCAGTTGGAGAAGACCTCTTCGGCCTCGATCGTGAACCCCCGGGCGCTGGGGCGTGCGGTGCCGTTGAGGCGCATGCGGCGGCGGGTGCGGGGATCGAGGGCGATCGTGCCGACGGGGGCGGTGCCGGGCGTGCCCTCGGGGAGGGCGGCGGCCACCGAGACCGAGTGGGGACCGGTGGCCCGGACGAAGCCGGGCGGGCCGGTGAGCAGGTGCGCCCAGACGCGGCCCTCGTGGTCCGCGGCGCCCACCACCAGCATGGGCTGGGCCTCCAGGAAGGCGGCGGCGACGGGGCGGATGCCGGGGGTGATGGACCGGCCGACATGGTCGGCGAGGTCTCGGACGCCCTCGTGCTCCTGCACGGCGAGGGAGCCGGGGTTGTACGTGGCCATGGCGGGCCTCCCTAGGGTGCGGGTTCGTGGTGGTGCGGGCTTCGGCCCGTGGCGCGGGGGCGAGTGCCCACCCGTTCCGCCCTGCGGAACGACTGCCCACAACCCGCCGGCGGCGGCCGACGACAGCCAGGTCCCCCTCGAGCGTGCGTGCCAGGCGCCGTCGGGCAGGCGGGACTTTCGCAACACGCCCTAGAAGAACCCGCAGGTAGGGGCCGAGGCGGACGGAGAGGGGGAGTCCTCCGCGCCCTTCGGGACCGAGATCTCCAGGCGGGTGCCGTCCGGGTCGTGGAAGAAGATGCCGCCGGAGGCCGCGCCCTCGCGGTGGGCGACGACGCCCTCGTACGCGAAGGAGGTGCCGCGCGCGGTGAGCGCGGCCTCGGCGACGCGGACGCGCTCGATGGACTCGGCCTCGAAGGCGAGGTGGTGGAGGCCGGGCCGGCCGGAGTCGTACACGCCCTCGGACTGCTGCCAGAGGGTGAGGACCAGGCGGCCGTCCTGACCGAGGAAGGCGTAGCGGCTGCCGCTGCCCTCCTCCCGGCCCTCGCCGAGGACCTCAAAGCCGAGGACGTCCCCGTAGAAGGCGAGCGAGCGCGTCAGGTCGGTGACGTTGAGGCCGACGTGGTGGGTGGCGAGTGTGCCGATCGCGGACATGGGCGTCCCTTCGTCGCAGCGGCCGGCCCCCTCGGGCTAACCTCTTAATTCGAGATTAGAGGTTAGACATGGAGGGCGTCAACCGCTCACGTACCATTGAGGGGTTAGCTCGACGAGGAGGGTGCACCGCCATGACCGCCACCACCACGGACCCGCGGCCGCTCACCGGCGAACCCGTCTCCCTCGATCTGCTCAACACGCGCTGGAACAGCGAGGGCGTCCGCCAGGACCTGCTCACCGACGTCGAGGGGCTCGCCGTCTGGCTCGCCACCAACAACCTGACGGACCGGTTCACCGCCGACGCCGGCACCCTGCGCCACACGCTGGCGGCCCGGGAGGCCCTGGGCGCGCTCGTCGACGCGCCCGGCGACCCCGCCGCCACCGCCCGCGTCGACGCCGTCCTCGGCCACGGGCGCATCCGGGTCACCCTCACCGCCGAAGGCGCGGGCGAGGAGAGCGAGTTCGCGGACCCCTCCTGGGGGCCGGGCTGGACCGCCGCCCGCGACTACCTCGACCTGCTGCGCACCGCGCCCGACCGCATTCGGGCCTGCGCCCACGAGGCGTGCATCCTGCACTTCTTCGACACCTCGCGGAACGGCACCCGCCGCTGGTGCTCGATGGCGGTCTGCGGCAACCGGGCCAAGGCCTCGCGCCACTACGCCCGTACGAAGGAGAGCTGACCCGGCGAGGCCGCCGACCCGCCCCGGTTCACACCGTTTCCTCCCCCGTGGCGCATCGCGAGCGCTGGCGGGTTTACGCCGCGGCGGCAAACCGGCCCCGAGTAACTCTCCACAAACCCCTGTCGTTTACGAAAGGCTGAGCGGTCATCCGGCACCGAAATCCGGACTCTCTCCTTTCACAAACAGGGATGTAAATGACCACCCCCGAAACTCGGAGCTCCATACCCGGAAGCTCGACGCCCGGGCACAGACGAGCGGCCCGCATCGCCGCCGCTGCCGGCCTGGTCGCCGCGCTCGTCGCGACCGGCGCCGCGCCCGTGCTCGCCACCGAGGCCCCGGTGTCCACTCCCCCGGTGAAGTCCTCGGACCCGGCCGACAAGCTCGGCGCCATCGACGCCCAGCGCCTCACCGAGGCCCAGGTCAGCGGCGAGAAGAACGTCACCGTGCTCGTCGCCACCGCCCCCGGCGCGACCGAGCAGGTCGCGGGTCAGCTCGACGCCGTCCCCGGCGCCTCCGTCGGCAAGCAGCAGGACGCGCTCGGCTACGTCCGCGCCACGCTGCCGACCGCGAAGGCCGAGGCGGCCATCAAGGCTGCCACGAAGCTCTCCTCCGTCCAGTCGATCGACCTCCAGGCCGAGATCGTCCTGGACGACCCGACCCCGGACGCGGGCGCCGTCGACGGCACGACCGTCACCACGACGTACCCGGCCCCGGGCAGGAACACCCCGGCGAAGAACCCGTACAACCCCTCGCACGAGACGGGCGCGGTCGACTTCGTCAAGGACCACTCGAAGGCCGACGGCCGCGGCGTGACCATCGGCATCCTGGACTCCGGCGTCGACCTCGGTCACCCGGCGCTCCAGAAGACCACCACCGGCGAGCGCAAGATCGTCGACTGGGTCACGGCCACCGACCCGATCACCGAGGGCGACGCCACCTGGCGTCTGCAGAACGCCCCGGTCGCGGGCCCGGTCTTCACCGCCTCCTCGCAGAGCTGGAAGGCGCCCGAGGGCTCCTACCAGTTCAGCCGCTTCACCGAGTCGGTCACCGCGGGCGGCGACCCGGCCGGTGACATCAACCGGGACGGCGACACCTCCGACGTCTTCGGCCTGCTGTACGACCCGGCCGCCGGGACCGTCCGCGTGGACACCGACCAGAACAACGACTTCACGGACAACGCGCCGATGAAGCCGTACAAGGACGGGTACCAGATCGGCTGGTTCGGTACCGACAACCCGGCCACCGAGGTCGCCGAGAAGACGCCGTTCGTCGTGGAGATCCGCAAGGACGTCCCGATGGACCCGCTCGGCGGCAGCTGGGTCGGCCAGAAGCGCGACTTCGTCAACGTCGGTCTCGTCGAGTCCTCGCACGGCACGCACGTCGCCGGCATCACCGCCGCCAACAGCCTTTTCGGCGGCCGGATGAACGGCGCGGCCCCCGGCGCGAAGATCGTCTCCTCGCGCGCCTGCACCTGGACCGGCGGCTGCACCAACACCGCCCTCACCGAGGGCATGACGGACCTCGTCGTCAACCGCGGCGTCGACATCGTCAACATGTCGATCGGCGGCCTGCCGGCACAGAACGACGGCGACAACGTCCGCTCGCGCCTCTACACCCGCCTGATCGACACGTACGGCGTCCAGCTGGTCATCTCGGCCGGCAACTCGGGCCCCGGCATCAACACGATCGGCGACCCGTCCCTGGCCGACAAGGTCATCTCGGTCGGCGCCGCCGTCTCCAAGGAGACCTGGGCCGCCAACTACGGCTCGGCCGTCGAGAAGAAGTACGCCATGTTCCCCTTCTCCTCGCGCGGCCCGCGTGAGGACGGCGGCTTCACCCCGACCATCACCGCCCCCGGCTCGTCCGTGAACACCATCCCGACCTGGCTGGCCGGCGCCGGTGTCCCCGAGTCCGGCTACGCGCTGCCCGCCGGTTACGGCATGCTCAACGGCACCTCGATGTCCTCGCCGCAGGCGGCGGGCGCGAGCGCGCTGCTGCTCTCGGCCGCGAAGCAGAAGGGCATCGCCCTCTCGCCGCTGACCCTGCGCACCGCCCTCACCTCGACCGCGAAGCGGATCTCCGGCGTCGCGGCCCACGAGCAGGGCTCGGGCCTCATCGACATCGAGGAGGCCTGGGACTCGATCAAGGACGGCGCCACGGCGCACGACTACAAGGTCGAGGCCCCGGTCGACACCGCGATCTTCCCGGCCCCGCACACCGGCACCGGTGTGTACGACCGTGAGGGCGACCTCAAGGTCGGCCAGAAGCGCGTCTACGACGTCACGATCACGCGCACGAGCGGCCCGAACCGGTCGATCGAGCACGAGCTCGACCTCAAGTACAACGACGGCACCTTCCGCATCCTCGGCGACGACGAGATCGACCTGCCGCTGAACAAGCCGGTCACCGTCAAGCTCCAGGCCCGTGCCGCCACCGCCGGCGCGCACAGCGTCATCCTGGAGGCCGACGACGAGCGCACCGAGGGCGTCGACAAGCAGATCCTCGCCACCTCGATCGTCGCGAGCGACCTGGTCGCCCCGGGCTACGGCTTCTCCGCCTCCGGCTCGGTGCAGCGCAACAGCACCAAGCACTACTTCGTCACCGTGCCCCAGGGCGCCAAGACGCTGGAGATCTCGCTGGCCGGTCTGAAGGCGAAGAGCCAGACCCGCTTCATCGCGATCCACCCGTACGGCGTGCCGGTCGACCCGACCGCCACCACGGGCTGCTACCCGCACTACAACCCGGCCAACACCTGCCGCCCGGACCTGCGGTCCTACGCGAACCCGACGCCCGGCGTCTGGGAGATCGAGGTCGAGTCCCGCCGTACGTCGCCGGACCTGGACAACCCGTACACCCTGGGTGTCAACGTCCTCGGCGCCGACTTCGACCCGGCCGTCCAGACGGTCGCCGAGGCGAAGATCGGCACCCCGGCCCCGGTCCAGTGGACGGTCACGAACCGCTTCTCCGGCATCGAGGGCAAGCTGAAGGGCGGCTCCCTCGGCTCGCAGAAGAGCGAGACGCCGACCATCCAGCACCACGAGAAGCAGACGAAGACCGTCACCATCGGTGAGGGCGTCGAGCGTCTCGACATCGGCATCGGCAACACCTCCGACAAGGCCGCCGACCTCGACCTCACGGTCTCGCTGAACGGCAAGCAGGTCGCCCAGTCGGCCGACGGCGACTCGGAGGAGTCCGTCTCCCTCGTGAAGCCGGCCGCGGGCACGTACACCGTCGTCATCGACGGCTACGCGGTCCACGCCGAGGGCGGCACCACGTACGACTACAAGGACGTGTACTTCTCGTCCGCGCTCGGCACCGTCCAGGTCGACGCGGCGAAGACGTACCCGCTGGCCAACGGCGCCTCCGCCCAGGTCTCGGCCGAGGTCCTGGTCGCCGGTGCGGCTCCCGAGGGCCGTCAGTTCTTCGGCGAGGTCCAGCTGGTCAACGCCCGCGGCACCCTCGCGGGCGCCGGCAGCGTCCTGATCGGCGCGGTCACCCCGTAGTACCCGTAGCACCCCGTACGTGAAGGGGGCGGGCGCCGGAACCGGTGCCCGCCCCTTTCGCGTCCCGACACTCGTCCGTCCCTTGGACAATGGATTGGACAAGGCGCCCCGGGACATACGCATCATGGACCGGCAGCACCCTGCACATACGTACGGAGGAGTCCCCGTGAAGGTCGGAATCGTCGGAGCCACCGGTCAGGTCGGCACAGTCATGCGCAGCATCCTGGCCGAGCGGAACTTCCCCCTCGACGAGCTGCGGCTCTTCGCCTCCGCGCGTTCCGCCGGCACCGTCGTCGACGGTGTCACGGTCGAGGACGCCTCCACCGCCGACTACACCGGCCTGGACATCGTGCTCTTCTCCGCCGGCGGCACCACCTCCAAGGCCCTCGCCGAGAAGGTCGCCTCCCAGGGCGCCGTCGTGATCGACAACTCCTCCGCCTGGCGCCGTGACCCCGAGGTCCCGCTGGTCGTCTCCGAGGTCAACCCGCACGCGATCAAGGACCGCCCCAAGGGCATCATCGCCAACCCGAACTGCACCACCATGGCCGCCATGCCGGTCCTCAAGCCCCTCCACCAGGAGGCCGGCCTGACCGCGCTGATCGCCACCACCTACCAGGCCGTCTCCGGCTCCGGTGTGGCCGGCGTCGCCGAGCTGCGCACCCAGGCGTGTGCCGTGGCCGAGAACGCCGACCAGCTGGCCTTCGACGGCGAGGCCGTGGAGTTCCCCGAGCCGGCCGTCTACAAGCGCCCGATCGCCTTCAACGTGGTCCCGCTCGCCGGCTCGATCGTCGACGACGGCTCCTTCGAGACCGACGAGGAGCAGAAGCTCCGCCACGAGTCCCGCAAGATCCTGGAGATCCCGGAACTCAAGGTCTCCGGCACCTGCGTGCGCGTCCCGGTCTTCTCGGGCCACTCCCTCCAGGTCAACGTCCGCTTCGAGCGGCCGATCGGCGTCGAGCGCGCCTACGAGCTGCTGAAGGACGCCGAGGGCGTCGTGCTCTCCGAGATCCCGACCCCGCTCCAGGCGGCCGGCAAGGACGCCTCCTACGTCGGTCGCATCCGCGTGGACGAGACGGTCGACAACGGCCTGGCGCTGTTCCTCTCCAACGACAACCTGCGCAAGGGCGCCGCGCTGAACGCGGTGCAGATCGCGGAGCTCGTCGCGGCCGAGCTCAAGGGCTGACCCGCACCACCCTCCGGAGGGGCGGCTTCCCGTTGCGGGGAGCCGCCCCTCCGGCGTGCCCGCCCGTGCCACAGTTCCCCCATGACCCAGATACCGCCGGGGGCCGACGTCCCGGTGCACCCGCAGGCCCTCCACGTCGCGGTCAGCTGGCGGACCGGGCCAGGGGTGCCCGACGTGGACGTCTCGGCGCTGCTGCTCGGGGCCGGGGACCGGGTCCGGGGCGACGCCGATCTGGTCTTCTACAACCGGACCGACCACCCCTCGGGCGCGGTGCGGCACCTCGGGAGATCGGCGCCGGGCGCGCCCGGCAGCCCGGCCGCCGACTGGCTGTGGCTGGACCTCGCGCGGGTGGAGCCGGACGTGGGACGTGTGGTGATCGCCGCCTCCACGGACGGGGGCGCCTTCGGGCAGGTGCCCGGGCTCGACCTGCGGGTCACGGACGGGGCCGGGAACCCCGTGGCGTACCGCGCGGTCGGGGGCGCGACGGCGGAGACGGCCTTCGTCCTCGGGGAGTTCCGCCGGCGCGACGGCGGCTGGCGGTTCCGCGCGGTCGCCCAGGGGTACGGCTCCGGGCTCGCCGGGCTCGCGACGGACCTCGGCATCGTGGTGGAGGCCCCGCCACCGCCGATCCCGGGCCCCGGCTACGTCCCGCCGCCCGCTCCCCCGGCGCCCGCCGCCCCGCCGGTGCCGGTGGCCGACCCGTACGGCGGGGACTTCCGGCCCGCCGTCTACCAGGGCCGCGGCAAGGAGACCGTGCGCTGCGGGCCGGAGCTGCCGCCGGGCCACTGGGTGCTCCTGGAGATCGAGTCGTACCACTCGCTCTCCACCACCATCGAGACCTGCGACGCCCACGGCCGCGCCGAGGAGTACCTGCTCGCGGCGTACGAGGACGAGGTCCGCGCCCGTACGGTCGCCCTCGTCCCGCGCGCCCGGTCGCTGGCCCTGCGGGTGGAGGCCGACGCCCCCTGGACGCTGCGGGTGCTGCCCCTCTCGCACGCGCGCCGCTTCGACAGCCACGTCGAGGGGCTCGCCCACGATCTGGTGGTCTACGAGGGGCCGCCCGGGGTCCTCGACTTCCTGCACCACGGCGAGTCGCGCTTCACCGTGCACCGGCACACCCCGCCGCACGATCCGCTCTACGACGACGAGGAGCGGGACCTGCTGGTCAACGGGGTCGGCGAGGTGCGGGCGAGCGTGGCCGTGCCGGGGCCGGGGCTGCTGCGGATCAGCGGTGACGGGTCGTGGAAATGTGCCGTGCGCCGCTGAGCCGGCCCGTGGAAGGATGGGCCAAACGTCACGAAACCGAGGAGTTGACCGGGTGCCTGGCACAAACCTGACCCGTGAAGAGGCCAAGCAGCGGGCCGCGCTGCTGACCGTGGACGCATACGAGGTCGAACTCGACCTCACCGGTGCGCAGGAGGGCGGCACCTACCGGTCCGTCACCACCGTCCGCTTCGATTCCGCCGAGGCCGGTGCCGAGACCTTCATCGATCTCGTCGCCCCCGCCGTCCACGAGGTCGTGCTCAACGGCCACGCGCTGGAGATCGGCGCCGTCTTCCGGGACTCCCGGATCGCGCTGCGCCATCTGCAGGCGGGCCGCAACGAGCTCAAGGTCGTCGCCGACTGCGCGTACACCAACACCGGTGAGGGCCTGCACCGCTTCGTCGACCCGGTCGACGACCAGGCCTATCTGTACACCCAGTTCGAGGTGCCGGACGCGCGGCGGGTCTTCGCCTCGTTCGAGCAGCCCGACCTGAAGGCGACCTTCCAGTTCACCGTGAAGGCCCCGACGGGCTGGACGGTGATCTCCAACTCGCCGACGCCGGAGACACCGAAGGACGACATCTGGGTCTTCGAGCCGACGCCCCGGATCTCCACGTACATCACGGCGCTGATCGTCGGCCCGTACCACTCGGTGCACTCCTCGTACGAGAAGGACGGGCAGAGCGTCCCGCTCGGCATCTACTGCCGTCCGTCGCTCGCCGAGTTCCTCGACGCCGACCACATCTTCGACGTCACGCGGCAGGGCTTCGACTGGTTCCAGGAGAAGTTCGCCTACGACTACCCGTTCGCCAAGTACGACCAGCTCTTCGTGCCGGAGTTCAACGCCGGCGCGATGGAGAACGCGGGCGCGGTCACCATCCGCGACCAGTACGTCTTCCGCTCGAAGGTGACGGACGCGGCGTACGAGCGGCGCGCCGAGACGATCCTGCACGAGCTCGCCCACATGTGGTTCGGCGACCTCGTCACCATGGAGTGGTGGAACGACCTCTGGCTGAACGAGTCGTTCGCCACGTACACCTCGGTCGCCTGCCAGGCCTCGGTGGCCGGCACCCGCTGGCCGAACGCCTGGACGACCTTCGCCAACGCGGAGAAGACCTGGGCCTACCGCCAGGACCAGCTGCCGTCGACGCACCCGATCATGGCGGAGATCAACGACCTGGAGGACGTGCTCGTCAACTTCGACGGGATCACGTACGCCAAGGGCGCCAGCGTCCTGAAGCAGCTCGTCGCCTACGTCGGCCAGGACGAGTTCTTCAAGGGCGTCCAGGCCTACTTCCAGGCGCACGCCTTCGGGAACACCCGTCTGTCCGACCTGCTCGGCGCGCTGGAGGAGACCTCCGGCCGTGACCTGAAGACCTGGTCGAAGGCGTGGCTGGAGACGGCCGGCATCAACATCCTGCGGCCGGAGATCGAGACCGACGAGAACGGCGCCGTCACCGCCTTCGCCGTCAGGCAGGAGGCCCCGGCGCTGCCCGCCGGCGCCAAGGGCGAGGCCGTCCTGCGTCCGCACCGGATCGCCATCGGCTTCTACGACCTCGACGCGAGCGGCAAGCTGGTCCGCACCGACCGCCTCGAACTCGACATCGAGGCCGCCGAGCTGACCTCCGTGCCGCAGCTGGTGGGCAAGGCCCGCCCGGCCGTCGTCCTGCTCAACGACGACGACCTGTCGTACGCGAAGGTCCGCCTCGACGAGGTGTCCCTCACCAACGTCACCGCGCACCTCGGCGACTTCGCCGACTCGCTGCCGCGCGCCCTGTGCTGGGCGTCCGCCTGGGACATGACCCGCGACGGCGAGCTGGCCACCCGCGACTACCTGGACCTCGTGCTCTCCGGGATCGCCAAGGAGTCCGACATCGGCGTCGTCCAGTCGCTCCAGGGCCAGGTCAAGGCCGCCCTCGAGCTGTACGCGGCGCCGGAGTGGCGCGAGGCCGGTCTGGCCCGCTGGACCGAGGCCACCCTCGCCCACCTCCAGGCGGCCGCGCCCGCGAGCGACCACCAGCTGGCGTGGGCGCGCGCCTTCGCGGCGACCGCCCGCACCCCGCAGCAGCTGGATCTGCTCGCCGCCCTCCTGGAGGGCCGCGAGACCGTCGAGGGCCTGGCGGTCGACACCGAGCTGCGCTGGACGTTCGTCCAGCGGCTCGCGGCCACCGGCGTCTACGACGAGGCGGAGATCGCCGCCGAGCTGGAGCGCGACCGCACGGCGGCGGGCGAGCGGCACGCGGCGACCGCGCGCGCGGCCCGTCCGACGGAGGCCGCGAAGGCCGAGGCCTGGGCCTCGGTCGTCGAGGACGACAAGCTGGCGAACGCGGTGCAGGAGGCCGTCATCGGCGGCTTCGTCCAGTCCGACCAGCGCGAGCTGCTCGCCCCGTACTCGGCGAAGTACTTCGCGTCGATCAAGGGCATCTCGGAGACCCGCAGCCACGAGATCATCCAGCAGATCGTGGTCGGCCTCTACCCGACGCTCCAGGTCTCGCAGGAGACGCTGGACGCGACGGACGCCTGGATCGCGGAGCACGAGCCGGCCCCGGCGCTGCGCCGTCTGGTGACGGAGTGCCGCGCGGGCGTCGAGCGCGCCCTGAAGGCCCAGGCGGCGGACGCGGCCGCCGGCGCGTGAGCGCGGTGACGTGACGTCGGTGACGTGAGGAAGGGGCCCCCGGACCGACGGTCCGGGGGCCCCTTCTCCGTGCCTGGGCAGGTCAGCCCAGGGAGTCGATCCACTGCCAGCCGCCGGTGCCGACGGTCGCGGCCGGCGCGAAGCCGGTGGGCGTGCCCGTGCCCGTGCCCGGCAGGAACTCCAGGTTCTCGGCGGTGCCCGAGGTACGGGTCGACCACAGGTCGGGGACCTTGTCGCCGTTCGCGTCGCCGGCCGACAGCAGGAGGCGTCGGTCGGCGACGGCCGCCTCGCCGGCGGCGGCGAGGACGGTCGGGGTGGTGCCGAGGTGCTGGGTTCCCCGGCTCGGGTACTGCTTGATCGCTCCGGTCGCGCGGTCCCGGGCCCACACGTCGGCCAGTCCGTCACCGCCGGTGTCGCCAGGCGTCAGCACGTCGTACGCGGCCCACTCCGCGTCGCCGATGGGGAGAGCCGCCCTGGGGGCGAAGGCGGGCTGTCCCGCCTGGGGCTCGCCGCCGCGGTGCAGCCACAGGCCGGTGCCGCTGCGGACGAGGACGTCGGGCAGGTCGTCGCCGTCGACATCGCCCGCCGCGAGGGGGGTGAGGCCGCTCCAGCCGGTGGGCCGGCCGCCCATGGCGACGCGCGGGCCGAGCTCGCCGCCGCCGGTGTTGGGATAGACCCACAGGTCGTTGCCGATGCGGGCGAGCACATCCGGGTGGCCGTCGCCGGTCCAGTCGCCGCGGTGGCTGACGACGGCGCCGGCCCAGCCGCCGGTGCCGATCACGCGCGGGGTGCCGAGGGCTCCGCCGTCCGTGCCCGGGTACAGGCGCAGATTGCCGTCGTCCTTCACCGCGAGGACGTCGGGCCGGCCGTCGCCGGTCAGATCGGTGTCGGCGCCGGAGCCCAGGCGGGCGGCGGCGCGGAGCAGCTTGTGGTCGGAGAGCGGCTTGGCGCCGGGCGACTCGGGTTCGAGCGCGTCGGCCCGCACGCTGCGGAAGTCGCGCGCGCTGAGGAAGACGTGGTCGAACTTCTTGCCGCTCGCGATGGTCGGCTCACGGTCGTTCTCGTCGGCCTCGACGAACGGTCCGGTGCCGGGCAACCCGGTGCGGATCGGGTTCAGCACGGGGTCGTAGGTCGCTTCCGTACCCGCGTTGAGGTCGGTGCCGAGGATCACCGGGGCTCCGGCGGCCCAGGTGTCGAGGTGCGCCATCACCTGCGAGGAGCCGTTGTCCGGCTTGATGTACTGGGCGAGGTGGGTGGTGCAGGCGAGCGTGGTGCGGCCGTCGATCGGGCCGCGCGCGCAGAGGACCGAGCGCGGTGACTCGCCGGCCGGGACCGTGAGGCCGGCCGCGTACCGCTCCACGGCGGGGGCCTTGACGAAGACACCGAGGCCCAACCGGGTGTCGGTCGACCACTTGGCGCAGCCCGGGTAGGACCTGGCGGACGTCCACACGGCCCTGTAGCCGGGAAGGGCGTCCCGCAGGGAGACCCACTGGCCGATGCACAGCTCCTGGAGCATGAGGACGTCCGTGTCCCAGGCCAGGGTCTGCTCGCGGAGTTCGGCCGTCCAGGTGGGCAGGTCGAGGTCGCTCCGGCATTCCTCCCACCCGCCGCACACGTTGTACGTGATCGTGCGCACCGGCGGCGCGGTGGCCGGGTCGACGACGTCCTCGGCGAGGGCCGGGGAGGTGAGGCCGGCGAGCAGCGCTGCCGCGAGGGCGAACGCGGCGGCGAGCCGGGCCGCTCCTGTCCTCACGGTCGATCTCACCGTCGACCTCGCTGCCGGTCTCGATGCCGGTCTCGATGCCGGTCTCGCTGTCGATCGGAATCGTTCCATCGGTCCCCCAGGTGGTCGGTGGTCGCGCCCGGCCGGATGATCTTCGCAGGCGTCCTGGGGGACGGCGAAGGGGCACCCTCCCCCACGGAGGTGCCCCTTCGCCGCGTCTGGAGTCCGCCCGGCGGGCAGGCGTCGGCGCGCGGCCGCTCCGCCGGGCGGAAGTCCGGGGTCCCGCGCGTCAGCCGCCGAGGGCCGCGTACCGGGCGCGCAGGTCGGAGGCGCCCTGCTCCGTCAGCGTGCCGTGGAGCCGCATCCGGGCGACGCCGCCGTCGGGGAAGGCGTCGAGGCGGACGTGGGTGACGACGGCCTGGGCGGGGAGCTTGAAGCGGTGCAGGGTGTCGGGCTGGAGCCGGGTCCGGGGGATGATCTCGAACCACTCGCCCGTGTCGCCGTTGCGGCCCTGGAGCGCGATCCAGCCGGCGGAGTTGCCCTTGAGGTAGGCGGTGTCGATCTCGACGGCGCGGACGGCGCCCTGGGCGGCGAGCCGGAAGCGGACCCAGTCGTTGGTGCCGCGGACCCGGCGGCGGCGGTTCTCCCAGCCGTCGTCCATCTTGCGGGAGGTGCCGGGCAGGATGATCTGCGTGGGCGAGGAGTAGAACTTGTCCGAGGCGTCCTCGTACGAGCCGCCGTTGAGCACGGCGATCAGGTCGAGGGTGCCGAGGAGCTCCAGCCACTCGGGGTCGGGGACGACCTCGCCGTGGACGCGGAGGCGGGCGATGCCGCCGTCGGGGTGCTGGCAGAGGCGCAGGTGGGTGAAGCGGCGCTCGGCGTCCACGCGGAAGCCGTTGGCGGCGTGGCCGCGGACGGGGGTCGGCGGGACGAGCTCCTCCCACTTCGCGTCGAGCAGCTCGGCGGGGCTGGGCGAGCCCTCCACCGCGGTGGCCTGGATGCTGACCTTCTGCGGGTAGTTGCCGCGGAAGTGGGCGGTGTCGACGACGATCCCGCGGATCACGCCGGGGGCGCCGAGGCGGACGATCGCCCAGTCGTGGTCCTCGGGTGCGGGGAAGACGTTCTCGGCGTCGGCGCCGCGGCGGCGGCGGGTCTCCCAGCCGTCCATGATCTTGCCCTTGTGGCCGAAGTGCTCCGGGTCGAAGACGGCCCGCTCGCGGACGAGGAGGTTCTCGCGCTCGGCGAAGAACTCGTCGTTGGCGGCCACGACTCCGGCGCCGAGGCGGCGGTCGGCGAGGTCGACGAGCTCGGTGAAGGGGAAGTCACCGGACCGGTAGTCGGCGTACGGGTCGCCGCCGGAGTAGGGGGCGGCGTCGTTGGCGTGCGGGTCCTGGGTCTCGTCGAAGTCGCTCATGCCTCGACTCTCCCGCGCCCGTCCCCTCCGGTCCATCGAATGTTTTCGATGACGTCTTTCAGTTCTGCTGAACGGTGGCAGGGGTGGTTCCGCGGCAGACCGAGGGGCTCAGTTCTGCTGGACGGATTCCCGGGCCGCGGCCGCCTGCCCGAGCGCGGCGAGCACCCGGGCCACCGCCGGCCCCTCCTCGGCCCCGCGCCGTACCGCCGCGACGACATGGCGGCGCGGCTGGTCGGCGGAGAGGACGCGCATGACGACCCCGGCGCCGCCCCGGCGGTCGGCGGAGGCCATCCGGGGCACGAGCGCGATGCCCATCCCGGCCTCGACCATGGCGAGGATCGCGGTCCAGCCGGAGGCGCTGTGGGCCTGTTCGGGCACGAAGCCGGCGGCCTCGCAGGCGGCGGTGGTGATCTCCGACCAGGGGCCGGAGCCGCCGAAGATCCACGGCTCGGCGGCGAGGTCGGCGAGGCGGAGGCCGGGCGCGTCGGCGAGCGGGTGTCCGGCGGGCAGGGCGACGTCGAGGGGGTCGGCGAGGAGGGGCACCCGGCTGAACTTGGGGTCGCGCGCCGAGGGCGCGTGGGCGGCGAGCGAGAGCGCCAGGTCGACCTCGCCCGCGGTGAGCAGTTCGTACGCCTCCGCCGCCTCGGCCTCCCGGACGCGGATGTCGAGTCCGGGGTGGGCGGTCCGGAGCTGTCGTACGGCGGGGACGACGAGGGCGGGCACGGCCGTCGAGAAGGCCGCCACCCGCAACTGCCCGGCCTCGCCGCGCAGGTACCCGTCGAGTTCGGCGTCGGCGCGCTCCAGCTGGGCGAAGACCGCCTCCGCGTGCCGCAGCACCAGATGGGCGGCGTCGGTGAGCCGGACCCGGCGGCCCTGGGCCTCCAGGAGCCGCACCCCGAGCTGTTTGGCGAGGTTGGTGAGCTGCTGGGACACGGCCGAGGGGGTCATGCGCAGGGCCTCCGCGGTCGCGGTGACGGTGCCGCGGTCGCGGAGGGTGCGGAGGATCTGGAGCTTCTTGATGTCCCACTCGGTCATGGGGCGCAACCTACCGGGCGGGCCGGGCGGCACTCAGCGGGCTCGTGCCGAGGCCAGCGCCACCCCGCCGAGGACGAGGGCCATGCTCACGCCGCCGAGGAGGCCGAGCCGCTCGCCGAGGAGGGCGTACGAGAGGAGGGCGACGCAGACGGGCTGGAGGTAGTAGACGACCCCCGCGCGGGCCGCGCCGACCAGGGTGATCGCCTTGTTCCACGCGAAGAAGGCGACGGCGGAGGAGAAGACGCCGACGTACAGCAGGGGGCCCGCGGTCGCGAGGCCGAGGGCGAACCCGCCCTGGACGGTGAGCGACACGGCGTACGCGGGGGCGAGCATCAGGGCGCCGAGCAGGAACGCGGTGAAGAGGAAGGCGAGTCCGTCGATCTCGGCGGGCTTGCGCTTGAGCAGGGCGCTGTACGAGGCGAAGGACAGGGCCGCGGCGAACATCCACAGGTCGCCGGCGGCGAGATCGACGGTGAGCGAGCCCTTGCCGACGAGCAGGAGCACTCCCAGCGCGGCGGTCAGCATCCCGAGGATCCGGCGGGCGCCGAGGCGTTCGCCGCCGAGCCGGGCGTACCCCGCCATGATCACCGGGGAGGCGGCCATGATCATGCCCATGTTGGAGGCGGAGGTGGTCAGTCCGGCCTGGTGCACGAGGGTGTTGTAGAGCGCGACGCCGAAGAGCGAGGCGAGGGCGACGAAGCCGAGGTGGCGGCGGATCGTCCGCCACTGCCGCAGGAACGGGCGGGCGGCGAAGGGCGCGACGGCGAGCAGCGCGATGATCCAGCGCCAGAAGACCGCCTGGACGGGCGGGACGGTCTCGGCCATGCCGCGGGTGGCGACGAAGCTGCCGGACCAGACGACGGTGGCGAGGAGGGCCAGGAGAACGCCGAGGCCGGCGCCCCGTGCGAGCTTCCTCGCGGGCGCCGGCTTCTCGGTCGTGGCGGCGGCGGTGCTTGTGCTGTCGTCGGTGGGTGTGGTGCTGGTGCCGTCGTCGGTGGAGGCGGTGCTTGTGCTGTTGGTGGTGGTCGGGTGGCGGGCGGTGATCAGGCTCATGCGGCCTACCGTCGCACTCCCGAACCCTCCAGGTCCATCGAAACTTCCTGACCGTTTCGTTCAGTGGAGCTGAACGATACGATCCGCGCCGGCGCCTTCGGGGTACGGGGTCCGAGCTGGCCGGCCAGGGTGGCACCGAAGGCGATCGCCATGCCGAGCACCTGCACCGGGCCGAGGGCCTGGCCGAGCGCCACCCAGCCGATGACGGCCGCGGTGATCGGGGACAGCGGGCCGAGAAGGGTGGCCGAGGAGGCGCTCAGCCGCTCGATGCCGCGGAACCAGAGGAAGTAGGAGATCGCGGTGTTGCCGAGGGCCAGGTAGACGTAGCCGGCCACGTTGGTGCCGGTCAGGGCCGGCGGGGCGCCCTCGACCAGGAAGGCGATCGGCAGGATGACCAGGCCGCCCGCGGTGAGCTGCCAGCCGGTGAGCGCGAGGGCGCCGACGCCCTCGGGACGGCCCCAGCGCTTGGTGAAGACGATGCCCGCGGACATCGAGAGCGAGGAGAGCAGTCCGGCGGCCACACCGATCAGGTCGAATGCGGCTCCTGCCTTGAGGACCACGAGACTGACACCGAAGGCGGCGGCGACGGCGGTGAGCAGGGTCTTCACGGTGGGCTTCTCGCCGAGGAAGAGGGCGGCGAGGCCGACGACGAAGAGCGGGCCGACGGAGCCGACGACCGCGGCGACCCCGCCGGGCAGCCGGTAGGCGGCGAGGAAGAGCAGCGGGAAGAAGGCGCCGATGTTGAGCGCTCCGAGGACCGCCGACTTCCCCCACCAGGCGCCCTGCGGGAGCTTGCGGGTGAGGGCGAGGAGCAGGAGGCCGGCGGGCAGGGCGCGCATCAGGCCGGTGAAGAGGGGGCGGTCCGGCGGGAGGAACTCGGTGGTGACGAAGTAGGTGGAGCCCCAGGAGATCGGGGCGAGCGCGGTCAGTGCGACTACGGCGGCCTTGCGGGACATGACGGTTCCCCCTGCTGTGGAGTGCCCGGACCGGTGCGGGACCGGCTGGCTTGGCGGTAATTAACTTACCACTAAGCTACTTGCTTGCAAGTGGCTTTCTTGCCATCGAGTCGTACCGAAGGGGAGACTGGTCCCATGGAGACGAACACCCCGGCCCCGGCGCCCGCCCCCGACACCGCTCCGGGCCCCGGCCCCGCCCATGACGCCGTCGATGCCATCGCCGACCAGTGGGCGGCCGTCCGGCCCGACCTGGACACCGTGCCGATGGCCGTCTTCGGGCGGATCTACCGACTGGCCAACGCCATGCGCGGCCGGGTGGACAAGGCGTACGCGCCCTACGGCATGGCGCTCGGGGAGTTCGACGTGCTGGCGACGCTGCGCAGGTCCGGGGAGCCGTACACGCTCTCACCGCGCGAGCTGACCGCCACGCTGATGATCACCACCGGCGGGATGACCGGCCGGCTGGACAAGCTGGAGAAGGCGGGGCTGCTGACCCGCAGCCCCGACCCGCACGACCGGCGCGGGCTGCGGGTGACGCTCACCGAGCACGGCCGGGAGCTGGTGGACCAGGCCGTCGGCGCCGGGCTCGGGCAGCAGCGGGCGGCACTGGAGTCGGCGCTCACGGCCGAGGAGGCGGAGCAGCTGACGGGTCTGCTGCGCAAGCTGCTCGCGACGACCGCGTAGCGCGTGAACGCACGCGAGGGCGCCGCACGGTACGTCGGTACCGTGCGGCGCCCTCGGAGAGGCGGGGAGAAGGCGGTCAGGCCTTCTTGGACCTGTCGAGCACCATCACCAGGCCGCAGATGCCCAGGAACAGCACCAGCGGGGCGGCCACGAACAGGCCGAGGGTCTCGACGACCTCCAGCTTGGGGGCCGGGTCGTCACCGTCGTCGCGGGTCAGCGCGAGCGCGGGGGACGACATGAGCAGCATCATCAGCGTCGTACCGGCCGCGACGGCACCGGCGCGCAGGGCGTTCTTCTTGTCCACGGCCCCAAAGTAGCGAACACCTCGGCGAGCCGCGCGCGCGGGGGTACCGTACGGGCGCCTCCCGGCCCGCGCGGTCACTCCCCGGGGTCCGTACGCGCGTGCAGCTCACGGAGCAGCGCGTGGGCGCGGGGCGAGGCCGCGAGGCGCTCCAGGGTGAGCGGCTGCCCGTCCGGGCCCGCGATCGGCAGCCGCCAGTTGGGGTACTCGTCCCAGGTGCCCGGGAGGTTCTGCGGCCTGCGGTCCCCCACCGCGTCCGGCAGCCACACCCCCACCATCCGGGCCGGGGTGCTCAGCAGGAACCGGTGGACCGCCAGGATCTCGGCGGGCTCCTCCCCCGCCCCCTCCGGCAGCAGCCCGAGCCGCTGGAAGAGGCCCAGCCACTCGGCGGTCTCGGCCGCGTCCGCCGCCCGGTCGCGCTCCGGGTCGCCGTCGAGGAGCCCGAGCCGGTGCCGCAGGGCGACGTGGTCGCCGGAGAGCCGGGCGGCCGTCGGCGGCAGGTCGTGGGTGGTGGCGGTGGCCACGCACTCCGCGCGCCAGCGCTCCGGGGGCACCGGACGGCCCGTGCCCGCCCAGTCCCGCTCGAACCAGAGCACGGAGGTCCCGAACACCCCGCGCCGGGACAGCTCCTCCCGTACGCCCGGCTCGACCGTGCCGAGGTCCTCGCCGATCACGAGGGCGCCCGCGCGGTGCGCCTCCAGGGCGAGGACGGCGAGCATTGCGTCGGCGTCGTACCGGACGTACGTCCCTCCGGTGGGCTCACTGCCCTCCGGCACCCACCAGAGCCGGAACAGCCCCATCACGTGGTCGATGCGCAGGGCGCCCGCGTGCCGCAGGAGTTCGCGGAGGAGGCCGCGGTACGGGGCGTAGCCCGCGGCGGCGAGGGCGTCGGGCCGCCAGGGCGGCAGGCCCCAGTCCTGGCCGCGGGCGTTGAAGGCGTCGGGCGGGGCGCCGACCGACATGCCGGCCGCGAAGGCGTCCTGCTGCGCCCAGGAGTCCGAGCCCTCCGGATGGACGCCGACGGCCAGGTCGTGGACGATCCCGACCGCCATCCCGGCCTCGCGGGCGGCCGCCGCCGCCTCGGCCAGCTGCCGGTCCGTCAGCCAGGCCAGCCGGCAGTGGAAGTCGACCCGGGCCGCGAGCGCGGGGTCGGCGAGCACGACGCGCTCCGCCGAGCGCGGCTCGCGCAGCTCCTCGGGCCAGGCGCGCCAGTGGGGACCGTGCCGCTCGGCGAGGGCCTGGTAGGTGGCGTGGTCCTCCAGGGCGCGGCCCCGCTCGGCGAGGAAGTCGTGGTAGTCGGAGCGCCGCCCGGGCCCGAGCTCCACGCCCCCGACCACGAGCTCCAGGGCCCGCCGCTTGACGTCCCACACCGCGTCACGGTCGATCAGCGCGCCCTTGCCGAGGACCCGTTCGCGCAGCTCGGCCGCCTCGGCGAGGATCCGGTCCAGCTCGTCGCGGTGGGCGGGGTCCACGTGCGCGTACTCGGGGACGGACTCGATCCGCAGATGGACCGGGTCGGGGAAGCGGCGCGAGGAGGGGCGGTACGGCGAGGGGTCGCTCGGCGCCCCGGGCACGCCCGCGTGCAGGGGGTTGACCTGGACGAAGCCGGCGCCGTGCGTGCGGCCCGCCCAGGTGGCGAGCTCCCGCAGGTCCCCGAGGTCGCCCATGCCCCAGGAGCGGCTGGAGAGCAGCGAGTAGAGCTGGACGAGCAGCCCGTAGGTGCGGCGCCCCGGGCCGGGCACGCGCGCGGGGCTCACGACGAGGGTGCTGGTCGCGGAGCGCCCGTCGGGGGCCGTCGCCTCGACCGTGTGGACGCCGAGGGGCAGCCGCTCCCAGTCGTCGCCGGTGAGGACCGCGCCCTCCTCGGTGGTGACCCGCAGCCGGGTGCCGGGCGGCAGGTCGGCCGGCGGGCCGAGGGCGTCCTCCCCCCGCCGCCGGACCAGGGTGGGCGGCAACAGTCGCTCCCGCTCGGCCCGTTCCGCCGCCGCGAGGGCGGCTTCGACCGCCTCCGGCGTCGTCGCGTCCACGCCCAGGGCGCCGAGGACGGCCACCACGGCGGCGTCCGGCACGGAGACGGTGACGCCCGCGGAGGGGCTGTACTCGGTGGCGACGCCGTGACGGGCGGCGAGACGGGCCAGGGTCACTTCACACTCCGGGGGACTCCGAACCACCCGCGCTGCCGCGGACGGTGGGTTCGCTGGTGAGGGGTGCCGCCTCGGTCAGGGGCGGCTCGCTGGTGAGGGGCGTCGTGTCGGGGAGCGGCGGTTCGCTGGTCAGCGGGGAGTCGGGGCCTGCCGACTGCTGAGGAATCCGTATCCGTCCGGGATGGCGGGCGGTCGTGGTCACGGGGGTCTCCCGGTTTCGTCTCGACAGGTGGGACTCGGGGGTAACAGCCAAGCCCTACCCACCGCTCCTCGTTTTACCGGCGGAAAGTGGCGAAGTGACGTCTTCTCCGTGACGGCTCGCCGGGCAAAGCCGACACATCGGCCACACGCATTGACACCCCAGTGCGACGGGTGGTGGGCTCGTGACCCACTCGTTACCGAACGGCAGAGCGGCCGGCGGCGCGGCCGGACGGGCCGCACCCCTGGCCGTCCACCGGGCCGAAGGGAGTTCCCGTGCACCTCGGGCGCAGGAAGCGCACGGCGACGGCGGTCGCCGCCGCCGTCATCGGCGGGCTCCTCGGCGGCGCGGCTCCGGGCGCGGTGCAGGCGGCCCCCGGACCGCCGCCGGCCGACGCGCCCGCCACGTCCCCGACGGCCTCCTCCACGACCGCCCCCGCCGCGACGGTCGCCTCCTCCACGACCGCCCCGGCCACGCGCGCGTCCGCGACGGCGGACGCCGGGACGGCCGCCGGGACGCCCGCCGTCTGGCCCCGGCCCCAGTCGCTGACCGGCCGCGGCCCCGCCGTACGCCTCGGGGGCGAGGTCACGCTGCTCGCGGACGCCGGCGCCGATCCGTACGCCCTCGCGGCCCTGCGGGAGGTCCTGACGGCCGCCGGGGTGCACACGGTCCACACCGGACTGCCCGGCCGCGGGCCGGTGTTCCGGGTCGCCGGGCCGTCCGGCGAGACCGAGGAGGCCACCGAGGCGGTGCTGAGCGCGCTGCGCGTGCCCGAGCGGCTCGACCTGCCCCGCGGCGGCTACCGGCTCGCCACGGGCCGCGTCCAGGGGCGGGACACCGTGGTCCTGGACGGCGTCGGCGACGACGGGCTCTTCCACGCCGTCCAGACGCTGCGTCAGCTCGTCCGCGCCGGCGGGGAGATCCCCGGGGTCGTCGTGCGCGACTGGCCCGGCACGGCCGAGCGCGGCCTCACCGAGGGCTTCTACGGCCGCCCCTGGAGCCTGGAGCAGCGCCTCGCCCAGGTCGACTTCCTCGGCCGCACCAAGCAGAACCGCTATCTGTACGCGCCCGGCGACGACCCGTACCGGCAGGCGCAGTGGCGCGAGCCCTATCCGGCCGCGCAGCAGGAGGAGTTCCGCGTGCTCGCCGCGCGGGCCCGGGCCAACCACGTGACGCTCGGCTGGGCCGTGGCGCCCGCCCAGTCCATGTGCCTGGCCTCCGACGCGGACGTGGCGGCCCTGACGCGGAAGATCGACGCGATGTGGGCGCTCGGGGTGCGCTCCTTCCAGCTCCAGTTCCCGGACGCCGGCTACGGCGAGTGGCACTGCTCGAAGGACGCGGACGCCTTCGGGCGGGACGCGCGGGGCGCGGCAGCCGCCCACGCGCGCGTGGCCAACGCCGTCGCCCGTCACCTCGCCGAGCGGCACCCGGACGGCGAAGCGCTGACGGTGCTGCCGACGGAGTACTACCAGGACGGCGCGACCGAGTACCGCACGGAGCTCGCCGGGGCGCTCGACACGGACGTACGCGTCGCGTGGACCGGCGTCGGCGTCGTCCCGCGCACGATCACCGGCGGCGAACTGGCCGGGGCCCGGAAGGCGCTGGGCCACCGGCTGGTCACGATGGACAACTACCCGGTCAACGACTACGCGCAGGACCGGCTGTTCCTCGGCCCGTCCACGGGCCGCGACCCGGCCGTGGCCGCCGGGTCGGCCGCCTTCCTCGCCCACGCCATGGAGCAGCCCGCCGCCTCCCGCGTCCCGCTCTTCACCGCCGCCGACTACGCCTGGAACCCGAAGGGCTACCGGCCGCAGGAATCCTGGCGCGCCGCCGTCGACGACCTCGCAGGCCCGGACCCGGCCGCCCGCGAGGCCCTGCGGGCGCTCGCCGGGAACGACGCCTCCTCGATCCTGGACCCGAAGGGCGAGTCGGCCTACCTGAAGCCGCTCATGGCCGCCTTCTGGGACGCGCGCACGAACCCCGGCGGCGGTGCGGGCAAGCCGGCCCCGGAAGCGGCGGCGCGCGAACTGCGGGCCGCGTTCACCGTGATGCGCCAGGCCCCCGAGCGGCTCCGGGCCACCGCCGACGGCACCCTGGACGACGAGACGGGGCCCTGGCTCGAACAGCTCTCGCGGTACGGCCTGGCGGGCGAGACGGCGGTCGACATGCTGCTCGCCCAGGCGCGCGGCGACGGCGCGGCGGCCTGGCAGGCGCAGCTGCGCCTCGAACCCCTGCGGAAGGCCCTCGAGGCGAGCCGGGTGACGGTCGGCGCGGGGGTCCTCGACCCGTTCCTCACGCGCGCGGTGACGGAGTCGGCGGCCTGGACCGGCGCCGACCGCACCCCCGCCAGCCGGACGGACCGCGCCCCCGACTCGTACACCGTGCGGCTCGACCGGGCCCGGCCCGTGGAGGCCCTGACGGTGATGACCGCCGGCACGGCCGCGGGTGCGGGCACGGGCGCCGCCGGCACGGACGCGCGCGTGGAGGCGTACGTCCCCGGGGAGGGCTGGCGGGCGCTCGGCCCGCTGTCCGCCTCCGGCTGGACGCAGGCCGACCTGAAGGGGCTGCGCGCGGACGCGCTGCGGGTCGTGTGGAGCGGCGGAGGGCCGGCGCCCGACGTGCGCTCGCTGGTGCCGTGGTTCGCGGACGGGCCGCGTGCCGGGCTCGAACTGGCCCGCACGGAGACGGACGCGGAGATCGGCGGCCCCGCACAGCGGGTGGACGTGGAGCTGACCGGGCTACGCGCGGGCGAGGTCCGCGGGCCGATGGCGGCGAAGGCCCCGAAGGGGATCGCGGTCCGGCTCCCGAAGCAGGCAGTCGTGGAGCGGGGCGCGCGGACGACCGTCCCCCTGGAGGTGTCGGTGGGCGCGGACGTGCCGGCGGGTACGTACCGGGTGCCGGTGTCCTTCGCGGGCGAGGAGCGGGTCCTGACGGTGCGGGCCTTCCCTCGCACGGCGGGCCCGGACCTGGCGCGGGCCGCGTCGGCCTCCTCGTCGGGCGACGAGACCCCGGACTTCCCCGCCTCCTCGGCGGTGGACGGCGACGCGAAGACCCGCTGGTCCTCCCCGGCGGAGGACGGCGCCTGGTGGCAGCTGGAGCTGGCCGAACCGGCGCGGATAGGCCAGGTGGTGCTGCACTGGCAGGACGCCTACGCCTCCCGCTACCGCGTCCAGGTCTCGGCCGACGGCCGCGTCTGGCGCACGGCGGCGACCGTCTCCGACGGGCGGGGCGGCCGGGAGTCGGTCCGGATGGACGCGGCGGACACGCGCTTCCTGCGGGTGCAGGGCGAGACCCGGGCGACGCCGTACGGCTACTCCCTCTGGTCGGTGGAGACGTACGCGGTGGCCCCGCAGGACCCGCCGAAGAAGCCGGAGCAGCCCGTGGAGCCCGTGGAGCCCGTGGAGCCCGCGGGCGCGCCGGAGGAGACGCCCGCGGGGCCCGGGGGCAGCCCCGAGGGAACCCCGGAGGAGCGGGACACCCCCTGACGGGGTGCCCCGTCCCCGTACGCGGAAGGCCTTCGTACGCGGAAGGCCTCCGTACGCGGAAGGCCCGGGTGCGCGAAGGCCCGGGTGCGCGAAGGCCCGGGTACGCGAAAGGCCCGGGTACGCGAAAGGCCCGGCTCAACCCTTCGTCAGCGCCCCCACAGGGGCGTCCGCGACGGAGTCGATCCGGGCCATCACGTCCTCGGCACCGTACGGCTGGAGGTAGGGAAGCCAGCGGGGGTCCCGGTGTCCGGTCCCGATGATCCGCCAGGCCAGGCCGGTCGGCGGGGCCGGTTGGTGGCTCAGCCGCCAGCCGATCTCGCGCAGGTGCCGGTCGGCCTTGACGTGGTTGCAGCGGCGGCAGGCGGCCACCACATTCTCCCAGGCGTGCGTGCCGCCCCTGCTGCGCGGGATGACGTGGTCGACGCTGGTGGCGACGCCCCCGCAGTACATGCAGCGCCCGCCGTCACGGGCGAAGAGGGCTCTGCGGGTCAAGGGAACGGGCCCCCGGTAGGGGACCCGCACGAAGCGCTTCAGTCGCACCACGCTCGGCGCGGGCAGGACTTGGGTCTCGCTGTGCAGGAAGGCGCCGGACTCCTCGAGGCAGAGAGCCTTGTTCTCCAGCACGAGGACGAGTGCGCGGCGGAGCGGTACGACGCCGAGGGGCTCGTACGACGCGTTGAGGACCAGGACATGCGGCACGGATGCCTCCAATGGCGCCGGCGGCGCGTGGCTCGCGCCGGGACGAACTGCTCTCAGTCTCTCCTCAGGCCTGGTCGGAGCGCCACCACGTACCGGGATCGGGGTGACGGGCCGGGAGTGTTCTCGACCACATCGGCGTCTCCTCCTCTTACCTGTCTCTTACTTGCCCAGGTGAGGTCCGTCTCTCCCTCGAACACCGCAACAGGACCACGTCCGATGCCCCGTTAGTGTGGATGGTCTGCGTACGCGACACCTGGAGGTTGCCCCGTGTCCTGGTCCGCCCTAGCGGCTGCCACCGAACCCGAGCCCATTCCGGTGACCCTGGACGAGGCGGCGGAGAAGGCCACGAACGCGGCGAGCTGGGTGGAGGAGAACTGGTCCACCTGGCTGAACACCGGGCTGCGCATCCTGCTGATCCTGGTCGTCGCGCTCCTGCTGCGGATGGCCGTCCGCCGCGCCCTGACGAAGCTGATCGAGCGGATGAACCGCTCGGCGCAGGCGGTGGAGGGGACGGCCCTCGGCGGTCTCCTCGTCAACACCGAGCGGCGCCGGCAGCGCTCGGAGGCGATCGGCTCGGTGCTGCGTTCGGTCGCGTCGTTCCTGATCATGGGCACGGCGGGGCTGATGATCCTCGGCGCCTTCAAGATCGACCTGGCGCCGCTGCTCGCCTCGGCCGGTGTGGCCGGTGTGGCGATCGGCTTCGGCGCGCGGAACCTGGTGACGGACTTCCTGTCCGGTGTCTTCATGATCCTGGAGGACCAGTACGGGGTCGGTGACTCGGTCGACGCGGGCGTGGCCTCCGGCGAGGTCGTCGAGGTGGGCCTGCGGGTGACCAAGCTACGCGGTGTCGACGGCGAGATCTGGTACGTGCGCAACGGCGAGATCAAGCGGATAGGAAACCTCAGCCAGGGCTGGGCGACGGCCGGCGTGGACGTGACGGTCCGGCCGACGGAGGACCTGGAGCGGGTGCGGTCGGTGATCACCGAGGCGGCGGACTCCATGTCCAAGGACGAGCCGTGGAACGAGCGCCTGTGGGGGCCCGTCGAGGTGCTCGGTCTGAGCGAGGTGCTGCTCGACTCGATGACCGTCCGGGTCTCGGCGAAGACGATGCCGGGCAAGGCGCTGGGCGTGGAGCGCGAGCTGCGCTGGCGCATCAAGCGGGGCCTGGACGAGGCCGGCATCCGGATCGTGGGCGGCGTCCCGGCCCAGGCCGAGGAGGCCGCGGCCGACCCGACGGCGGGCATGGCGGCCCCGTCGGCCTTCGCCTCGGCGACCTCTCCGCAGTCGGCGGCGGCGACCCCGCTGCCGAGGACGGACCTCACGAAGCCGCACGACACGAAGTAGCCGACCGCCGTGGCCGGTCCACGGATCCGGTCCCGGCCACGGCGTGGCCGACGCGATCCCCTCGACGCCCCCGCAGGTAACGCTTTGGTTGCCTTCGGGGGCGTCCTGCGTTCCCGGGTATTGACGGCCCGGCGACGGGCGCCTTATTTTCCTCCCACCGAATAGGAAACTTTCCTAACAGTGAAGTGAGGGAAGCGGACCCCCGGCAGGCAGCACAATGGCCGGGCCCGATCAGCTCCGAAGGGCAGGTGCACCTCCCCATGGCCGGTACGACCCCGGGAACGCCCGGCACACCGCGCGTGCTGCGGGCCATGAACGACCGGGCCGCCCTGGACCTGCTCCTCGAACACGGACCGCTCTCGCGGACCCGGATCGGCAAGCTCACCGGCCTCTCCAAGCCGACCGCCTCCCAGCTGCTCGCCCGTCTGGAGGCCGCCGGCCTCGTCGTCGCCACCGGCACCACCGAAGGCCGGCCGGGACCCAACGCCCAGCTGTACGCGGTGAACGCGCGCGCCGCGTACGCCGCCGGGCTCGACGTGAACGGCGACCGCATCCACGCCGCCGTCGCCGACGTCACCGGCGAGATCGTCGGCGAGTACGAGCTCCGCACCCCCGGCCGCCCCGCCGCCGGCGTCGTCCGCCAGGTCACCGACGCCCTCGACGGGGCCGTCAAGGCGGCCGGGATCGCCCTCGACGAGGTGCGGCGCCTGGTCATCGGCACGCCCGGCGCCTTCGACCCGGCGACCGGCCGGCTGCGGTACGCCTCCCACCTGCCCGGCTGGCACTCCCCCACCCTCCTGGAGGAGCTGGCCGCCGCCCTGCCCATGCCCTTCGAGTACGAGAACGACGTCAACCTCGTCGCCATCGCCGAGCAGCGCGTGGGCGCCGCCCGCGGCCACGCCGACTTCGCCCTGCTGTGGAACGAGGCGGGCATGGGAGCCGCCCTCGTCCTCGGCGGGCGGCTGCACCGCGGCTTCACCGGCGGCGCCGGCGAGGTCGGCTTCCTGCCCGTCCCCGGCACCCCCCTGGTCCGCCAGGTCACCAAGGCCAACTCCGGCGGCTACCAGGAGCTCGCGGGCGTCCAGGCCGTGCCCCGGATCGCCCGCGCCGTCGGGATCGAGACCCCCGAGCAGCCGTACGTACCGGTCGCGAGCGGCCTGCTGTCCCGGGCCGCCGAGACCCACGGGGACGACCCCCGGTACGCGGAGCTGCTCGACCGCTACGCCGAGCGCGTCGCCACCGGCCTCGCCTCGATCGTCGCCGTCCTCGACCCCGAGCTGATCGTGCTCTCCGGTGACGTCCTCGTCGCTGGCGGCGAACCCCTCCGCGCCCGCGTCCAGTCCGAGCTCGCCGAGCTCGCGGCCTCCCGCCCGAGGCTCGTCCTCGCCGCCGTACCCCGGCGCCCGGTGCTGCGCGGCGCCCTCGAAAGCGCCCTCGCGACCACGCGCGACGAGGTCTTCGACACCTCGCGCTGACCGCCCGCCCCACGTCCCGCCCCTTCCGCCGTAAGCCCTCGCCACAGGGAGACACCGTCATGCCCGTACGCCCGCGCAGAGCAGCCGCCGCGCTCGCCACCACCGCCTCGATCGCCCTCTTCGCCTCCGCCTGTACGGGCTCCGCGAACAACGCGGCCTCCGACGACCCCAAGGCCGAGACCACCATCACCTTCTGGCACGGCTGGTCGGCGCCCTCCGAGGTCAAGGCGATCCAGGACAACGTCGCCCGCTTCGAGGCGGCCCACCCGAACATCAAGGTGAAGATCGTCGGCAACATCAACGACGACAAGCTGGGCCAGGCGCTGCGCGCGGGCGGCTCGAACGGGCCGGACGTCGTCTCCTCGTTCACCACGGCCAACGTCGGCAAGTTCTGCGCCTCGGGTGCCCTCACGGACCTCAAGCCGTTCATAGAGAAGTCGAAGCTCGACCTGGACAAGATCTTCCCGAAGGTCCTCCAGGAGTACACGCAGTTCGAGGGCAAGCGCTGCACGATGCCGCTGCTCTCCGACGCGTACGGTCTCTTCTACAACAAGACGGCCTTCAAGGACGCCGGTCTCGACCCCGAGGCCCCGCCGAAGACCTGGTCCCAGTTCACCGAGGTCGCCAAGAAGCTGACCAAGGCCAAGGGCGACTCCTACGAGCGGCTCGGCTTCATGCCGAACTACCTCGGCTACGAGACGGTCGTCTCGCACTACATGTCGCAGTGGGGCCACCAGGGGTACTTCGGCGCGGACGGCAGGTCGGCCGTCGCCTCCGACCCGGCGTTCGCCGAGATGATGACCTACCAGAAGTCCCTGGTGGACGCCCTCGGCGGGTTCCAGAAGCTCGACAAGTACCGCACCACCTTCGGCGACGAGTGGGGCGCCAAGCACCCCTTCCACACCGGCCAGGTCGCCATGCAGCTGGACGGCGAGTGGCGGCTGAACTTCGTCAAGGAGGCCAAGGTGCCCTTCGAGGTCGGCGTCGCGCCGCTGCCCGTCGCCGACGACGAGCTGAGCGAGTACGGCAAGGGCTACCTCTCCGGCACGATCATGGGCATCGCCCCGCAGAGCAAGAAGCAGAACGCGGCCTGGGAGCTGGTCAAGTACATGACCACGGACACCGAGGCCGTGGTGAGCTTCGCCAACGGCATCGGGAACGTCCCCTCCACCCTGGAGGCGCTGAAGTCCCCGAACCTGAAGCTCGACGACCGCTTCAAGACCTTCCTGGACATCGCCCGGCACCCCGCCTCCACCACCTCGGACGGCGCGGTCAACGGCTCCGCCTACCAGGACACCCTGCAGAAGTTCGCCCAGCAGTACGAGAAGGGGCAGGTCACGGACCTGAAGAAGGGTCTCGCCGACACCGCGGCCCAGATCGACCGCGACATCGCAGCGGCGAAGTGACGGCCGGAACCCACCCATGAGCACGGACACCCTGCCCGCGAAGGAGACGGCCGCCCCGGCCGCCGTCTCCCCCGGGGGACGGAACACGCTGAGGTCGAGACGCAGGCGCAACGCCCTCCTCACCCTGGCGTTCATGTCGCCCTGGCTGATCGGATTCGGTTTCTCCTTCGGCTACCCGATCCTCTCCACGCTGTACTTCTCCTTCATGAAGTACGACGGCCTCAACCCGCCGGAATGGCGGGGCCTGGGGAACTGGACGTACGTCCTCACCGACTTCCCCCAGTTCTGGCCGGCGCTGCGGAACACCCTCTGGCTCGGCGTCGTCATGGTCGCCTGCCGGGTGCTCTTCGGCCTCGGCGTCGGCATGCTGATCACCAAGATCAAGAACGGGGCCGGGGTCTACCGCACCCTCTTCTACCTGCCGTACCTGGCGCCGCCCGTGGCCGCCACGCTGGCCTTCGTCTTCCTGCTCAACCCCGGCACCGGCCCGGTCAACTCGGTCCTGGAGGCGCTCGGTGTCCCCGCACCCTCCTGGTTCAACGACGCCGACTGGTCCAAGCCCGCGCTGACCGTCCTCGCCGTGTGGGGCGTCGGCGACCTCATGGTCATCTTCATGGCCGCGCTCCTCGACGTACCGAAGGAGCAGTACGAGGCCGCCGAACTCGACGGAGCGTCCCCGTGGCAGCGGTTCCGCTTCGTCACGCTGCCGAACATCTCGCCGATCGTGCTCTTCGCGGTCGTCACCGGGGTCATCGGGGCGATGCAGTACTACACCCAGCCGATCGTGGCCGCGAAGGTCGCCTCGGGCAAGATGGGCGGCTCCGGCGAGGTCTTCGTCCCCGGCTACCCGGACGACTCCACCCTGACCCTCCCGCAGCTGGTCTACAGCCTCGGCTTCAGCCAGTTCAACTACGGCGCCGCCTGCGTCGTGGCACTGGTGCTCTTCGCCTTCTCCATGGCCTTCACCGCGCTCCTGATGCGCCGGCGCGGCGGCCTGATCGGCTCGGGTGACTGACACATGACGACCGCAACCGCTCCCGCCCCCGCCCGTCGCGTGGCGAGCCCCGCCGAGAGGCGGGCCCGCCGCAGGTCGCTGCTGCACTGGATCGCCGTGCACTCGCTCGGCATCGCCGCGGCCCTGTTCTTCGTGCTCCCGTTCGTCTTCGTCCTCCTGACCTCCCTGATGAGCGACCAGCAGGCGCTCACCCGGGACCTGACGCCGAACTCCTGGCACTGGGACAACTACGTGCGGGTCCTGGAGACACCCGGCTTCCTCACCTGGTGGAAGAACTCGCTGCTGTACGCGGGACTCGGCACCGCCCTCGTCGTGGTGTCCTCGATACCCGTGGCGTACGCGCTCGCCAAGTTCCGCTTCCGCGGCCGGCATCTGTCGCTGCTGCTGGTCATCTCGATGATGATGCTGCCGCCGCAGGTCGTGATCATCCCCATGTACCTGTTCTGGGCCCAGCAGATGGACCTCTCCGGCACCCTGTGGCCGCTCATCGTCCCGATGGCCTTCGGTGACGCCTTCGCCATCTTCCTGCTGCGCCAGTTCCTGCTGACCATCCCGAACGAGTACATCGAGGCCGCGAAGATCGACGGCTGCGGCGAGTTCCGCACCCTGGTCCGGGTCGTCCTCCCGATGGCCAAGCCCGGCATCGCCGCCGTCGCGCTGTTCCAGTTCTTCTACTGCTGGAACGACTACTTCGGGCCGCAGATCTACGCCTCCGAGAACCCCGGCGCCTGGACGCTGAGCTACGGCCTGGAGTCCTTCAAGGGCGCGCACCACACCGACTGGAATCTGACCATGGCCGCGACCGTGCTGGTCATGGCCCCTGTGATCCTCGTCTTCTTCTTCGCCCAGAAGGCGTTCGTCGAGGGAGTCACACTGACCGGAGTGAAGGGCTGAATCACACCATGAAGCTCGCTGTCGTGGGGGGCGGATCCACCTACACCCCCGAACTGATCGACGGATTCGCGCGGCTGCGCGACACCCTGCCCATCACCGAACTCGTCCTCGTCGACCCGGCCGCCGAGCGGCTCGAACTCGTCGGCGGGCTCGCCCGGCGCATCTTCGCCAAGCAGGGCCACGAGGGGAAGATCGTCACCACCTCCGACCTGGACGCCGGGGTCGAGGGCGCGGACGCCGTCCTGCTCCAGCTCCGCGTCGGCGGCCAGGCCGCCCGGAACCAGGACGAGACCTGGCCGCTGGAGTGCGGCTGCGTCGGCCAGGAGACCACCGGCGCCGGCGGCCTCGCCAAGGCGCTGCGGACCGTCCCGGTGGTCCTGGACATCGCCGAGCGCGTCCGGCGCACCAACCCGGAGGCCTGGATCATCGACTTCACCAACCCCGTCGGCATCGTCACGCGCGCGCTGCTGCAGGCCGGACACAAGGCCGTCGGTCTGTGCAACGTCGCGATCGGCTTCCAGCGGAAGTTCGCGAGGCTCCTCGACGTGGACCCGTCCGCGATCCACCTCGACCACGTCGGGCTCAACCACCTGACCTGGGAGACGGGCGTCCGGCTCGGCGGGCCGGACGGCGAGGACGTGCTGCCGCGGCTGCTCGCCGAGCACGGCGACGCGATCGCCGCGGACCTGCACCTGCCGCGCCCGGTCATGGACCGGCTCGGCGTCGTCCCCTCGTACTACCTGCGGTACTTCTACGCGCACGACGAGGTCGTGCGGGAGCTCGGCACCAAGCCCTCGCGGGCCGCCGAGGTCGCCGCGATGGAGAAGGAACTCCTGGAGATGTACGGGGACCCGGCGCTCGACGAGAAGCCGGCGCTGCTCGGGAAGCGCGGCGGCGCCTTCTACTCGGAGGCGGCCGTGGACCTGGCCGCGTCCCTGCTGGGCGGCGGGGGTTCGCCTTACCAGGTGGTGAACACGTACAACAACGGCACGCTGCCCTTCCTGCCGGACGACGCCGTCGTCGAGACGCAGGCGGCGGTGGGGGCGGACGGCGCGGTGCCGCTGCCGGTCGCGCCGGTGGACCCGCTGTACGCCGGGCTCATCGCGAACGTCACGGCCTATGAGGACCTGGCACTGGAGGCGGCGCTGCGCGGGGGCCGGGACCGGGTGTTCAAGGCGCTGCTCGCGCACCCGCTGGTCGGGCAGTACGCGTACGCCGACGGCCTCACGGACCGGCTGATCGCGCACAACCGGGAGCACCTCGCGTGGGCCTGACCGGAACGCTGCTGGCCGTCGACGCCGGCAACAGCAAGACCGACGTCGCCGTCGTCGCCCGGGACGGCACCGTCCTCGGCGCGGCGCGCGGCGGCGGGTTCCAGCCCCCGCTGGTGGGGGTGGAGACGGCGGTCGACGCGCTCGCGGAGATCGTCGGCAGGGCGTGGGAGGCCGCCGGGGGCGCCGGCCTCACGCCCTCCTTCGCGCACGTCACGGCCTGTCTCGCCAACGCCGACCTGCCCGTCGAGGAGGAGGGGCTGCGGGCCGCGCTGGTGGCGCGGGCCTGGAGCCGGTCCGTGCGGGTGCACAACGACACCTTCGCGATCCTGCGGGCCGGTCTCGACGAGCCGCGGGGCGTGGCGGTGGTGTGCGGCGCCGGGATCAACTGCGTCGGGATGACCCCGGACGGCAGGACCGCGCGGTTCCCCGCGATCGGGAAGCTCTCCGGGGACTGGGGCGGGGGCGCCGGCCTGGCCGAGGAGGCGCTCTGGTACGCGGCGCGGGGCGAGGACGGGCGCGGTGAGCCGACCGAGCTCACCCGCGCGCTGCCCGCGCACTTCGGGCTGGAGTCGATGTACGCGCTGATCGAGGCGGTGCACCTGGGCCGGATCGCGTTCCACCGGCGGCACGAGCTGACGCCGGTGCTGTTCCGGGTGAGCACGGGCGGCGACCCGGTCGCGCTGGCGCTCGTGCACCGGCTGGCCGAGGAGGTCGCCGCCATGGCGGCGGTGGCGCTCGGGCGGCTCGGGCTGCTCGACGAGGAAGCTCCGGTGATGCTGGGCGGCAGCGTTCTGGCCGCGCGTCACCCGCAGTTGGAGGACCGGCTCGTCGAACTCCTCGGCGCCCGGGCTCCGAAGGCGACGATCGGCTTCGTCACCGCGCCGCCGGTCCTCGGGGCGGGACTCCTCGCCCTGGACGAGGTGGCGGCGGACCCGGCGGCGGCGGCCCGGCTGCGGGAGCACTACGGGGCCTGACGGTGGGGTGCGGGGCGCCGAGAGGCGCCTCGCACGCATGTTCACCTGTTCGAGGGATAGTCGGGACGGAACCGATCAAAGCCGGAAGACGTATTCAAGGTGAGGGGGTTCACCCGCGGATGTGCCGGGGGCATGAGGCACGATAAGCACAAGATCGCGCCAATCCCGGTGTGCGGGAAGGCCCCTGCGGCCATACTGCTGGCCGGACGGCCCGACGTCAGCGACCCAGGGGGAGGTCAAGTGACATACCCGCCGAACGCGCCCGCCGCCCCGGCGACGGCGCAGGGCACGGCGCCCGCACCGGCGCGCCCGGGCACGGTGCCGGCACAGCCCTCCGCCGCGCCCGCCGGCGGCCCGCCCGCGGGACGCGGGGCCTGGGCCGTGGGCCGGGAGCGGCTCCGCGAGGCCGCGACGACCGAGCCCGGCCGGCTCCAGATCCTCGGAGCCGTACTCGCGCTGCTCGTCGTCGCGTTCGGGGCCGTCACCGCCCTCGAGGTCGCCGACCGCGGCTCCGCCGCGGACGACGTCGTCAGCCGCAGCCAGCCGCTGAGCGCCGACGCCGCCGCCGTCTACCGCTCCCTCGCCGACGCCGACACGACCGCCGCCAGCGGCTTCCTCGCGGGCACCCTGGAGCCCGCCGACTCCCGCGAGCGGTACGACGCGGACATCGCCACCGCCGCCCGCCTCCTCGTGAAGGCGGCGGCCAACACCGGGGGTTCGGGCGAGTCGGCCCGCGAGATCACCACGCTCAACGAACAGCTCCCGCGCTACACGGGCCTGATCGAGCGCGCCCGTGCCGCCAACCGCCAGGGCCTGCCGCTCGGCGGCGCCTACCTGCGGTACGCGAACCAGCAGATGGCCAAGGAGCTCCTGCCGGCCGCCGAGCGGCTGTACGCGGCGGAGACCCGACGGCTCCACGAGGACGACGAAGCCGCCCGCACCTGGCCCTTCCTCTCGCTCGGGCTCGGCCTGCTCGCCCTCGCCGTGCTGGCCTGGGCGCAGCGCCGCAACTACACCCGCACCCACCGGGTGTTCAACCAGGGCCTCCTCGCCGCCACCGCCGCCTCGCTGGTCGTGCTGGTCTGGCTCCTCGCCGCCCACACCGTCGTACGGGCCGAGCTGAACACCGCCCGGGCCCACGGCCAGGAGTCCCTCCAGCTCCTCAACCAGGCCCGGATCAGCTCGCTCACGGCCCGCGCCAACGAGAACCTCGCCGTGGTCGCCCGCGGCGCCGTCCTCACGGAGGACGGCAAGAACGACAAGTACGAGGCGGACTACACGGCGAGCATGACCGCCCTGACGACCGCGCTCGCCTCGGCGCGGGAGCTCGCCGACGACGACGCCGGGCGCGACCCGGTGGACGAGGCGGCCTCGCGCACGGCCGACTGGCAGAAGCGCCACAAGGCGGCCCGCGCCGAGGACGAGGCCGGCAACTTCGAGGGCGCGCTCAGCCGGATCGTCGGCGCCAAGGACACGACCGGCCAGTCCTTCGACCAGGTCGACGCGGCCCTGGAGCGGGCCCTCGCCCACGAGCAGGCCGAGTTCACCCGCTCCGCCGGCGACGCCAGGGACGCGCTGGGCGCGCTGCCGCTGGGCGCGGCGGCGCTCGGGATCCTGGGCGCGGCGGGCGCCGTGCTCGGCATCAACCGCAGACTGTCGGAGTACCGGTGAAGGCGAGAGGGGGCGGGATGCCGAACGGCACGGACCCGCTGGTGCGGCGGGCCGCACAGCGGCTGCGTGGCTGGGGCGGGGTCGCCGCCATGGCCGTGGCCTGCGGGCTCACCGCCTCGCTGACCCTGCTGCCGCTGACGCACGACGGAAGCGCCGCGGACGCGACGCCCCGGACGACCGGCCCCGGAGTGGGCACCGGCGTGCAGGTCGGCACCCGGGCCGCGGCGGACACCTGCGAGAACCCGGAGGCCTCGCTCCGGCCCGACGCGGCGGACGGCCCCTCGATCCAGGCGATCAAGGCGCGCGGGAAGCTCGTCGTCGGCGTCGACCAGTCCAGCTACCGCTGGGGCTACCGGGACCCGGAGAGCCGCACGCTGGAGGGGTTCGACATCGATCTGGCGCGGGCCATCGCGCGGGACGTCCTCGGCGACGAGAACGCCGTGATCTTCCGTGCCATCCCGACCAACCAGCGGATCGCCGCGCTGGACAGCGGCAAGGTCGACCTCGTCGTGCGCACGATGACGATCAACTGCAAGCGGATCCAGCAGGTCGCCTTCTCCACCGCCTACTTCAAGGCCGGGCAGCAGGTCCTGGCGCCCAAGCTCGCCGAGGACATCACCGGCTACGACTCCTCGCTGCGCGGCAAGCGGATCTGCACCGCCGAGGGGTCCACGGCCTACGAGGAGCTGGAGAAGAACTCCTTCGGCGCGGTCTTCAAGGACGAGGCCGACGGCACCAAGGACGACAAGGACCTGCTGACCGTCCCGAACCAGCTGGACTGCCTGGCCCGGCTCCAGCTCGGCGAGGTCGACGCGGTCGTCACGGACAACGCGCTCGCGGCCGGCCAGGCCGCCCAGGACCCGGCCGTCGAGCTCAAGGGCAGACCGTTCACCACGGAGTACTACGGGGTGGCCGCCAAGCTCGGGAACGACGACCTGGTCCGCCGGGTCAACAAGGTCCTCGTGGACTACCGGAACGGCCCCTGGCAGAAGGCCTACGAGCGCTGGCTGAAGGCGGACCTGCCCGGGATATCCGGGCCGCCGGAACCCCTCTACAAGTGACCCGGCCGGCAGACCCGGCACACAGCCCCTGTACCCGCGGCGGAAGAGGTGATCGATGGGCGTCACGGGACCTCCCGGGCCGGTGATGGACCGGGACGAGGCGGACCGTGCGCTGGCGCGGCTCGGCGCCGAGCACAAGGCGATCGAGGACTCGCTCCTCGCCCTCCAGGACCACGCGGGCCGCAGGCTGCTCGAAGGTGCCGAGCTGACCGGCACGACCCGGGACCGCTGGGCGTCCGCCGAGCGGACCATCGCCCTGCTCTGGACCTGCTTCGACGTGTACGCGGGTGCCCTGCGCGAGGCCCACGAGGTGCGGGCGCGGCGCCGCTGGCCCGGCCGTGACGAGCTGGTGGAGCTGACCGACCGGCTGCGCGGCGAGAGCGTCCACGTCGCGGGCGGGGCGGGGGAACAGGGGCTGCTCTCCGAGCGGTTCACGCTCGAAGGGCTCGTCCGCCGGATGAACGAGCTGTACGCCTCCTCGCTCGACGTGATCGTCACCTCCGACGCCGTCTGGTCGGCGCTGCCCGCCCGGATAGACCTCCTCGCCGCGGAGCTGGGCCGGACGCGCTCGCTCGCCCACTCGGTGGGCGTGCGGCCCGGGGAGCACCCGGCCGGCGACGAGCTGGAGGACATCACGGCCGAGCTGACGCTGCTGCGCGCGCAGGTCGTGACCGATCCGCTCGCCTTCTGGCGTCCCGCCGTGGGGAGTTCGGCGCCCGGCGGCGGGCGGCCGGACACCGACCGGTACGACCGGGCCGCCCTGGCCCTGGAGGACATCCGGCGCGAGATCGAGGCGGTCCTCGCGGTCCGGCAGGACTCCGAGGACCGGCTGCTGCGGCTGCGGGACGTGCTGTCCCGGGCGGACCGGACGCTCGCCGAGGCGCGGTCCGCGCGCGGCGAGGTCCTCGCGAAGATCGCCGCGTCCGAGGTGCCGGCCGTCAGCGGGCCGCCGACGGCGCTCCAGGAGCGGCTCGCGACCGCCGCCGAGTACCGCAGACACCAGCAGTGGCACCGGCTCTCCCCGCTCCTGGACTCCCTGGAGCGGGAGGCGGAGGACGAGCTGATGCGGGCCCGGGAGTCGCTGACCGCGGTGACGGCACCGCTCGCGGTCCGGGCCGAGCTGCGTGGCAGGCTCGACGCGTACAAGGCGAAGGTGGCACGGCTGGGGGCGGCGGAGGACCCGCTGCTCGTCGAGCGGTACGACACGGCACGCCGGATGCTGTGGAGCGCGCCCTGTGACCTGCGGGTCGCGGAGCAGGCCGTACTGCGCTACCAGCAGGCCGCGGCGGACGTGCTGTCCGGCCCGAGAGATGCCGGAGGACGACAGTGGTGAGCGGGGAGACGGGTGTGGGGAGCTGTCAGCGTCCCTCGTGCGAGGGTTCGTACGAGGACATGGGGGGCGGCGAGCTCTACTGCGACACCTGCGGGCTCGCCCCGGTCGTCGCGCCCGGCGGGCTGATCGGGTCGACGCCGACCGGCATGGCCGTGCCCGGCAAGGGCGCGGGCGGTGTCGCGGGGCCCGACTCCAGCTCCTCGCGGAGCAGTTCGCGGGCGTCCTCGCGGGCCTCGTCGCGTTCGTCGACCTCCCGCCGTTCGGTCTCGGGCCGACTCTCGCGCTCGCTCTCCGGGAGCTCCGGGGGCCGCTCGGTGTCGGTGCGCAGCTCGGGCACCTCGACCGGGCAGTCCGCCCGGAACCGGCTGGGCGCGGGCCTGGTGACGATCCCGGAGGTGCCGCGGCCGGACCCGCGGAACGCGGTGATGGAGAACCCGGAGGTCCCCGAGCGGAAGCGTTTCTGCTCCCGCTCCGACTGCGGCGCTCCGGTGGGCCGTTCGCGCGGGGACCGGCCGGGCCGCACGGAGGGCTTCTGCACCAAGTGCGGGCACCCGTACTCCTTCGTGCCGAAGCTGCGCGGCGGGGACATCGTGCACGGCCAGTACGAGGTCGCGGGATGCCTCGCGCACGGCGGGCTCGGCTGGGTCTACCTCGCCGTCGACCGGGCGGTCTCCGACCGGTGGGTGGTGCTCAAGGGCCTGCTCGACACCGGCGACCAGGACGCGATGGCCGCGGCCATCTCGGAGCGCCGCTTCCTCGCCGAGATCGAGCACTCCAACATCGTCCGGATCTACAACTTCGTCGAGCACCTCGACCAGCGCACCGGCTCCCTGGACGGCTACATCGTCATGGAGTACGTCGGCGGCAAGTCGCTCAAGGAGATCGCCAACGACCGCCGCACCCCCGACGGCCGACGGGACCCGCTGCCGGTGGAGCAGGCCTGCGCGTACGGCATCGAGGCCCTGGAGGCGCTCGGCCATCTGCACAGCCGGAACCTGCTCTACTGCGACTTCAAGGTCGACAACGCCATCCAGACCGAGGACCAGCTGAAGCTCATCGACATGGGCGCGGTCCGGCGGATGGACGACGACGAGTCGGCCATCTACGGCACGGTCGGCTACCAGGCGCCGGAGGTGGCCGAGGTCGGGCCCTCGGTCGCCAGCGACCTGTACACGGTGGCGCGGACGCTGGCCGTGATGACGTTCGACTTCCAGGGCTACACGAACGTGTTCGTGGACTCGCTGCCCGACCCGGAGCACATCGCGGTCTTCCGGACGTACGAGTCGTACTACCGCTTCCTGGTCCGGGCCACCGATCCGGACCCGGCGCGGCGGTTCTCCTCGGCGCAGGAGATGGCGGAGCAGCTGACGGGCGTCCTGCGGGAGGTGGTGGCGCTCCAGTCGGGGCGTCCGCGTCCCGCGCTGTCGACGCTCTTCGGCACGGAGGTCCGGGTGACGGACACCGCGCTGTTCGCCGAACTGACGGAGGACGTGTCGCTGCTCGGGGCCCGGAAGGGCACGGGGAGGCGGAACGGGAAGCGGGGCGGCGGACGGCAGGAAGCGCCTACGGCTCCGGCTCCGGGTTCGGCTTCGGCTTCGGCTTCGGCTTCGGCTTCGGCTTCGACTCGGAGTGCTCCCGGATCAGCGCCGGGCACGGTCCCGGGCACGGTCCCGGGCACGGTCCCGGGCACGCCTGCCGGATCGGCTCCCGGATCGGTTCCGGGCACGGTCCCCGTCGGGACCGGGGCCGGGCTCGGGTGGCTCCTCGGGGCGGTCGACGCGCCCGCCACCGCGCTCGCGCTGCCGGTGCCGCGGGTCGACACGGGCGACCCGAACGCCGGGTTCCTCGCCGGTCTCGCGGCCGCCGCCCCCGCCGAGCTGCTCGGCGCGCTCCATGCCGCGCCCGTGCCCTCCGCCGAACTGTGGCTGCGCACCCTCCGGGCCCACCTGGAACTGGGCGACGCGCCCACCGCCGTACGGACCCTCGCCGCGCTGGAGGAGCGGGACCCGGACGACTGGCGGGTCGTCTGGTACCGGGGCGTGACCTCCCTGGTGACCGGGGACCACGCGCTCGCGGCCCTGGCCTTCGACGCGGTCTACGACGCCTTCCCCGGGGAGCCGGCGCCGAAGCTGGCCCTCGGGATCTGCGCCGAGGTCCTCGGCCAGCTGGACAACGCCGCCGAGTACTACCGGCTCGTGTGGGCCACCGACCCGAGCTTCGTCAGCGCGGCCTTCGGCCTCGCCCGGGTGCAGCTCGCGGCGGGCGACCGCGCCGGAGCCGTACAGACCCTGGAGTCCGTGCCGGAGGCCTCGATCCACTACACGGCGGCCCGGGTCGCGGCCGTGCGGGCGCGGCTGCGGCGGCGCCCGGCGCACGAGCCGCTCGGCGCGGAACTGACGGCCGCCGCGGCGCAGGTCTCCGCGCTCCAGGGCTTCGGTCTCGACGCGGTCCGCCGGGAGCAGTTGGCCACGGAGGTCCTCGGGACGGCCCTCGACTGGGTACTCTCCGGTAGTCCCGGTGCGGCGCCGGGCGGCGGCGCGCTGCTGCTCGGAAGTGAACTGGACGAGCGCGGACTGCGCTTCGGCCTCGAACGCTCGTACCGGGTGCTGGCCCGGCTCGCCCAGCGGGGCGAGGAGAGGATCGAACTGGTGGAGCGGGCCAACCGCTTCCGCCCCAGGACGTGGGTGTGAAGATGTCCCAGAAGCCGAATCCGGAGCCGAAGCTGTCGCACGGACTCGCCGCCTGCCCGGAGTGCGCGGAGCCGCTGGACTCGGGTGACCGGTTCTGCGGGGCGTGCGGACACGACCTGTCGGCCGTCGCGGCGGCCGGGACGGAGCCGGACCGTCCGACCGTGGCGATCGGCACCCCCGTGGTCTGGCCGGCCGCCCCGCCCCGGGACGCCGGCTCGCTCTCGACCATGACCCAGCACCCCGGGGACCTGCCGGGCACCGACTCCGGCGGCCGTGACCTGCCCACGATGGAGGTCCGCACGGACGGCCCGCTCCCGGAGGCCGCACCGGCACCGGCACCGGACCCGCAGGGCGCGCCCTCGTCCGGCGGGGACTTCGAGCTCGCCGCCCCCGACCCTCGTACCGCAGTACAGGTGGATCCGCCCCAGGCACCCGCCCACCCCCCGGCACCCGCCCAGCCGCCCGCACCGGCCCAGCCGCCCGCACCCGCCCAGCCGCCCGCTCCCGGCTCCGGCGCGGCCTCCCTCTGCGTGGCCTGCCGGGCCGGGCGGGTGGACACCGACGGCTACTGCGAGAACTGCGGGCACGCGCAGCCGCGCGAGCGGGACCACATGGAGCAGGAGCTCGGCACCGTCGCCGCCGTCAGCGACCGGGGCCTGCGCCACCACCGCAACGAGGACTCGTTCGCCGTCTCGGCGACCACCCTCCCCGACGGCTCCCCCGCCTCCCTCGCCATCGTCTGCGACGGCGTCTCCTCGGCGACCCGTCCCGACGAGGCCTCCGCCGCCGCCGCACAGGCGGCCGGCGCCTCGCTGCTCGCCGCGCTGCCCCGCGGGATCCACCCGCAGCAGGCGATGCACGAGGCGATCGTCGCCGCCTCCGAGGCCGTCAACTCCCTCGCGGAGGAGCCGGGTCGGGACGGCGCCGAGCACGACCCGCACCGGAACTCGCCGGCCTGCACGATCGTCGGCTCCGTCGTCGCCGACGGCCTGCTCGTCGTCGGCTGGGTCGGCGACAGCCGCGTCTACTGGGTCCCGGACGACCGCAGCACCCCGGCCGCGCGGCTCACCGAGGACGACTCGTGGGCCGCCCAGATGGTCGCGGCGGGCCTGATGAACGAGGCCGAGGCGTACGCGGACGAGCGCGCCCACGCGATCACCGGCTGGCTGGGCGCCGACGCGTACGAACTCGACCCGCACACCGCCGCGTTCAAGCCGGACCGCTCCGGGGTGGTCGTGGTCTGCACGGACGGCCTCTGGAACTACGCGGAGGGCCCCGAGGACATGGCGAGGGTCGTCCCGGCGGACGCGGCGGGCCGCCCGCTGCACGGCGCGCAGGTCCTCGTCGGCCACGCGCTCGACGGCGGAGGCCACGACAACATCACGGTCGCGCTGCTGCCGTTCACGGTCACGCCCCCCGGGGCAGGATCCGCCTGAGCCGCCGCCGGTCCACCCGCCCTCGCGTCCCTCCCCGACCCACCCGTCCGCCCCGCCCACCCCGTCTTCCCCGTCGCCACCCGAGGAGCCGAAACAGATGGCGAACTTCGCCAAGCCGACCGTGCCGCGGTTCTCCGTGGACGTGTACCAGAACGAGTTCCTGCCGGAGGGCGGACGCGAGGTCAGCGCCATCGTGACGGTCACCTCGACCGGCGGCGGCACCACCGGGGTCCCCGGGTACGCGGACGGCGGCGCGGCCGGCGTGGTGATCATGGTCGACTGCTCCGGCTCGATGGACTACCCCGCCACCAAGATGCGCGGCGCCCGCGAGGCGACCGCCGCCGCCGTCGACACCCTGCGCGACGGCACCTCCTTCGCCGTCGTCGCCGGGACGCACGTGGCGAAGGAGGTGTACCCGGGCAACGGCGGGCTCGCCGTCGCGGACGCCCGGACCCGGGCCGAGGCCAAGCACGCGCTGCGGAGCCTGTCGGCGGGCGGCGGCACCGCCATCGGCACCTGGCTGCGGCTCGCGGACCGGCTGCTCTCCTCCGCCGAGCTCACCATCCGGCACGGCATCCTGCTCACCGACGGCCGCAACGAGCACGAGTCGCCCGAGGAGCTGCGGGCCGCGCTCGACGCCTGCGCGGGCCGGTTCACCTGCGACGCGCGCGGGGTGGGCACCGACTGGGAGGTCAAGGAGGTCACCGGGATCGCCTCGGCGCTCCTCGGCACGGCCGACATCGTCGCCGACCCGGCCGGTCTCGCCGAGGACTTCACGGTGATGATGGAGCACGCGATGGGCAAGGGCGTGGCGGACGTCGTCCTGCGCCTGTGGACGCCGGTCGGGGTGGAGATCGGGTACGTGAAGCAGGTCGCGCCGACGGTCGAGGACCTGACCGGGCGGCGAACCGAGGCCGGGCCGCGCGCCGGGGACTACCCGACGGGCTCGTGGGGCGACGAGTCCCGCGACTACCACGTGAACGTGCGCGTCCCGCAGGCCGCCGTCGGCCAGGAGATGCTCGCCGCCCGGGTCTCCCTGATCGCCCCGGACCCGGCGGGCGGCGACCCCCGGCCGCTGTCTCAAGGACTGGTACGGGCGGTGTGGACCGACGACCTCGCGATGTCCACGTCCATCAACCCGCAGGTCGCGCACTACACGGGGCAGGCGGAGCTCGCGCACGTCATCCAGCAGGGTCTCGATGCCCGCAAATCGGGCGATCGGGACGGCGCGACGGCCAAACTGGGCCGTGCCGTCCAGCTCGCGGCGGCCTCCGGCAACGCTGATACGGCGAAACTCCTTTCGAAGGTGGTCGACGTCGTCGACGCGGCGACGGGTACTGTGCGTTTGAAGGCGAAGGTCGCGGAAGCGGACGAGATGACACTCGAGACCCGCTCCACCAAGACCGTTCGCGTCAAGAGGTAGCCCGGCCACCGGGCCGGACGACGAGAGGGGGAAGCACCGACATGCCGACCTGCCCGAACGGACACCAGTCGGTCTCCGACGACTGGTGCGAGGTCTGCGGCCATCGCATGGCCGGGGCGGGCGCGCCTGCGGGTGCCGTACCGCCGCCTCCCCCGCCGCCGCCCGCGTACGGATACCCGGGCCCCGCCGGCCCCGGCCAGCCCCCGGCGGGCCCGCCGCCCGGCGCGCCCGGCGGCTTCGGCGCCCCCGGTGGTCCCGGCGGCCACGGTGGTCCCGGCGGCCACGGTGCTCCCGGCGGCCACGGTGCTCCCGGCGGCTTCGGTCCCGGGGGCGACCCGAACGCGACCGCGCAGGCCGAGCTCTGCCCGCAGTGCCGTACCCCGCGTGAGCACATGGCGCCGTTCTGCGAGGAGTGCCGCTGGAACTTCCTCACGAACACGGCGACCTCGTACACCCCGCTGGCCCCGCAGCACTCCGGGCCGCCGCCCGGCCTGAACCTGCCGCCCGGCTTCCAGTCCCCGCCGCCGCCCCCGCCGCAGCAGCAGACCCCGCAGGCGCCGCAGCCGGACCCCTTCGGGTACCAGGGCTCGCGGCCCTCGCAGGTGAACCGGCCGGCGGAGCCGCTGGGCGCCGAGCCCACGCACCACCAGGCCCCGCCGCAGCGCCCGCCGGTGCAGCAGCCGCCCGTGCAGCAGCCCCCTCAGCCGCCCGCGTACCTCCAGGCACCGCCGGCGCAGGCCCCGGTCCAGGCACCGGTGCCGCCCGCGCCGCCGCAGCCGCGCGCGGACGACGACTGGGTCCTGTCGCCGCCGTCGCAGCCGCAGCCCCCGCAGCCGCCGCAGCACCAGGCCCCGCCGCCCCCGCAGCAGCAGTTCCAGCAGCCGGCCCCGCCGCCCCCGGCTCCGCCGCAGCAGCAGTTCCGGCAGCAGCCTCCGCCGCAGCAGCAGTTCGAGCCGCAGCGGCCGCCGATGGGCTGGACCGCGGTCATCGGCCCGGACCGCGAGTACTTCATGGCGATGATGCACCGCAGCGGCCCGGAGGCCTCGGGCCTCAACCTGCCCGCGTACTCGCCGGACAAGCACCTGCCGCTCCAGGGCAACCAGATCTCCATCGGCCGCCGCCGGCACTCCACCGGCGAGTCCCCGGACATCGACCTGTCGGTGCCGCCGGAGGACCCGGGCGTCTCGCACCAGCACGCCGTGCTGGTGCAGCAGCCGGACGGGTCGTGGGCGGTGGTGGACCAGAACTCCACCAACGGCACGACGATCAACGGCGGCGAGGAGCCGATCCAGCCCTACGTCCCGGTCCAGCTCCAGGAGGGCGACCGGGTGCACGTGGGCGCCTGGACGACGATCACCATCCGCCGCGGCTGAGGCCAACACGCCCTAGCCGACGGACGGCAGGGGCCAGGCGTACGGGCCTCCGGGCTCGTCCAGCCAGGCCCACTGCCGGTCGCCGCTGACCGTCACCCCGAAGCGCTCCCGCTCCGGCCGCCCCTCGCGCAGCCAGAGCGAGAGCGCTTCGCGTCTGTCCAGGGCCTCGGCGACGAGGCCCCATAGGAAGCGGAAGCGTTCGTCTCCGGCCGGGCCGTGGCGCGGGCCGGGCCGCCCCGGGCCACGGGCGGCGGCGCCCCGCAGCGCCACGAAGTAGGCCGAGGTCTCCAGGAACCGTCCCTCCGCGTGCGTGCCGTCGCGCACCCGCAGCAGGATCAGGCCGGTGGAGAGCGGGGCGAGGACCAGGGCGCCGGGCCGGCACTGGGCGAGCCAGGGGTACGGGACGGCGGGCACCGCGCAGGTCGCGACGATCCGGTCGTACGGGGCGTGCTCGGGGCAGCCCCGGGCGCCGTCGGCGGCGAGCACGGCGGGCCGGTAGCCGGCGGCGGCGAGATGGGTCCGGGCGGACTCGGCGATCTCCTCGTCGAGGTCGACGGTGGTGACGTGCTCCTCGCCGAGCCGGTGGCAGAGCAGAGCCGCGTGGTAACCGGTCCCGGCGCCGATCTCCAGCACGTCGTGTCCGTCGCGCACGTCCAGGGCCTGGAGCATGAGCGCCATCAGGGAGGGCTGGCTGGCCGAGGAGACCAGCTCCCCGTCGCGTACGCGGGTGGCGACCGCCGTGTCCGCGTAGGCCCCGCGGATCCAGCGCGCCCGCCGCGCGGGGTCGGGGTCGTCGGCCCAGAGCCGCTCGTAGCCGCCTGTCCCGGAGACGTAGAAGAACGGGACGAAGAGATGGCGCGGGACCTCGGCGAAGGCGGCCCGCCAGGCGGGGTCCGCCAGGGCTCCGTCCGCCTCGATCCGTCGCACGAGCGCCCGCCGCTCCCGCGCGCCGACCCCGGCGACCTCTCCCCACGGCTCACCACCCATGCCTCCACTCTCCCGCCGCCGGGGCCCGGGGGCGAGCGCCCGTACGGGTACCGGCTCCACGGAGCCCGTACGGGTACCGGCTCCCGTGGCGGCTGCGGCGGCCGGCGGCCCGGTCCTAGGCCTCCGGTCCTCGGCCCGGGCATCTGAGACGATGGAACGGTGAACGAGATTCCCGGGGAAACGACGCAGGAGCAGACCTTCTACGAGCAGGTCGGCGGCGAGGAGACCTTCCGCCGCCTGGTCCACCGCTTCTACGAGGGCGTCGCGGCGGACCCGCTGCTGCGCCCGATGTACCCCGAGGAGGACCTCGGCCCGGCGGAGGAGCGCCTCGCGCTGTTCCTGATGCAGTACTGGGGCGGCCCCCGCACGTACAGCGACCACCGCGGCCACCCCCGCCTCCGGATGCGCCACGCCCCGTTCGTCGTGGACCAGGAGGCCCACGACGCCTGGCTCCGTCACATGCGCGCCGCGCTGGACGACCTCGCGCTCGCCCCCGAGCACGAGGCGGAGCTGTGGCGCTACCTCACCTACGCGGCGGCCTCGATGGTGAACACGGCCGGCTGACCCTCCCTCACCCCGCCCCCGTACGGCCCCACATCACTCACCGCGACTCCACCACCCCTGGACGGACACATTCCGGAGACGGAACGTCGATTAACGGTCACGATCCCATCAAGGTCGGTCCGTAAGCGGTTTCCAGCGACACGTGCCCTCTGAAAACATCCAGGGAAGGTCCGGGGGGACTCGAAGGACTTGCGGCGAACTCTCGGCGGCGACCGGCACACGGCCCGGCCCCGCGGAGCGTTTCAGGGTTCCAGGGGGATGGGTGACGGGGTTCGTATTCCTGCGGGTCAGGGCTCACCGGCTGTTGCTGGCCGCGGCACTGCTCGCCGTCCTGCTGACCACGACCGTGCTGGCCACGCTCTCCGCCTTCTCCTCCTCCATCGGGGACGCGGCGCTCCAGGCCGGGCTCCAGGGACGCTCGGCGCCCGCCGCCTCGCTGCTCGTCACCGGGCAGGTGGCCGGCGAGAAGCGGGCGAGCGCCGAGGAGGCCGTACGGGACGGGGCGCGGAAGACCTTCGACGGGCTGCCGGTGACGGTGCGACGCCTAGAGCGCTCCGGGCCGTACGCGCTGCCCCGCGCCCTCCAGCCGCCCGCCGCCCGCAAGGGCGATCCGGACCTCACCCGCTTCGCCGCCCTCGACCGCTCGCGGCTCTCGCTCGTCCGGGGCACCTGGCCCTCGGCCGCCAAGACCGGCGGCGTCGTCGAGGCGGCGATCCCCGAGGAGGCGGCCCGGCGACTCCGGATCACGCCCGGGACCGTCCTCACCCTCGACGACCGGTTCGACGGCACGCCCTTGAAGACCCGGATCACCGGCGTCTACCGGCCCGTCGACACCGCCGACCTGTACTGGCAGCTCGACCCGTCGGGCGGGCGCGGCGTGCAGACCGTCGCGTTCACCACCTACGGCCCCCTGTACGTCGACCCGGCCGTCCCCGCCGCCGAGGCGATCAGCACCGGCGACAGCCGCTGGCTCGCCACCGCCGACTTCACCGGCTTCACGACCGACCGGATGGACGCCCTGCGCACCTCGGCGAGCGACGGGCCGAGGGAGCTGGCCGCCGCCACCGAGCCCTTCGGCACGACGATCTCCGCCACCACCGCGCTCCCGACCCTCCTGGAGCAGACCCAGCGGGCCCTCGTCGTGTCCCGCTCGACGCTGCTGATCGTGGCCGTGCAGCTGGTGCTGCTCGCCGCCTACGCGCTGCTGCTCGTGGCCCGGCTGCTCAGCACCGAGCGCTCCGGCGAGACCGCGCTGCTGCGGGCCCGCGGCGCCTCACGCCGCCGCATCACCGGCCTCGCGGCCGCCGAGGCCCTGCTGCTCGCGCTGCCCGCGGCGATCGCCGCCCCCCTCCTGACCGGCCCGCTGACCCGGCTCTTCACCGAGCGCTCCGCGCTCTCCTCGCTGGGCGTGCAACTCGACACGACACCGTCCCTCCAGGTCTGGCTGGCCGCCGCCGCGGTCGCCCTGTGCTGCGCGGCGGCCGTCGTCGCCCCCGCGCTGGCCGCCGGGGACGGCTCCGCCGTCTCGCTGCGCAAGACCCGCTCGGGCACCCTGCCCGGTCCCGTGCGGGCCGGGGCGGACGTCGGCCTGCTCGCCATCGCCGCCGTCGCCTACTGGCAGCTGCAGCGGCCCGGCGCCGTGGGCGCGACCCTCGGGCCGGACGAGGCCGGCGGAGGCTCCGTCGACCCCGTGCTCGTCGCCGCGCCCGCCCTCGCGCTGCTCGCCGGGACCGTCCTGACGCTGCGTCTGCTGCCGCCCGCCGCCAAGCTGGCCGAGCGGCGCGCGGCCGGCGGGCGCGGGCTCTCCGCCGCCCTCGCGGGCTGGCAGTTCAGCCGGCGGCCGCTGCGCGGCGCGGGCCCCGTCCTCCTCCTCGTCCTGGCCGTGGCGATGGGCATGCTGGCCATCGGGCAGAGCAACTCGTGGGAGCGTTCGCAGCGGGACCAGGCCGACTTCCGGGCCGGCGCGGACGTCCGCGTCCTGGCCGCCGGCCCCGGCGAGCCGACGCAGACCGAGCGGCTGGCCGCCGTGCGGGGCGTCACGGCCGTCGCCCCGGTGCACCGCGCCACGACCGACGTCGCCGGGAAGAACGCCACCGTCCTCGCCGTCGACACCCGCCGGGCCAAGGACGGGCTGCTGCTCCGCCCCGACCTCGCCGGCGCCTCCGCCACCGACGTCCTCGCCCCGCTGGCCCCCGAGGCCGGTACGCGCCCCGGGCTCCCGCTGCCCGCCGGCACCCGGGCGGTCTCCGTCGACCTCCGGCACGTCACACCGGCCGGCACCCCCGAGTCCCGGGTCACGGTCACCCTGGAGGACCCGAACGGCATCCCGTACCGCCAGGTCCTGGGCGAGCTTCCCTCCGACGGCCGCACGCACCGGCTGGCCCTCGACCTCGGCGCCCTGACCGGCGGGCCCGGCACCGCGGGCGGCCCGGACGAGAAGAGCGGCGAGGGTTCCGGCGGACTGCTCACCCTGACCGGTCTGGAGGTCGTCGGGCAGGTCGACGACGGCAAGGACCACGCGCAGACCCTGCACGTCGAGCGCTTCACCACCGTGGGGCCGGACGGCACCGAGCGGGCGCACGCCCCCGGCCGGCTCCTCGCCGACTGGGCCTACCCCACCGAGCAGACCCTGGACGGGGACGCGGCGTTCACGGTGCCCGCCACCGGCCGTCCCGGCTCCGCCGGGCCCGGCGGCCGCCCCGCGCCGTACACCCTCGCGTACACCGTCAAGGGCTGGTCCACCGGCGCCGAGAGCTGGCGGCCCGAGGAGTACACCCTCCCGCTGACGGCCCCCGGGCCGAAGCCGCCCGCCCGGCTGCCCGCGGTCGTCACCGAGGCCTATGTCGCGGCGACCGGCGCGAAGCCCGGTGACCGGGTCGAGATCACCCTTGCCGGAAAGCCGGTGAGCGTCACCGTGGAGCGGGTGGTCAAGGAGCTGCCGACCACCGGTCCGGGCGCCCAGGTGGCCTCCGCCACGTCGCCCGTCGTCACTCCCGAGGACGGCGGCGCGCTCCTCGTCGACCTGGCCTCGGTCAACCACTACCTGTCGACCGACGAGACCGCGAGCGTCCCCGCCACCGAGTGGTGGCTGACCGTCGCGCCCGGCCGGGCCGACGAGGTCGCCGCGGCCCTGCGCGCCCGCCCCAGCACCGACCCGGCGCAGATCCTCGTACGCGACGAGACCGCCGCCGACCTGCTCGGCGACCCGCTCGGGGCCGGCCCCAACGCCGCCCTGATGGCCGTCGCGGCGGCCGGCGCGGCGCTCGCCGCCGTCGGCTTCGCGGTCGGCTCGGCCGGCGCCATGCGGGAACGTTCCGCCGAGTTCGGGGTCCTGCGGGCCCTCGGCACCCCGCAGCGCCGCCTCGCCCGGCTGATCGCCGCCGAGCAGGGCGTCCTCATCACCGTCGGCCTGCTCGTCGGGCTCGGGCTCGGCACGGTCCTGGCCAGAGCCGTCGTCCCGCTCGTCGTCCTCACCGGCCAGGCCGCCCGGCCCGTCCCGCCGGTCCTGGTGGAACTGCCCCTCGGCCAGGTGGCGCTGCTCGTCGCCGGGGTCGCCGTGCTGCCGCTCGCGATCGTCGCGGCGATCGCGCTGCGCCGCACCGACCCGGTCGTGACCCTGCGCCACCAGGGGGAGCACTGATGACCGCTGCACGCAGGGAGAACAGGGAGAACAACGACATGCCCCGGACCCGGTCCGAACAGCCCGAGCGGTCCGAGAACCCCGGCGGGACCGGAGAGGCCGCACGATCGGACCGGTCCGGAGGGTCCGGTGGATCCGGTGGATCCGGTGGATCCGGTGGATTTGGTGGATCCGGAGGGTCCGGAGGGTCCAGAGGGTCCGGAGGGTCCGGAGGGTCCGGAGGGTCCGGAGGGTCCGGAGGGTCCGGAGGGTCCCGCCGTCCCGCCCGTGCCGTGGCGCCCTGGGTGCGGACCCGGCTGCGGACCGCGCCCTGGCCCGCCGCCGCCCTCGCCCTGCTCGTCCTGGTCACCGTCTACCTCGCCGCCGCACTCCCCCGGGCCGTCGACGCGTACGAGACCCGGGGCCTCCGGCACGACATCGAGACCGCCGCACCCCGCAACAGCGTCATCGAGCTGACCGAACCGACCCGCATCGGCAGGTCGGCCGACGAGCGCGAGGCGGCCCTGGCCCCGTCGATCCTCCGGAACAAGCGGGACGCCCTGAGCAAGCTGCTCCCCGAGCCTATCCGCACCGACCCGAAGCGGACCGTCCACGGCGTCCGTACGGTCAAGCGGGTCGAGGGGCTCGACCCGTGGCTGCCGCGGCCCGACGGCCTGGCCCCCGAGTTCGTGCTCTCCTCACCGTCCGACCTGACCGCCCACGCGACGGTACGGAAGGGCCGGCCGGCCGCCGGATCCGCGCGCGCCCCGGAGGCGGTGGTCACCGCGGCGACCGCGAAGGCGCTCGCACTCAAGCCCGGTTCGGTCGTGCACGTCCCCAGCATCTCCAGCGTGAAGCCCGTCGCCGTGACGGTCACCGGGATCGTCGAGCCGCGCGGCACCGAGTCCGCGTACTGGGCGGTGGAGCCGCTGCTCCACACCCCGGCGCTCGCCCCCCTCGTCGGGGAGGAGGTGAGGTACTACTGGCAAGGCGCGCTGCTCCTCTCCCCCGCCTCGGCGCCCGTGATGGTCTCCACCAACGGCGTCCCGGAGCTCTACTGGCGGTTCGTGCCCACGGCCGACCACCTCACCGGGCGGGACGTCGACCGGCTCGACGCGGCGCTCGACGCGGCGAGCGGCGGTCCCGACCTGGTCGCGATGCGCCAGGTCATGGGGAACAACGGCGCGCTGACCACCGAGCTCGACTCGATCGTCGCCTCGTTCCGTTCGATGCGGGAGGCGATCAACCCCGTCGTGGCCGTCGCCGTCTTCGGCATCGGCGCCGTCGCGGCCGTCGTCCTCGCGATGACGGGCGGGCTCTTCGCCGCCCGCCGGGACAGCGAGCTGGCGCTGCTGCGCTCGCGCGGCGCCTCGCTGCCCGGCATCGGCCTGCGGCTGCTCGGCGAGACCACGGCGGTGACGATCCCGGCCGCCGCGCTCGGCCTGGTCCTGGCGGTGCTGACCGTACGGCCCCCGGACGTGACGGGCGGGGCCACCACCGAGGCCGCCGCCGGGCTGCCCCTCGGCCCCTCGATCCTCGCCGCGGCCCTCGTCGCGGCCGTCGGGATGCTGGTCCTGCCGCTGCGGGCCGTCGTCCTGCACCGCCGCCCCCGCCTGCACGGCGGACGCGACGACCTGCTGACCGCCCGGCCCTCCCGGCGCCGCACGGTCGCCGAACTCACCCTGCTCGTCCTCGCCGTGGGCGCCGTCGCCTCACTGCGGCTGCGCGGCACCGGCGACTCCGGTGACTACCTGGTCAGCGCCGCGCCGGTGCTCGTCGGTGTGATCGCCGCGCTCGTCCTGGTACGGATCTATCCGCTGCCGCTGCGGTGGCTGGCCCGGCCCGCCCGTCTGCTGCGCGGGGCCGTCGGCCCACTGGCCCTGGCCCGGGCCGGACGCTCGTCCTCGACGGGCGCGCTGCCGCTCCTCGCACTGGTCCTCGCGCTGACCACGGCCGCGTTCGGCGGCTCGGTCCTCGCCGGGGTCGCCCACGCCCGCGACCGGGCCGCGCTCCTCGCGACCGGCGCGGACGCCCGCGTCGACGGCTCGGTCGAGTGGACGCCGCTGCCGCCCGGGCTCACCGAGACGGTCCGCGGACTGCCGGGAGTACGGGACCTGGCCCCGGTCCAGATCGAGTACGGGGTGTCCCTGCCCTCCTACCAGGGCACCTCAGCCTCGCCGATGAGCGCGCCCCTCGTGGGCGTCGAGCCCGGCTCGTACACCCGTCTCGCCGACCGCACCGACTTCGGCCCGTTCCCGGCGAAGCTGCTCGCGTCGACCGGGCGGGGCGGCAAGGACGCCGTCGCGGACACCGACCGGGTGCTGCCCGCGATCGCCTCGCCGGCCGTCGCCGAGCGGCTCGGCAGCGAGCCGCTGGAGGTCGTGGCGGCGGCCGGGGTGTTCAAGGTGAAGGTCGTCGCGGTCCGGTCGACCACCCCGGCCCTGGTCGGCGCCGACTTCCTCCTCGTCAACGCCGCCGACCTCACCCACCCGCAGCCCACCGCGCTGCTCGTCACGGGAGGCTCGGCGGACGGACGGATGGACGGGGCGGCCCTGCGCGCCGCCGTGTCGGCGAAGTCCCACGACTTCACCGTGACGCTCCGGACCGAACTGCGCTCCACCTACGTGGACTCGCCGCTCCAGACGGGCGCCGAGCAGATCTACGCGGCGGCCATCGGCGCGGGCGCCGGCTACGCGGTCGTGGCGGTGCTGCTCTCCCTGATGCAGAGCGCACCCGAACGGAACACGCTCCTCGCCCGGCTGCGGACGATGGGCCTCACCCGCCGGCAGGGCCGCAGGCTCCTCGGCCTCGAAGCGCTGCCGCAGGCGGTCCTCGCCGCGCTCGGCGGCATGCTGGTCGGCTGGGCGACGGTGCCGCTGCTCGCCCCGGGCATCGACCTGTTCCGGCTCGCACTCGCGACGGCACCGGGCTTCGCCCCGCTGGACAGCGCCCCGCTGCGGGCGGATCCCTGGTCGCTGGTCCTGCCCGCGCTCGGCGTCGTCGTCCTGACGGGGCTGGCGGCGGCGGGGCAGGCCTGGTGGGCGGGGCGCAGGAGCTCGATCAAGGAACTCAGGGCAGGAGACGCACGATGACGAAGACCGAGACGACCCTCCCCGCCGGCTCCTCGGGCACCACCTTGGCGGAGCTGGAGCAGCGGGCCGCCGCGCGGCGCGACCGGCCCTCGTACGGGCACGACGCGCTCATCGCCTGCGACCGGCTGGTGCGGATCTTCACCACGGACGGGGTGGAGGTGCAGGCGCTCCAGGGCCTCGACCTCCTGGTGAAGGAGGGCGAGCTGATGGCCCTCGTCGGCGCCTCCGGCTCCGGCAAGTCGACGCTGATGAACATCCTGGCGGGCCTCGACGTGCCGACGGCCGGCGCGGCCAAGGTCGCGGGGTGCGACCTGCTGGCGATGGACGGCAAGGCGCGGCTGCGCTACCGCCGCGAGGTCGTCGGCTTCGTCTGGCAGCAGACCGCCCGCAACCTCCTCCCGTACCTGACGGCCGCCCAGAACGTGGCGCTGCCCATGCAGTTGCGGGGGCGGGCGAAGCGGAAGGCGGAGCGCGCGGAGGAGCTGCTGGCGATGCTGGGCATCGCGGACGCCCGCGACCGTCGGCCGCACCAGCTCTCCGGCGGCCAGCAGCAGCGGGTGGCCATCGCGGTCGCCCTCGCCAACAACCCGGCCGTGCTCCTCGCCGACGAGCCGACCGGTGAGCTGGACTCGGCCACCGGCGAGCAGGTCTTCGCGGCCTTCCGCCGCGCCAACGAGGAGCTGGGCACGACGATCGTCATCGTCACCCACGACCAGGCGGTCGCCTCCGAGGTCCGCCGCACGGTCGCCATCCGCGACGGCCGCACCTCCTCGGAGGTCCTGCGCCGCACCGAGGTCGACGAGCTGGGCCAGGAGTCGACGGTGGCGAGGGAGTACGCGATGCTCGACCGCGCGGGCCGCCTCCAGCTCCCGGCGGACTACACGCAGGCGCTCGGGATGGAGCACCGGGTGGCTCTGGAACTGGAGCAGGACCACATCGGCGTCTGGCCGGACGCCACGGAACGCTGAGCCGGAGCCTCTGGGGGTGTCCGCAACAGGCCTAGGGCGTGTTGCGAAAGTCCCGCCTGCCCGACGGGCGGCCGGCGCTACTTTCGCAACACGCCCTAGCCCTCGTTCAGCGCCATGAGTCCGGCGGCCGTGGGCCGGAAGCCGCACCGTTCGTGGAAGTCGGTGAGGTGCGGCTCGTAGTCCACGTGCAGCCAGTGCGCGCCGCGCTCGCGGGCCGCGTCGGCGGCGGCCCGGACGAGGGCGACGCCGAGCCCGGTCCGGCGCTCGTCCGGATGGACGGTGGTGTCGAGGAGGAAGGCGTGCACGCCGCCGTCCCCGACCACGTTCACGTACCCGATCAGCCGCCCGGCGCGGCGGGCGGTGACGCGGAGGAGGCTGTGGGCCAGGACGGGGCCGAAGTCGGTGTCCCGGTGCCCGGGCCAGGCGGCGTGGAAGAGGACGTTGAGCTCGTCCCCGGTGAGGGCCCCGTCGACCTCGATGTCCGCGCTGTCCGCGATCGGGATCACCCCGGGGTGACGGAGATGACGGACATCGGCGCCGTACGGAGGGCGATCGAGCCGTACGGGGTACGCAGCCGGAGCCACGGGCCGGAGGCGAAGAGCGCGACCGGCGCGTCCTCCTGTCCGGACGGCAGGAAGCCCAGCGACTGGGCCGCGTGCACGGCCCGCAGGGGCAGTCCGGTGGTGCCGAGGGTCCGGGTCCAGATGTCGCGGCCGAGCCGGTCGCGCTCGGCCCTGGTCCGCCGCTCCTCGGGCAGCGCCTCGTCGCGCGAGCGGAACTCGGCGACGGCCGCGGCGACGGCGCCCCGCATCGCGGCGGCGTCCGGCAGTCCGGCGACCGGCTCCCAGCCGGCCCGGGGCGGCAGCACGCCCGCCCAGGGCGGTCCGGTGACGGATTCCGGGACGACCGCCTTGCCGGCCGACTCCTCGATGCCTTCGAGGAGTTCGCCGGCGGAGACGGTGACGTCCAGGTCCACGGCGTCGACGAGCCGGGCCGTACGGATCGCGAGGACCTCGAAGGACGGCGGCCGGCCGAAGACGGCCAGCGCCCCGCCGCCCGCCTGGAGGCGGACGGCCGCGGCCCGGTCGTAGTGGACCAGCCGGCCCAGGAAGGCGGCGAGGGCCGCCGCCTCCCGGGGGTCGGCGAAGTGCAGCGGAGCGAGCACGGTCATGCGGCGGACGTCATCCCGTCGTCGACGTACTCCTGGAGGAACTCGCGCTCCTCGGAGGTGATCCGGCGCGGACGCTGGGCCTCCAGGTCGAAGGGCACGACGACCGTGGACGCCCGGACGTACACGACGTCCGCGTCCTTGACCTCGTACGCGATCGTCAGCGACGCCGCGCCTATCTTCGTCACCCAGGACTCGATGGTCACCGGCTCGTGCCGGTGGACCAGCGGCCGCTTGTAGTCGATCTCGTGCCGGGCCACGACGGACCCGCCGGAGAACGAAGGGGAACCGTCCCCCGGCGCCAGCCGGAACATGAAGTCGATCCGCGCCTCTTCCAGGTACCGCAGGAAGACGACGTTGTTGACGTGCCCGAAGGCGTCCATGTCCGACCAGCGCAGGGGACAGCTGTAGATGTGGCGCACGATCAGCCTCGGGTCAGCTTCTTGTACGTCGCGCGGTGCGGGCGGGCCGCGTCCGGGCCGAGACGCTCGACCTTGTTCTTCTCGTACGACTCGAAGTTGCCCTCGAACCAGAACCACTTCGACTCACCCTCGTACGCGAGGATGTGCGTCGCGACCCGGTCCAGGAACCAGCGGTCGTGGGAGATGACCACGGCCGCGCCCGGGAACTCGAGCAGCGCGTTCTCCAGCGACGACAGGGTCTCGACGTCGAGGTCGTTGGTGGGCTCGTCGAGGAGCAGCAGGTTGCCGCCCTGCTTCAGGGTGAGCGCGAGGTTCAGACGGTTGCGCTCACCGCCGGAGAGCACACCGGCCGGCTTCTGCTGGTCCGGGCCCTTGAAGCCGAACGCGGAGACGTACGCCCGGGAGGGCATCTCGACGTGGCCGACGTTGATGTAGTCCAGCTCGTCGGAGACGACGGCCCACAGCGTCTTCTTCGGGTCGATGTTGGCGCGGCTCTGGTCGACGTACGAGATCTTGACGGTCTCGCCGACCTTGACGGAGCCGGAGTCCGGGGTCTCCAGACCCTGGAGCATCTTGAAGAGCGTGGTCTTGCCGGCGCCGTTCGGGCCGATGACGCCGACGATGCCGTTACGCGGCAGCGTGAAGGACAGGTCGTCGATGAGGACCTTGTCGCCGAAGGCCTTGGAGAGGTTCTCGACCTCGACGACGATGGAGCCCAGGCGCGGGCCCGGCGGGATCTGGATCTCCTCGAAGTCCAGCTTCCGCATCTTGTCGGCCTCGGCCGCCATCTCCTCGTAGCGCGCGAGACGGGCCTTGGACTTGGCCTGACGCCCCTTGGCGTTCGACCGCACCCACTCGAGCTCCTCCCTGAGCCGCTTGGCGCGCTTGGCGTCCTTCTGGCCCTCGACCTTGAGTCGCTCGGACTTCTTGGTCAGGTAGGTGGAGTAGTTGCCCTCGTAGGGGTGGGCGCGACCGCGGTCGAGCTCCAGGATCCACTCGGCGACGTTGTCGAGGAAGTACCGGTCGTGGGTGATGGCCACGACGGTGCCCTTGTACTGGGCGAGGTGCTGCTCCAGCCAGTTCACCGACTCGGCGTCGAGGTGGTTGGTGGGCTCGTCGAGGAGCAGCAGGTCGGGGGCCTCAAGGAGGAGCTTGCAGAGCGCGACACGGCGCTTCTCGCCACCGGAGAGGTTGGTGACGGCCCAGTCGCCGGGCGGGCAGCCCAGGGCGTCCATGGCCTGCTCCAGCTGGGTGTCGAGGTCCCACGCGTTGGCGTGGTCCAGGTCCTCCTGGAGCTTGCCCATCTCGTCCATGAGGGCGTCCGAGTAGTCGGTCGCCATGAGCTCCGCGACCTCGTTGAAGCGCTTGAGCTTCCCCATGATCTCGGCGGCGCCCATCTGGACGTTCTCGAGGACGGTCTTCGACTCGTCGAGCTTCGGCTCCTGCATGAGGATGCCGACGGAGAAGCCGGGCGACAGGAACGCGTCGCCGTTGGACGGCTGCTCCAGGCCCGCCATGATCTTCAGAACGGTGGACTTACCGGCACCGTTCGGGCCGACCACACCGATCTTCGCGCCCGGCAGGAAGCTCAGCGTCACGTCATCGAGGATGACCTTGTCGCCGTGCGCCTTGCGCGCCTTGCGCATCGTGTAGATGTACTCAGCCAAGAGAAACCGTCCGGCAAAGAGTGAGTGGGCAGATACACCCCATCTTGCCTGACCGCCACCCTCAGGCGGAAACCGGTAAGCCCGGCGCGGGGGTGGAACGGGAGCGGGGACGGGGGCGTGGCGGGGCGCGGGCGGGCCGCGCGGGAGCGGGTCGGGAGGATCCCGGGAACGGGCGCGGGAGGGGCTTCCGGAGGGGTTCCGGCCGGGCTCCGGCGGGTCGGAGGAGGCCCGGGACGTGCGACGGCCCCCGCACGGCCCCGGGCGCGGAGGCGCGTCGGGGTCGTACGAGGGCCGTGCGAGGACCGTGCGGTCGTCGGGCCGGGCTTCACGGAGTGATCCGCGTGTGACGCGGATCACTCCATGGAGTCAGTGGCCGTCAGTGACCGGCGGCCTTCTTCTTGCGAAGGATGAACACCGCGGCTCCACCGATCACGACGAGCGCGGCGGCGATGCCGGCGATCATCGGGGTGGCGTTGGAGCTGCCGGTCTCGGCGAGGTCGCCGCCACCGGTGGTGGTGCCGGTCGTGCCGGTGGTGTCACCGGTCGGGGCCGTGGTCGACGGCGCGGCCGACGGGGTCTCCGTCGAGGGCTGCGTGGAGGGGGTCTCCGAGGGCTCCGTCGAGGGCTCCGTGGTGGGGGTCTCGGAGGGCTTCGGGCCGGGGGTGGCCGTCTTGCAGTCCAGGACGCCCTCGAAGGTCTCCTCGAAGCCGTTCGGGCCGGTGATCGTGAACTTGTACGCCTCGTCCTCGGCGAGCGGGACCGTCACGGTCTTCGTCTCACCGGCGCCGATGGTGTACGAGGTGCCCTTCAGGTCGAAGGTCCAGGGCTCGTCGCCCTCGTTGGAGGCGATGATCTCCAGGCCGCCCTTGGCGCAGTCCTTCGCGACCGTGACGGCCGGGACGGCACCCTTCTTCGCCCAGGTCGCGGAGGCCTTGGCGGTGACGGTGGAGTCGCTGGAGCCGGCCAGGATCAGGGTCTGCGACGGGCCGTCGATGGAGACGAAGGCGCGGCCCAGCTGAACCTTGGTGGTGGCCTCGGCGGTCAGCTCGGCGGAGCCGTCGGCGGTGCCGGCGGGAACGTCGAAGAAGACCTGGTCGCCGTTCTTCGCCTCGGAGACGGGCTTGCCGTCCTTGTCGACGACCTGGACGCCCGCCGGGGCGCCCGCGGCGGCCGTGATCTTGGCGATCTCGGAGTTCGTGGAGACCGTGATCGGGCCGAGGCGCTCACCGGCCTTGCCCGCGACGGAGGAGGGCGAGAGCGAGAGGGAGGCCTCGGGCTCCTCCAGCGTCACGGCCTTCTCGAGGAGGTACTCCGTCAGCTTCTTGGCGTCCTCGTCCTTCGGCGTCGCGGTGACGTCGTCGGAGAGGGTCCAGATCGCGGCCTGGGTACCGGCGGCGGCCTCCTTCTTGGAGAGGTCGACGTCGATCTTGCCGCCGAGGGCCTCCGCGGAGAGCTTCGGGTAGCCGTTCTCAAGAATCCAGAGGATCTTGCCGGCGTTCTCGTTGTTGTGCAGGGAGGACTCGCCCCAGCCGACTTCCTTGTAGTCGAAGTCGTGCTTCGCCGGGGTGCGGAGGTCGATGCAGTAGGTGAAGAGAGTGCCTCCGCCTCCGACCTCCATCTTGAAGAGACCACCCGTGACCGGCCACTTGTCGCCGTTCTTCTCGGTGATCAGGACACTGCCGGCGTCCTCGGTCAAGCCGCCGAGCTTCGCCGTGACACCGCCCGTACCCGGAGCGGGTTCATCGGCGAACGCCGGTCCGGCGGTCGCTATCGCGCCGACCGCGACGATGCCGGAGACCAGGGTCGCGGCGGCCAGACGGGCAGCACCGCGCCCACGAACTGAAAACATTGCATTCCCCTCCGGGCGCTTCGCTCCGCGAACTTGGTCGATTCGCATGGGGGGAGCGCGCGCCAGCAGACTCACAGACTCGATGGGCTCACGTGCCACATGAGTACCCGGGAATCCTATGGATGCGGAACCCCCCGGTGCCCGGCCATACGTTCAGATAACCATTCCGAATCAGAATCGTTATCCCCCTGGCGAGTTGGTCGACAAATCCCCACCACACATGGTCAAGACGCGGTCACCAACTGCTTCGTGGCCTCCGTCCACGGATCCTCCCCGGACGCCTGGACGAGTGTCCGCTCCGCCTCCGGCGGGGTCTCCCGCTCCCCCTTCGGCGCCCTCCGGAAAGCAGCCGTACCCCGTGTCAGATCGTGCCCCACGGCCACCGCGTCCACGTCCACGAAGGTCTTGCGCTGCCCGTCCCGCTCGTCCTCCCGGACCTTCAACCGGCCGTGCACCACGAGGGGTTCCCCGACCGAGACCGAGGCCGCGAGATTGGCCCCGAGCGACCGCCAGGCCGACACCGTGTAGAAGCTGGTGTTCCCGTCGGACCATAGCCCCGTCTCGCGATCACGCCGGCGCGCGGTCACCGCGAAGCGGAACCTCGCCACCCCGCCCCCGGCCGTCTCCCGGTACTCCACCGCCGTCGCCACGTTGCCGACGAGCGTCACTGTCGTGTCGTTCATGGTTCCGCCCCCACCTGTGCGTTCTTCCCTGTGCGTTCTTCTCTGTCGGCACCATGGTGGGGGCGGCCGGGACTTTCCCGCCGAGACCTGTGGACAAGCTGACGTTTGTGGACAACTCCCTCACCCGGAAGGGTAGGAGCGACAACGCGCAGCAGACCCGGACACCGTCGGGCTACCTCCCCCTCACACCCGTCCGTGTCGCCCCGAAGCGTGAGGAGGCGCCGGACCGGAGCCCGCCGACCACCCGCGCCGAAGGACGGGTGCCGACCACCGTCGCGTACTGCTCGCGCACCTCCCGGTAGCGCATCAGCTCCGCCGCCACCGGGTCGAGCACCCGGGCCCGGCCGCAGGCCGCGGCGGCCTCCCGCAGCCGGCGCTCGGCCTCCTGCCCGTACCGCCGGGCCGGCCCCTTCACCGCGCCCTCGCAGGCCCACTCGACGAGCGGCCCGCCGACGATGCCGCCGAGCATCACGAGGACCGGCGGAATGATCCCGGGCTGCACGACGCCGACGATCTGGCCCACCAGCCACAGGGCTCCGAAGATCTGCAGGAGCGTCATCACGGCCTGCGCGAGGACGGCGGCGGGCCACCAGCCGGGCCGGGGCGGCCGGGCGGCCGGGTCGCCCAGGCCGGCGGTCAGCTCGTCGAGGGCCTCCGGGAGCCCCTCGGCCCCGCGCGCCGCCGCTTCCCGGACGGCCTGCGCCCAGGGGGTGGGAAGTCCGCGCGAGGCCTCGTCGGCGACGATCCGTACCGCCTGCTCGACGCGCTGCCGCGCCGTCAGTTCGTTCTCGGCGGCCGGCGAGTCGAGGCGCGGGTCGGTGGAGCCGTGGAAGCGCAGCCGCTCGTACCAGCGGTAGAGCCGCAGCCAGGGCGTTCCGCAGGCGCGGATGGCGCCCCGGCGCCAGACACGCTCGGCGGCCTCCCCGGCGGCCTGGGCGCCGACGGCGAGTGCGAGCCGGTCCGTGAAGTCACCCCGGGCGCGCTCGTCGAGGCCGGCGCGTCCGTCGGCGAGGTAGGAGGGGCGCAGCCGGTGGGCGGCGGCGTCGATGTCGGCGGCGAGGCGGCGTTCGGGCGCGGTGCGGTCCTGGACGAAGCGGCCGATGAGTTCGCGCAGTTCGGGGACGCCCTCGCCGCTGAGCGCGGAGACGGCGAGGACGGTGGCGCCGGGTTCGCCGTGCTCGCCGAGGGCCACTCCGTCCTCGTCGAGGAGGCGGCGCAGGTCGTCGAGGACGAGGTCGGCGGCCTCGGTGCCGAGCCGGTCGATCTGGTTGAGGACGACGAAGGTGACCTCGGCGTGCCCGGCGAGGGGGCGGAGGTAGCGCTCGTGGAGGGCGGCGTCGGCGTACTTCTCGGGGTCGACGACCCAGATGACGGCGTCGACGAGGCCGAGGACCCGGTCGACCTGGTCGCGGTGGGCGGTGACGGCCGAGTCGTGGTCGGGGAGGTCGACGAGGACGAGGCCCTGGAGGTCGGCGTCGGCGGCGCCGCCCGCGAGGGGGCGGCGGCGGAGCCGGCTGGGGACGGCGAGCCGGTCGAGGAGGCCGGCGGCGCCCTCGGACCAGCTGAGCGCGATGGGCGCGGAGGTGGTGGGACGGCGCAGGCCGGTCTCGGAGACGGGGACGCCGGCGAGGGCGTTGAAGAGCGTGGACTTGCCGCTGCCGGTGGCGCCGGCGAGGGCGATCACGGTGTGCCGGGAGGAGAGCCGCTGACGGGCGGCGGCCTCGTCGAGGACGCGCCCCGCCTCGGCGAGGGCCTCGCCCTCGACCCGGGTGCGGGAGAGCCCGACGAGCTCGTGGAGGGCGTCGAGGCGGGAGCGGAGGGGACCGCCGAAGTTCCCGCCGAGGGCGGGGAGAACGTCCTCCTCGGACACCTCCCGAGGCTCGCTCCCCGGCACGGCGGCGACCTTCTCGCTCGCGCGCCGCGCGATCAACCCGTCGTCCCAGCTCCCGACCCCGCCACCGTCCCCGCCCCTGGCGCCCCGCCCCGCGGCCCCGGCCCCGGCCCCGATCCCTGATTCCCGCACACGACCTCGCTCTCGCTCTCGCTCCAGCCCTCTCGCCCCCTCCCTCTCCCTCTCCCTCTCCCTCTCCCTCTCTCGCTTTCGCCCGTCGCCGTCGTCCACCACGTCACTTCTCCTTCTGCAGTACGGAGAGCGCGGCGATGAGCTCCGCCTGCGGCTCGGGGGTCACGTCGAGTCCGTCGAGGGGGGCGAGGCGCCGGTCGCGCTCGGCGTGCAGGACGCGGTCGACGCACGAGAGGACCAGCTCGCCGCCCTTGTCGCGCAGGCGCAGGGCGGCCTGGGCGCCGAGGAGTTCGGCGAGGCGGTCGCCCGCGGCCCGGGCGCGCCGGCCGCCGAGGAGGGAGGCGGCGAGGAGGGCGGCGACCGTGTCGGCCTCGGGGACGGCGGTGCGGGAGGCACGGGAGCCGGAGGGGCGTTCGATGTTCCGTACCTCCTCCTCGGCCAGCTCTTCGAGTACGCGGCGCCAGCGGCGTACCTCCACGCCGGTCCGCTCCCCCGCGTCCCGGTCGCCGCCGGTCCGCGGCGGGCCGAGGGCGTCGGCGGCGGGGTCGCGCTGCCAGGTGTCGCGTACGCGTTCCTCCGCGGCGGCCACCGCGCAGTGCAGGAGGGCGGCGAGGGACTCGGCGAGGGCGTCGAGGAGTTCGTCGGCGGTGCTGTCGCGGGGGTAGGCGCGCCAGCGGGTGCGGGCGTCGCCGGCGAGGACGGCGCCGCGGCCCAGTTGCTGCCGCACGCGCTTGCCCTGCTCGCGGTAGGCGGCTTCGACGGCGTCGCCGAGGCGGACGGCGGAGGCGTACTGGGCGGCGACGGCGCCGGCGAGCTCGGGGAGGCGGGTGTCGAGGGAGTCGATGACCCCGGTGGCGGTCCGGTCGAGGGCCTGCTGGCGGGCGGCGGGGTCCTCGGCGCGGTGGGCGAGCCAGCCGCGCAGCGGGGCGACGGCGCTGTCGGGCAGGAGTCCGCTGCCGCCCTCGGTGGACTCGGGCAGTTCGGGGATGGTGAAGCGGGGCACGTCGCCGAGGCCCGCCTTGTCGAGGAGGGCCTCGTACTGGCGGGAGACCTCGCCGATGACCTGGTGCGGTACGCGGTCGAGGACGGTGACGAGGGTGGCGTCGTACTCCTTCGCGGTACGGAGGAGGTGCCAGGGGACGGCGTCGGCGTACCGCGAGGCGGTGGTGACCATCACCCAGATGTCGGCGGCGCAGATCAACTCGGCGGCGAGCAGGCGGTTCTCGACGACGAGGGAGTCGATGTCGGGCGCGTCGAGCAGGGCGAGCCCGCGCGGCAGGGAGGCGGCGGTCTCGACCCGCAGGGCGTTCTCCTCGGGCGGTTCCTCGGCGGGGTGTTCCTCGTCGGCCTGGGGCAGCCAGACACGGGTGAGCTGCGGGAGGACGCGCATCCCGGCGAACCAGTGGTGGTCCTCCGGATGGCAGACGAGGACGGGGGTGCGGGTGGTGGGTCTGAGCACCCCCGACTCGCTGACGCGCCGCCCCACAAGGGAGTTGACGAGCGTGGACTTCCCGGCCCCGGTGGAGCCGCCGACGACGGCGAGCAGGGGGGCGTCGGGATCCTTCAGGCGGGGCACCAGATAGTCGTCGAGCTGAGCGAGGAGCTCGGCCCGGGTCTGCCGGGCGCGGGAGGCGCCGGGGAGAGGGAGGGGGAGACGCACGGCGGCGACACGGTCGCGCAGGGCGGAGAGTGCGTCGATCAGCTGAGGCCGTTCGTCCAAGGTCACCACATGCGAAGAATGCCCAATTTATGAGTGTTTTTGAAGCGTATAGGCACCCTGCGCGCCGAGAGAAGGGAAGGGTGACCGGGACCGCAGGCATAACGAGTGCACAACACCCGCCCCGAGTGGCGTGAAAACCGCTGCGCGAATCGCACCTGCCTGCGATTATCGTTCCGCTTCACCGAACCTCCACATCGTGCCACGCAGGTGAAGCACCCGGGCCAAGGCGATCGGAGCCCTATCCTTGTCCCGGCAGGCCACACCCCACCCACCAGGGCCTCCAGGCCACACGGCCACCACCCGGCCCCCGTAGCTCAGTGGATAGAGCAGGTGCCTTCTAAGCACTTGGCCGCAGGTTCGAGTCCTGCCGGGGGCGCATGGCGGGAAGACCCTCCTTCGGGAGGGTCTTTTCTTTGTCTGTGGGGCTGGGTCAGTCGGTGTAGGTGCGGGCGGGCAGTCTGTGGGTGGACTGGGGTGGGACCGTGAGGGCGAAGCCGTGGTTGGCGGCTACGGAGCGGGTGTGGTCGACCGAGAGGGAGCCGTGCCGTTCGACGGTCAGGGCGGGCAGGCCCGAGCGGCCGAAGCCGGCGGTGCGGTGGAAGGACAGCACCGTCGTCGACATCGGGACGTGGTGCGGGTGCCGGCGGCGGGCGACGGCCTCGTCGTCGTGGGCGAGGATCCGGACGTCCGGTTCGTGGCCGAAGTCCGTGGTCACGCCGGTGGCCCGCCAGTGGGCCGGTTCGTGGGCCGCGCCGGTCAGGCGGCGGGAACGGTTCACCGAGGTGATCGAGAGGAATCCGGCGCCGGTGCGGTCGAGGGACTCGGCGAGGAAGGCGTTGGACGGGCAGCGGTAGCCGGGGCCGATCAGCCGCACGGTGGTCACGCCGTCCTGGACGGCCGAGAGGTGGGGCGGGATACGCGCGGCGGCGGGGCCCCGGAAGCCGAACGGCCCCAGCGTGAACAGCTCCTCCACGAGGTCCTCGACCTGCCTGCGCGGGAGTTCGGCCGGCAGCCGGGTCCAGTCGAAGACGGATCCCACATGCGCGCGGACGGTCGTGACGCTGCCGACCTGGCCGGCCGGGCGGCCCTTCATCCGGTTGACGCGCTCGACGACCTCCCGGTCGGCGCGGGCCGTCAGCGCGTAGAAGTTGGCGAAGCCGTGTGCCACGGCGGCCCCTTCGCCGAGCGCCGCGGCCGCCCTCCGTACGTCCCCGATGTCCCCCAGGACCAGGTCCCCGGTCGTGCCCGTCCGTTGTCCGCTCACCACGCACCTCCACTTGTCGTCGTCGTAGACGACCGGGCAACGAGCCGGGCCCCGACCGGTCACCCGGCGGGCCGCCGTCCAGGGGTCAGGCGGCGGTGTCGCGGTGCAGCGTGGCGGTGCCCGTCACACGGATGCCGACCCGGTGCCCCGGGGCCACCCGGAGTGGGCTGGACGTGCGGATGTCGACCGGCCGTTCGAGGCCTTCGACCGCCACCGTGACCATCGCGTCGTGGCCGAAGAAGCAGACGTCCGTCACGAGGCCCTCTGCCTCGGCCTCGGCGGAGTCCGGTTCGGTGAGCCGGAGTTGCTCGGGGCGGAGGAGGACGACCCCGTCCCGCACGCCCTCCGGCGCGGCGGCGAGCGGCACGCGCCCCAGCACCGTCGTGGCCACGTCCTTCTCGGCGGTGCCGGGGACCAGGACGGCGTCCCCGACGAAGGAGGCGAGCCAGGGGTCGACGGGCCGGTGGTAGAGCTCCTCCGGCGTCGCGCACTGGGCCACCCGTCCCGCGCGGACCACGGCGACCAGGTCCGCGGTGGAGAGGGCCTCCTGCTGGTCGTGGGTGACGAGGAGGGCCGTCGCGCCGCTCTCCCGGAGCACCGCGCGGACCTCGGCCCGTACGGCTCCGCGCAGTCCGCTGTCGAGCGCGCTGAACGGTTCGTCGAGCAGCACGAGATGGGGCCGCGGTGCGAGGGCGCGGGCCAGGGCGATGCGCTGCTGCTGGCCTCCGGAGAGCTCGTGGGGCATCCGGTCGCCGTACCCGGCGAGCCCTACCAGGTCCAGCATCTCGCCCACGCGCGTCCGCTTGGCGGACCGGTCGAGGTCCTTCAGGCCGAAGGCGATGTTCCGGGCCACGCTCAGGTGGGGGAAGAGCGCCCCCTCCTGGGGGACGATGCCGATGCGGCGCCGTTCGGGCGGCAGGTGCACGCCGGGGCCGCCGAGGAGCCGGCCCGCGACCGTCACGCTGCCCGCGTCGGCCTTCAGGAAGCCGGCGATGACGCGGAGGAGCGTGGTCTTCCCGCAGCCGGAGGGGCCGAGGAGGGCGGCGAGCGAGCCGCCGGGGACGGTCAGGTCGAGGCCGTCGAGGACCGGCGCGTCCCCGGGGCCGTACGACTTCGAGACGCCGCTGACCTGGAGGTCGTCGCCGGAGTGGGGGTCGTTGGCGGAGTGGAGCGCGTTGCCGGAGTGGGCGTCGTTGCCGGAGTGGGCGTCGTTGGCGGAGTGGGCGTCGTTGGCGGACTGGAGCTTGTCGCCGGGCCGGAGGCCGTCGTCGGACTGGAGGTCGTCGCTGCTCATGTGCGGTGCCTTCCGAGGAGGTACGAGGGGATGGCGGCGAGCAGGATCAGTGCCGCGGCGTACGGGGCGGCCGCCGCGAAGGAGCCGCTGCCGGTCTCCGTCCACAGCCGGGTGGCGAGGGTGTCCATGCCGGTGGGGCGCAGGAGCAGCGTGGCGGGGAGCTCCTTCATGCAGACCACGAAGGTCAGGGCCGCCCCCGCCGCGACGCCGGGCGCCGCGAGCGGCAGGGTGACCTCCCGCAGGACGCCGAAGGGGGTACGGCCCAGGGAGCGGGCGACGTCGTCCAGGACCGGCGGCGACTGGAGGACGGCGGCGCGCGTGGCGGCCACCGCGACCGGCAGGAAGAGCACCGCGTACGCGCAGATCAGGAGCGGGGTCTCCTGGTACAGCGGGCGGGCGTAGCGCACGGCGAAGAAGACCAGCGCGAGGGCCACGGTGATGCCGGGGACCGCGTGTCCCGCGTACGCGGCCTGTTCGAGCAGGTGGGCGAGGCGGCCGCGGTGCCGGGCGGCGATGACTCCGACCGGCAGGGCGAGCAGGGTGGTGAGCGCGGCGCCCGCGGCGGCGACGCCGAGGGTGGTGAGCGCCGTGCCGGTGAGCGTGGCCGGGTCCCAGGTCGCGGAGGAGCCGACGGCGAGCCAGTAGCCGAGCGTGGCGAGCGGGAAGCCGACGGCCGCCGCGACGACGGCCCCGCACCAGGCGAGGGCGAGCGGCTTCAGCCGTCCGAGGGCGGCGGGGACGGCCCGCCGGGCGGTTCCCGTGCCCGTACGGGCGTAGTCCGCGCGGCCGCGGGTGCGGGTCTCGGCCGCGACGAGCAGCACCGTCATGAGGACCAGGACGGCGCTCAGCGCGGCGGCGGGCGTGCGGTCGAAGCTGGCCCGGTAGGAGGTGTAGATGCCCCGGGTGAAGGTGTCGTACCGCATGAGCGAGACGGCGCCGAAGTCGGAGAGCACGTACAGCGCGACGAGGAGTCCGCCGCCGGCCGCGGCGGGCCGCAGCTGCGGCAGGGTGACGCGGAGGAAGGTGCGGAAGGGGCCGTGGCCCAGGGAGCGGGCGACCTCCTCGTGCCCCGGGTCGGTGCCGCGCAGGGCGGCGGCGACCGGCAGGTAGACGTACGGGAAGCTCACCAGGGTGAGCGCCAGCGCGGAGCCGGCGAAGCCGGCGAGGGAGGGCGCGGCGGACAGCCAGGCGAAGGCGGCGACGTAGCTCGGCACGGCCAGGGGCAGGGTGACGAGCACGGACCAGGCGCGGGCGCCGGGCAGGGCCGTGCGGACGGTGAGCCAGGCGAGCGTGACGCCGATCAGCAGGCTGGCCGCGACGACCGCGGCGGTGAGACCGAGGCTGCGCAGCAGGAGTTCGCCGGTGCGGTCGTCGGCGATGACGTCCCAGGCGTAGGCGGGGCCCCGTTCGAGGGCGCGGACGGCGAGGTAGCCGAGCGGCAGGACGGCGAGCGCGGCGGCGAGCACGGCGGGGACGATCAGCACCCAGGAGGGCCGGGAGGCCGACCGCGGGCCCGTCGACGCACGGGAGGACCCGGGAGCGGGACCCGGCGACGCGGGCGCGGAAGCGGCACCGGCCGACGCGGGCGCGGAAGCAGGTCCGGCCGACGCGGGCGCGGAAGCAGGTCCGGCCGACGCGGGCGCGGAAGCGGCACCCGCCGGCGCGGGCTCACGGGCCGGACCGGCCGACGCGGGCTCGTTCCGGGGGTTCGTGCCCGCACGCCGTTGCCCGGCGGGTGCGGGGGCACCCGCCGGGCGGCGGTCGCGGCGGGCCGGGGCGGAGGGCTCCGGTGACGTCACGTCAGACCAGTCCGACGTCCTGGAGCATGGCCAGGGTCTCCTTGAGGGAGTCCAGCTTGCCGAGGTCGATCTTCGGCGGCTGGAGGGTCTCCAGCGGCGGCACGCCCTCGGCGGTCTTCACGCCGGCGGCCAGCGGGTACTCCTTGGTCTCCTGCGCGAAGTACGTCTGGGACTCGGCGGAGAGGAGGTAGTCGACGGCCTTCTGCGCGTACGCGGCCTGCTTCTCGTCGGCCCCCTTGAGGATGCCGACGCCGGCGACGTTGACGAGGCCGCCCGGGTCGCCCTTGGGCAGGTAGTGGATCTTCGCCTTCATCTTGTCGGCGCCCTTCTCCGCCGCCTGCTCGTACCAGTAGTAGTGGTTGAGCAGGCCGAGGGGGACCTCGCCCTTGTCGACGGCTTCGAGGACCTTGAGGTTGTTCTCGTACGCCTTGGGCTCGTTGGCCTTGAGGCCCTTGAGCCAGGTGCGGGCGGCCTCGTCGCCCTCCAGGACGCGCATGCCGGTGACGAAGGCCTGGAAGGAGGCGTTGGTCGGTACGAAGCCGATCTTGCCCTTCCACTCGGGCTTCACGAGCTCGTGGACACTGTTCGGCGGGGTCGGGACCTGGGCGGGGTCGTAGCCGAGGACGCGGACGCGGCCGCTGACGCCGGTCCAGTCGCCGGCGGCACCGCGGTAGGCGGCTTCGACCTTGTCGAGGGTGGCCTTCGGGAGCGGCGCGAGGCGCTGCTCCTTGGAGAGCGCGCCGAGGGCGCCCGCGTCCTGGGAGAGGAAGAGACCGGCCTCGGTCTTGTCGCCCTCCTCCAGGAGCTGCGCGGAGAGTTCGGCGCTGTCGCCGTACCGGACCTCGACATGGGTGCCGAGGTGCTTCTCCAGCTTCTCGATGAGCGGCTTCACGAGATTCTCGTTGCGGCCGGAGTAGATCACGAGTCCGGCCGGTTCGTCGCTGCCGCAGGCGGCGAGCGCGGGGGCGAGCAGAACGGCCGCGGCGAGCGCGGTCAGGGTGCGGGCCGTGGGGCGGCGCATTCGGGGAGGCCTTCCTGCCGTGATCTATCAAGAGAATCTGTGAATATGGCATTGATAAGGTAAAGCTAACCTAAGGGTCAAGGCAGGCTTTGGTAACGACCCGGTCCCGAATGGGCATCCGGATGCGTCTCCCCCTCTATTCGATTAGGAAAGCCTTACCTACGATGCGCCCGTGACGCTGCTCCCCGCGCCGCCCGTCGGCGGCCACGCCCTCCCGCTCGCCCGCGACCTCGCGTCGCACGGCGGGCGCACCGCTCTCGTGACGGCCGACGGGGAGCTCTCGTACCGCGAACTGGCCGGTCGGGTCGAGGAGACGGCGCGGCGGCTCGGCACCCGGCGCAGGCTGGTCCTGCTGCCCGGCGCCAACACGGTCGACGCGCTCGTCGTCCATCTGGCCGCGCTCTCGGCCGGGCATCCGGTGCTCCTCGTCCCCGGCGACCACCCCGAGGCGGTGGAGGCGCTGATCGAGGCGTACGACCCCGACGTCGTGATCCGGCCGCCCGGCGAGACGACCGGCGAAGGCATCGGCGGAGGCATCGGCGGAGGCCCCGGCGAGACGACCGGCGAAGGCGCCGGACCCAGGACAGGCGAGAAGACGACCGGGTGCGGCATCGGCGGCAGCGGTGAGTGGCGCATCGTGGAGCGCCGGGCCGAGTCCGTCCACACCCTCCACCCCGACCTCGCTCTGCTGCTCTCCACCTCCGGCTCCACCGGCTCCCCCAAGCTCGTCCGCCTCTCGTACGACAACCTCCAGGCCAACGCCGAGTCGATCGCCGCGTACCTCGGCATCCGCGACACCGACCGCGCCGCGACGACCCTGCCCCTGCACTACTGCTACGGCCTGTCGGTGGTCCACAGCCATCTGCTGCGCGGCGCCGGACTCGTCCTCACCGGCCTCTCGGTGGCGGACGCCTGCTTCTGGGACCTCTTCCGTGCCGCCGGCGGCACGGCGATCGCCGGCGTCCCGTACACCTTCGACCTCCTCGACCGGGTCGGCTTCGCCGAGATGGACCTGCCGCGGCTGCGGCACGTCACCCAGGCCGGCGGCCGCCTCGCGCCGGAGCGGGTCACGCGCTACGCCGAACTCGGCGCGCGGCGCGGCTGGGACCTCTTCGTCATGTACGGCCAGACGGAGGCGACCGCCCGCATGGCGTACCTGCCGCCCTCGCTGGCTGCCTCGCACCCGGAGGCGATCGGCGTACCGGTGCCGGGCGGCTCCTTCCACCTGGAACCGGTGGACGACGAGACGCCCACGCCCGGCGGCGGCGAGGACAGGGGTGAGGTCGGCGAACTCGTCTACTCCGGCCCGAACGTCATGCTCGGCTACGCCCACTCCCCCGACGACCTCGCCCTCGGCCGTACGGTCGACGTCCTGCGCACCGGCGACCTCGCCCGTCGCACCGCCGACGGCCTGTACGAGATCGTCGGCAGGCGCGCCCGCTTCGTGAAGATCCTCGGCCTGCGCGTCGACCCCCAGCAGGTCGAGGCCATGCTGGAACGGCACGGCCTCGACGCCCTCTGCGCGGGCGACGACGAGGGAATCGTCCTCGCCGTGGTCCGCGCCCCCGGGTGGGACGAGCGCCGGATCCGAAGACGCGTGGCGGACGAGTGCGGTCTGCCCCTCCGTACGGTCCACGTCCACCTGGCGGCCGAACTCCCCCGGCTGGCCACGGGGAAGCCCGACCGCCGGGCCGTCCTCGTCCTGCACCACGCGGCGGCCGGGCGGCCCGAGGCCCCGGAGGTCACCGGCGGCGCCGGCCGGGACGAGCTGTGCGCGCTCTACGCACGGATCCTCGACCGCCCGGACGTGACCCCGGACAGCTCCTTCGTCTCACTCGGCGGGGACTCCCTGTCGTACGTCGAGATGTCGCTCCACCTCGAAGCACGACTCGGCCGACTGCCGCAGAGCTGGCACACGACACCGATCCGCGAGCTGCGGAAGGCGGAGGAGGACGCGCGGGACGAGCGGGCCGGGGACGGACCCGGCACGGAGGGACGGGGCGCGGACGGACGCGGGCGCCGGGCGCGGTGGCGCGGCCGGACCGTGGAGACCAGCGTCGCCCTGCGCGCGGTCGCGATCCTCTGCGTCGTCGGCTCGCACATCCGGCTGTTCGAGATCCGGGGCGGCGCGCACCTCCTGCTCGCGGTCGCCGGGTTCAACTTCGCCCGCTTCCTGCTCGCCTCGCCCGAACGCCGGGAGCGGACCCGCCGGACGGCCCGCAGCATCGCGCGGATCGCCCTGCCCACCATGGCGTGGACCGCGTTCGCGCTCCTGATCGGCGACGACTACGACCTGTCCAACCTGCTGCTCCTGCACAACGTGCTGTGGCCCGAGGACATGGGGAGCGGGATCCACCTCTGGTTCGTCGAGGCCCTCGTCTACATCCTGCTGGTGCTGACGGCCCTGCTGGCCGTGCCCGCCGTGCACCGGCTGGAGCGGCGGTTCCCGTACGCGCTGCCCCTGGCCCTCGTCGGCGTCGGTCTGCTCACCCGGTACGAGCTCCTCGGCCTGCCCGACCGCACGCGGATCACCGACGCGGTCACCGTCTTCTGGCTGTTCGCCCTCGGCTGGGCAGCCGCCCGGGCCGGCACCGTGCCGCGGCGCCTCCTCGTCACGGTCGCCGCGCTGGCCACCGTCCCGGGCTTCTTCCCCGCAGAGCCGCGGCGGGAGCTGTTCGTCATGGCGGGCTTCTGCCTTCTGGTGTGGTTCCCCGCCCTGCCGAGCAGCCGCCGCCTCAACCGGGTGGCCGGGCTGCTCGCGGGCAGCTCGCTCGCCATCTACCTGACGCACTGGCAGGTCTACCCCGTCTTCGACGGCCTGTCGAAGCACCTCGCGTTCGTGGTCTCCCTGCTCTTCGGCATCGCCTACGCCACGGGCGTGACCTGGCTCGTCAAGCGGGCGTCCGCGCTCCGCGCCGCGCGCGCCCCCTGGCGACTCTCACGCGCCGGCCTCACGCGCCGGGGCACACACGCCGGCCTCACGCGCTGAGCCTCACGCCCTGAGGCTCACGCCCTGAGGCTCACGCGCCGGCCCTCATGCGCTGAGGCTTGCGCCCCCGCCTCAGCGGACCGGGCGGGGCAGACGGACGCGGACGAGGGTCGTCTCCACGCCGCTGTCGACCAGGCGGCCGGCCGCGTCGAAGGCCGCGGGGCCGTCCGTCATGCCGAAGTCGTTGTCGTTGAGCAGGACGAGGGTGGAGCGGCCTTCGAGGGCGATGCCCTCGATCTTGCCGGGGACTCCCGCGACGGTGTTCAGGTCGAGGACCAGGCGCTTGGCGAGGATCGGGGCGGTCTTCGCGGCCTCGTCGTCGAGCTGTTCCAGGGTGGGGGTCGCCGGGGTGTCCCAGGTGGTGCCGAGGATGTCGGAGCCGCGGCGGAGGCGGACCTCGTACACGCGGGAGGCCTTGTCCGTGCGCTCCTGGACGAGGAGGCGGTCGCCGCCCAGCGCGACCAGGGCGGAGATCTTGAGCTCGGAGGTCTTCGTCTGGCCGGGCTCGACGACCTCGACCGGGTCGAAGCGGTACGCGTACTCGGCGGTGACGCGGTGCCGGCGGGGGGAGAAGCGCAGCAGGCGCGTGGTGCGGGAGTTCTCGCCGGTGGCCTTGTCGGGGTTGAGCAGCGGGCTCTGCAGGGCCATGACCAGATCGCCGCCGGGGAGCAGCGCGAGCCCCTCGAAGCCGCGGTTGACCTTGCGCTGGAGGAAGACCGACGGGAGCGACTCGATCACCGGGTAGTCGGCGCCGGTGAGGCCGAGGCCCTCCGGGACGTGCCGGGCGAGGACCCGGCCCTTCGCGGAGACGTGCACGAGCGAGGGGCCGTACTCGTCGACGAGCCAGAAGCTGCCGTCCCGGTCGCGCACGATGCCCTCGGTGTCGAGGCCGTTCGGGTCGTACGTCAGCGGCGTGGACGCGTCGTAGGTGTACGGGGCCTCGTCGCGGCCCGGCTGGTTGGGCAGGCCGGTCACGGGGGCACCGGACGACGTGGTGAGGGGGATGGCCTTCAGGACCTGCACCCGGCCGCCGGCCGCCCGGATCTTCACGATGGCCGGGTCGAAGCCGGGCACCGGGAACGTCCGGCGCTTGTCCTTGCCCACGGATATCTGGCCGTTGGGGCCGCGGTCGGTGACCGTCCAGTACTCGCCGGGCCGTTCGGCCGGGAACAGGTCGCTGCCGATGCCGCCGAGGTCGACGCCCCGGTCGTCACCGACGCTGCCGGGCAGCAGCGCGTTGCCGAACTCGGCGAGCGGGATGTCGGGCAGGGTCGAGGTCGAGACGACCCGCGCGGTGGAGCCGTGGTGCGCCGGGGTCGCGTCGGCCGTCCCCACCACCACCGAGAACGCGAGGGCTGCGGAGACGGGAAGGACCACGGCGGCGGGCCGGCGCAGGAGACGCGGATTCACTCTGAACTCCTTGGACACACATCGAGCAGGAAGGGCCGAACGGGCATGAAGGGGAATGAAGGGGAGGCAGGGGGAAGCAAGGGGAACGAACGGCTGGGGAGAGCCGGGAACGGGCGGGGGGCACGTCCCGACCCGCACAGGGCGGACGCCCGTCGGTGTCAGTAGCGGTCGAGGATCAGCTGCGTCTTGAGGATGTCTCCGTGGTACAGCCAGCCGTTGGCCTCCGCGACGGCGACCGCGTCCTCGTGCAGCTCGGCCGCGTCCGCGTACGAGTCGGTCTTGAACGACAGCTCGACGACGTACTCCGTACCCGTGCCGCCCGCTCCGACGACCGGCAGGACCTCGATGCTCGCGCCGTCCGAGGGGCCCCAGGCGCCGCCGTACACCTTGGCGGTCACCGGGCCGTGCGCACGGGAGGCCTGGAGCGTGTTCCTGCCCCAGTCCGCGCGGCCCCAGTCCTCCAGCTTGCCGGGGATGTCGTTGACGAGCCAGGTGCGGCCGGTCGTGCTCGTCGGCATCGCCGTGCCCGAGTACCCACTGGCGCTGCGGCTCTTCTCGGTGCTGAAGCTGAGGGTCTGCTTGGCGTAGCCCCAGTCGATCTCGGCCTCGTAGTTCGTGTCCCCGCCGTCGAAGCCGGCGGCGTTCGCGGCGGTGAGGGCGGCGTCGATGTCCCCGCCGGTGACGGGGAACCGCTTCTTGTACGTCTCCTCGAACGAGGACCCGCTCTTGTGACGGAGGCGGACGCTCCAGCCGGCGGCGTCGAGGGCCAGGCCGTCCGTGTCGTAGTAGCTGTAGGAACGCGCCTTGGCGGAACCGGTGATCCCGAACGCCGACCTGACCGCCGTGCTCGGTGCGTGGGCGGCGTCGAGCGCCGCCGCCGTGAGGTTGATCTTCACCTCGTACGTCGGTACGGCGTTGGCGGCGGCGTACGCCGGCGAGGTCGGCGCGAGGAGCGCGGCGGCGACGGCGAGGGCGACGGCGGCACCGCCGACGGCCGGACGCGTGGTGCGGGAGGCGAAGGTCATGCCGGTGATCGTCACGAGGCCGGATGAGGGCCGGGTGAGGGCCGGGTGACGCCGGGGCGTGGAACCGGTGAACCGGCGGCGGTACGCGCTCCGCTCAGCGCAGGAGCAGGTTCGCGCCCACGCCCTCCGGGACGGTCTCGCGGACCGGGGTGCTGTCCGGGCCCGGGACGCGCATGCCCGGGACCGGGGTCCGGGTCGTGCGGTGGAGGAGGACCGTGCCGTCCCGGCGAAGAACCTTGGTGTAGCCGTGGGCCAGGAGGAGTTCCACGCGCGCCGCCTGGTCGTCCGTCGAGGCGAAGGGGAACGTCCTGTTCTCCACGCGCAGCAGCACCCAGTCCGCGCCCCGGGGCACCGCGTCGGCGATGACCACGTCCGTACGGGCCGTCAGACGGGGCGCGATCGTGTTGTCCGCCTCCACCGTCGCCCCGTCCGGGATCAGTTCCGCCGCCGCGGCGAGGGGGCGCTTGTCCGGGCTCGGGGTCCAGGAGTCCGCGCGGACGAGGAGGCTCAGGCCGAGGACGACGGCCGCCGCCGAGGAGAGGACGAGCGCGGCGAGCGCCCATCGCCGCGCCGCCCGGCGGCGGTTCCGGTGGAGTCGGGCGAGGGTCTCCAGGGACGCCGTGACGAGGATCGGCCACAGGAACGCGTCGTAGTGGTTGATCACCGGCCAGTGGTTCGGGTTGTCGGACAGGACCCGCTCCGCGAGGAGGGGCACGGCCAGGAGGAACGTCGGCGAGCCGAGCGGCAGGAGGGCCAGGGCGCCCAGGATCCAGGCCACCATGGCGACCTTGACGAAGGGCGTGACGGAGACCTGGAGGAGCACCCACGGGGCCGTGAGGACATGGGCCAGCGCCGAGCCCGGGTCGGCGCCGAGGCTGCCGTACGACCAGTAGTAGCCCTCCGGGCCGCCCATCGCCGGCAGGAACCAGGCGATCACGAGGGCGGAGACCAGGGGGCCGACGAGGGCGAGCGCGAGGCCCGTCGCCCGGCCCGCCCGGTCACCCGCGCGGTGCGCCCGTACCGCCAGGACCAGGCCGAACGCACCGGCCACCAGCCCCATGTCCTCCTTCGTCGCACACAGCAGGAGCGCCCAGCAGGCCGCCGCCCCGTACCGGCGGGCGAGTCCCCGCTCCAGCATCAGGAGCGTGAACGGCACCGCGAAGGCCACCTCGTGGAAGCCGCTGCAGGAGGAGTTGAGGAGCGGCCAGCCCAGCGCGTACACCAGCCCGCCGAGGTCGGCGGCGCGGCGCGCGGGCCGCGGGCCGGCGCCCGCGAAGCAGTGCCGGGCGATGCGCCGGACCACCGGCACGCCCACCGCGAACAGCGCGGCCTGCGCGAACAGCAGGACCCGCGGGTCGTCCCACACCCAGTACAGGGGCGCGAGGAGCGCGAGCACCGGCGTGAAGTGGTCGCCCAGCAGCGAGAAGCCGGGCGGGAACTCGTGGTGCACGTTCTTGATCGGCGACCTCGGCAGCTCGAAGTGCGCGTAGGCGCGCACGGCCTGGTCGAAGATCCCGAGGTCGAAGCCCGTGAGCCGCAGGGCCGTCCAGGACTGCATCCCGAGGCCGAAGCAGACGAGGAAGCAGAGCAGGGTGAGGGCCGGACCCCTGCCACGCGGTGTCGGAGAGGGGGACGAGGCCGGAGCCGCCGACCGTGACGGGGGCGGCGGCTCCGGCGTCCGTATGTGTACCGGGGCGGCGGGTCTCGTCGTGGTCGTGGTCGGTCCCATGAGGGGGAACGCTACGTGTTCCGGTCGGACGGGAGTGAGAATCGGGGCCATGGTGATCACCGCGCGCTCCCTCAACCGCTCCACCCTGGCACGCCAGTTGCTCCTCGAACGGGCCCCGGTCGATGTCGAGGAGGCCCTGCGGCGGATCGTCGCCCTCCAGGCGCAGCTGCCCGGTTCGCCGTACGTCGCCCTGTGGAACCGCGTCGACGGCTTCGAACCAGGCCTGTTCGACGGGGCGTTGGCGGACTTCCGGGCGGTGCGGTCGACCCTGATGCGGCTCACGCTGCACATGGTGCACGTCGAGGACTACCGGGCGTTCCGCGAGGGCATGGAGCCGACGCTGCGCGGTTCCCGGCTCGGCGACCACCGGTACAGGGCGGCCGGGTTCACCCCCGCCGACGCCGACGCGCTGCTGCCCGGGCTCCTCGGGTACGCCGAACACGCGCGGTCCGGCGCCGAGATGACGAGCCGCCTCGAAGAGGGCCGCGGCGGCCCGGTGGAATCCGTGGTCTGGCGGATGATCCGGCAGTACGCGCCGCTGTGGCACGCCCCGACGGGGCCGCCGTGGTCGTTCGGCACCGCGCAGTCGTTCGTCACGGCTGCCGAACTGCCGGAGCACACCGATCCGGACGCGGTCGCCGCGGGCCTGGTGGTGCTCGTCCGGCGCTATCTGGAGGGCTTCGGGCCGGCGTCGGTGGCGGACATCGCGCAGTTCTCGATGACGCAGCGGGTCCGGGTGCGCGGGGCGCTGGCGGCGCTGGACGGCCGGCTCGACGTCCTGGAGGGGCCCGGGGGAACGATCCTGTACGACGTGCCCGGGGCCGTCCGGCCCGACGGGGACGTGCCCGCCCCGCCGCGGCTCATGGCCATGTGGGACAGCGTCCTGCTGGCGTACGCGGACCGCGGCCGCGTCATCCCGCCCGAGTACCGCAAGGCGGTGATCCGGGTGAACGGCGACGTCCTGCCGACGCTGCTGGTCGACGGGTACGTCGCCGGGGTCTGGCGGCCCGTCGACGGCGGGATCGAGGCCTCGGCGTTCCGGCCGCTCCCGGCGGACGTCTGGGCGGAGCTGGCCTCGGAGGCCGAGGCCCTCGGCGGCTTCCTGGCGGGCCGGGACCCGCGGGTCTACCGGCGCTTCGACCACTGGTGGGTCAAGGGGCTGCCGGTGGTGGAGACGAAGGTGTTCCGGACGCGCTGACGACGGTCCGCGGTCGGCCGTCGCGGCGGCCGTCACGGCGGCCGCCACGGCCGGCCACCATTGCCAGCCACCGGGTCTGCACATACATTCGTGCCGACACCACCTACGGACCGGGATGCTCGTCAGTCCCGGGGCGGTCCGCCGTTCACGGGCCGGACGGCGGGGGGCGGAACCTCAGGGACGACGGGGGACGCCGGACGCCGGGCGTACGGGATATCCGTATCCACGTACCCGCAGGAGCTGAGCAGCACATGAGCAAGCACGTCCTGGCACAGAACCAGTACGGCAAGGCCGAGAACCGCATCGTCACCGTCACCCGCAAGGGCGACGACGGCGCGTGGCACGAGATCCGCGACCTGAACGTGTCGGTGGCGCTGCGCGGTGAGTACCGCGACGTCCATCTGACCGGCGACAACGGCAACTGCCTGCCCACCGACACCACCAAGAACACGGTCTACGCCTTCGCCAAGGAGCACGGCGTCGACTCCCCCGAGGCCTTCGGCATCCATCTCGCCCGGCACTTCGTGACCTCGCAGCCGGTCATCCACGAGGCGCAGATCCGGATCGAGGAGTACGCCTGGGAGCGGATCTCCGTGCCGACGCGCAAGGAGCAGCACTCCTTCGTGCGCAAGGGCCAGGAGGTCCGTACCGCGCAGATCACCTACTCGGAGACCACCGGGCTCCAGGTGCTCTCGGGCCTGAAGGAACTGACGGTGATGAACTCGACGAACTCGGAGTTCCACGGCTTCATCAAGGACAGGTACACGACGCTCCAGGAGGCGTACGACCGGATCCTCGCCACCAAGGTCACCGCCCGCTGGGCGAACTCGGCCACGGCGGCGGCGGACGCGGAGCACGACTGGGACCGCTCGTACGGCAAGGTGCGGCGCCACATGCTGGAGGCCTTCGCGGAGACGTACAGCTACTCGCTCCAGCAGACCCTGCACGCGATGGCCGACCGGGTTCTGGACAACGTCTCCACGGTCAACGAGGTCCGGCTGAACCTGCCGAACAAGCACCACTTCCTCGTGGACCTGGAGCCGTTCGGGCTGAAGAACGACAACGAGGTGTACTTCGCGGCCGACCGCATGTACGGCCTGATCGAGGGCACGATCCACCGCGACGGCGTGCGGCCGGTGATCGCGACCAGCGACTGGATCACCGCCTGAGGTCCGCCTGAGGTCCGCCTGAGGTCCGCCTGAGGTCCGCCTGAGGTCCGCCTAGAGCAGCCCGGCCGTCCGGACTCCCAGCCATACGGCTCCGAGTCCGGCGGCCAGGCTCCCGGCCACGTTCAGCACCGCGTACCCCCTCGCCCCGCCCTCGTACAGCTTCAGCGTCTCGTACGAGAAGGTCGAGTACGTGGTGAGGGCGCCGCACAGGCCGGTGCCGAGGAGCAGGTGCAGCCGCTCCGAGGAGACGCCGGTGAGCAGGCCGAGGACGAAGGAGCCGGCGACGTTCACGGCGAACGTGCCCCAGGGCAGGGCGAGACCGAACCGGGCCTTCGCCGCCCGGTCGGTGAGGTGGCGCAGCGGTGCGCCGACGGCGGCGCCCAGGACGACCAGCAGCCAGTTCACGCGGGCGTCACCCGGACCGGTACGAGCGCCCTGGTGGCGGCGACCCCCGCCCAGACGGCGGCGAGGGCGGTGAGCAGGGTCGCCCCCAGATAGAGGAGCCCCCGCGTGGGGTCGCCCGCGGCCAGCAGCCGCTGGGTGTCGAGCGTGTACGTCGAGAACGTGGTGAACCCCCCGCAGAACCCGGTGCCGAGGAGCGGGCGGAGCAGTGGATGGGGAGCCCGGCGGACGCGCGTCTCGGTGAGCAGCACCATGAGGACGCCCAGGACGGCGCAGCCCACGGCGTTCACCGTGAGGGTCGTCCAGGGGAAGGCGTGGACCGGGGTCGGCCAGACGAGCGAGGCGCCGTAGCGGGTGGTCGCGCCGAGAGCCCCGCCGGCGGCGACGGCCCCGACGACCCACGGCTCTCCGCGCGTTCCCATGTCCGAAGCGTACGGGTACGGAGAACGCCCAGGACATCGAGTGCGAGGCGCACAGGCGCGGTTCCCGGCCTGGGGCATTAACCGGGGACCGGCCCGTGCAGCCTCGCTCTGCGATGGTCCGGCCACTCCCTGCAACGGGTCAAAGCCGGGCCGGTGAGTCTGTCAGATCCCCCCACGGGGTATTCCGGAAGCCCCTCAGGGGGGTCTGGGGTGGGGCTGGGGTCGGGTCCCGGAGCCCGTCGTGACCTGGGGTGATGTAGGGGGAGGTGGTCCGGCCACCATTCGGCGGCCGATTCGGGTGCCGGGTACACCTCGTGCCGGGGGGCGGGGGCGGGCGACGGTGGTGGGGCAGCGGGAGGGAGCTGCGCAACCGTCGGGCAGGAGTGTCGTGAGTACATCCACCAAGCGCAGGGCCACCACCGGAACCGTGTCGTCCTTGACGGTTCCCCTGAGCGTCGCCACGGCCGTCGGTGCGTCCGGCGCGGGCGAGGAGGCCTACGCCGAGCTGTGTTCCACGCTCTTCTCCGGCTTCCCGCGCCGCGACCAGCGCCTGAAGGCCGAGCAGTACCTGTACGGGCTGCTGACCGCGCAGGGCCGCAAGTCGATCCGGAACATCGCCGCGCAGATAGGGGGGCCGGCGGCCGAGCAGAGCCTCCACCACTTCGTCTCCAGCTCCACCTGGGACTGGCAGCCCATGCGGGCCGCGCTCGCCCGGTACCTGGAGCGGAACAGCTGCCCGCAGGCCTGGGTGGTCCGGCCGATGCCGATCCCGAAGGCCGGGGAGCACTCGGTGGGCGTGGACCGGCGTTTCGATCCGGAGCGCGGTCAGGTCTTCCACGGCCAGCAGGCGTTCGGGGTGTGGTTCGCCAGCGACGAGCTGAGCGTCCCGGTCAACTGGCGGCTGTTCCTGCCGGACCCGTGGGTCAACGACCGCACGCGGCGTGACCGCGCGGAGGTTCCCCAGGAGGCCGGCGAGGAGACGCTGGAGGAGTGCGCGGTCGCGGCGGCGCTCGACACCGCCCGCTGGACGGACGTCACGCGCAAGCCGGTGCTGCTCGACATCCGCGGCGGCGCGGGCCGTGCGGCGCTCACCCGGCTCGCCGGGGCCGGGGTGCCGGTCGTGGCGCGGATCGGTCCGGGCTCCCGGCTGGCGATCGCGGACCGCTCGCTGCCGGGCTTCGGCGCGGGGCCGCTCTCGGCGGTGCAGATCCTGGAGTCGCTCAAGGGCCTGCGCAGGCCGGTGAGCTGGGTGGACACGGTGGCCGGTGCGCGGACCTCGCGGACCTCGCTCGCCACGGCCGTCCGGGTCGCGCTGCCGACGCCGGGCGGGGAGCGGATGCGGCCCCTGGTGCTGCTCGGCGAGTGGGACGACCCGCGGCGGGCCCCGGCCCGGGTGTGGATCAGCGATCTGACCCACTCCCCCGTCGGCTCCCTGCTGCGGCTGACCAAGCTCGCGCGCCGGGTGGAGCGGGACTTCGTGGAGGTCGGCGAGGGGGCGGGGCTGCGGGACTTCGTGGGCCGTTCGTTCCGCGGCTGGCACCGGCACATCACCCTGGCCTCGGCGGCCCACGCGGCGACGCTGCTCGGCTCCTCGGAGTGGGACACGGCCTACGACTCCGGGTACGCGTCGAGGCGCTCGGCGAGCTGACCCTACGTCGACCCGATCCGACCCGACATCCCCTAGGGCGTGCTGCGAAAGTCCCGCCTGTCCGACGGGCGGCCGGCGCTACTTTCGCAACACGCCCTAGGCGGTGCCCGGGCGGGTCGGGTCGGTGGTGGCGCGGCCCCGGGCGAGGACCTCGCGGGTGCGCTGGAGGCGCAGGGCGAGCTGGACCTCCAGGACCTGGCCCGGCTTCTGCCACTCGGGGCCGAGGAGTTCGCCGATCCGCTCCAGGCGGCGGGAGACCGTGTTGGGGTGGACGTGCAGCGCCTCGGCCGCGTTGGTCGGGCTGCCGCCGGAGGCGAAGTACGCCTCCAGGGTGCGCGTCAGGTCGGTGAACCGCTCGGCGTCGTAGTCGAGTACGGGCCCGATCGCCCCTTCGACGAAGCCCTCCACGTCGTGGTCGTCGGAGAGCAGCATGCCGAGGAAGCCCAGGTCGTTCACGGAGGCCGCCGAACCGGTGCCGCCGAGGGCGCTCATCGCGTCGAGGCAGCGCCCGGCCTCCAGGTGCATCCGGCCGACGCCGTCGGGGCTGGTGGCGGGTCCTGCGGCGGCGACGGAGACGGGGTGGCCGAGCAGCGGGGACAGTTCGGCGGCGACGGCCTTGGCGGCGGCGGAGGCGTCGATGCCGGGCAGCAGCAGCACGATGCAGCCGCCCTGGACGGTCTTCAGACCGGAGAGGCGGTAGGCGTACGAGGACGCCCACACGACCGCCCGGCCCTGTTCGCCGCCCTCCGGTCTGGCCAGCACGAGGACGTGCGGTCTGCGCAGGTCGACGCCGAGGCGGCGGGCGCGCTGCGCGATCTGCTGGGGCGCGTGCGGCGGGTCGGCGATGAGGTCGTCGAGGAGCTCGTCCCGTACGGGGCCCTCGGCGACGGCCGTGGAGCGGCGCATCAGGAGGAGGAAGGCGACGGACTGGGCGGCGAGTTCGAGGAGCCGCTCGTCCTCGCCGGTGAGTCCGCCGGCGGCGCGGATGACCAGGCCGCCGAGGTCCTCGGAGCCCGCGATGACGGGTGCGACCCAGGTGTCGTCGTCGGCGAGGACGGGGCGGCGGCGGGCGTGCGCGTCGAGCGAGGCCTTGGCGACGGCCTCCTCGTCGAGGCCGGGGATGTCTCCGCCGGCGAGGGCGCGGCCGCCCTGGTCGCGGATGAGCACGGTCGCGTCGAGGGCGTCCCCCGCGGCCTTGGCCACGTTTCCCAGGTCGCCGCCGGCGAGGACGAGGTTCATGATGCGGCTGTGGGCCTCGCTGACGTGCCGCATCCGGGTGAGGCTGGTCCGTACGCGGGAGCTGTCCCGCTCCAGTTCGGAGACCTCGGCGCGGGTCCGGTCGAGGAGTCCGGTCTTCTCGACGGCGAGCGCCGCGAGGTCGGCGAGGGCCGCGAGGAGGCCGAGCTCCTCGGAGGTGTGGTCGCGGACGCGCCGGTCGGCCCCGTAGAGCACGCCGATCACGGCGTCGCCGCTGCGCAGCGGGGCGGCCATGATGGCGTGGAGTCCCTCGGCGCGGACGGCGGCCTCGGCGGCCTCGTCGAAGGCGGGGGCGTGGACGCCGGCGTCGAGCGAGCCCGAGGGGGCGAAGCGCTCGTCGGCGAGGTAGTCGGCGGTCCAGACGGGCTCGCCGTGGAGCTGGACGGCGCCGCCGAGTCCGTATCCCTCGGCGATCCTGAAGCCGGGGGCGAGGCGGGGTCCGGCCGGGCGGCCGGGGCCGTCGTGTCCGGTGCGGGCGCCTTCGGTGGTGTGGACGTAGCAGCTGCCCTGTGGTCCGCGGAGGGTCACGAACACCATGTCGAGGCCGAGGAGTCGGCGGGCGCGGCGCGTGATGACGCGGAGCAGGCTGTCGAGGTCGTAGGAGAAGGTCAGGTCGCGCGCGGTGTCGGTGAGGGCGGTGAGTCCGGCCTCGCGGCGCGCGTCGTCCTCGTGTCCGGCGCGGACCTCGCGGGCGAGCTTCACGGCCCGCTCCAGCTGTTCGAGTCCCTCGCCGGAGAGACCGGCCAGGCGGGCCTCGTCGAGGAGGGTCCCGAACTGCGCGGACGGTGCCTGTCCGGCGAGCAGTTCGAGGACCGTGAGCAGCGCGTCGGCACCGCCGGCCGCGTCCGCGCCGTGCGAGGTCATGGTCTCCACCCCCGTAGTAGAGCTGAGTAAGGCACGTCGATGTGATGCCGAGGGGACCGTGTGGTCCGCCGAAGCTGGTCGGGCTTCGGGGGTCCGTCGACATCGTCCCGCCGCACGTCGACAACGGCGACCTGACGTACTTCGTTCCCGGATTCGGCGTGTTTCCTCAGACGAGGGAGCCCACGGGGACGGGACGGGGCCGGGCGGGGCTGTACTGGGCGGGTACGTGGACGGGCGGGAGTGCGGCCGTCCGGGTGGCCGTCCACGCGGGCGCGTGGGTCTCGAAGACCGAGCGGCCCATGGTGTTCCGCATGGTCAGGACCGAGCGGTGGAGTCGGCGCAGCCGTGCGGAGGGTTCCGCTCCGCTCTCGCCCGCGAGGGCCGCCCGCAGCCGTTCGTACGCGGTGAGCGCCTCGTCGTGGTGGCCGCAGCGCAGCAGGGCCACCAGGTAGTGGGCGTGGAGGGCCTCGTTGGTGCGGTAGCGGGCGACGAGTCCGGAGAGCTCGGAGACCAGCTCGGCGTGGTGGCCGAGGCCGAGCTGGGCCTCGATCCACTGGTCGAGGACGCTCAGGCGTGACGCTTCGAGGCGCTCGATCTCGCGGCGGATCCGGGGGCCGGCCGCGACACCGGCGTACGGCTCGCCGCGCCACAGCGCGAGGGCCTCGCCGAGGCGGAGCGCGGCGCGCGTGAGGTCGCCGGCCTCCATGGCGCGGTACCCGGCACCGGCGGCGCGCTCGAACTGCCAGACGTCGTGGACGCCGCCGCCGGTGTCGAGGCGGTAGCCGCCGGGCTGGGAGACGAGGACCGCGTCGGCGGTGCGCCGGTCGGACCAGCCCGGACGGTTCTCGGCCGGCTTGTCCTCGCAGCTCAGCGCGGCCGCGATGAGTCTTCGCAACTCGGCTATGTGGGACTGGAGTTCGGCCCGGGCGCCGCGCGGGGGACCGGAGGGCCAGAGCTCCTCGGTCAGGACCGTCACCGGGACGACCTGGTCGGCGCTGGCGGTGAGCAGGGCGAGCAGCTGCCTCGGCGCGGCTGCCGTCGGGGTGATGGACGTGCCGTTCTCCCGTACCGACAGTCCCCCCAGGATCCGGACGTCCACCTTGCCCCCTCAGTGCCTGTGCGGTGTCTGTGCGCGGGATGACCCTCGTTGATTAGAAGAGACCCCCGTAGGCATGTCAATAAGAAACCGTAGGGTACGGAAACCTGACCCGTGATATCGGGGTGCTTCACCCCATTTGAGGGGATATTTCGGCGTCAAGATTTCGTCACTGGCTGAGACCTTTACCCCCCGAAGGGCGGTTTCAGGACTCAGGGGTACGCTTTCGAAGGGGCCTTGCGGATGTCGGAGGGGTCCTCAAGTGCTGTTTCGCGCCGGAAACCGGCCGCTGGGTACGGTTCTCCGGAGGTCGGGATCAGAGCACGGCGGCCGCGGTGAGCAGCCCGAACGCGAGGACGATCAGCACCGTGCGGACGAGGTGGAATCCGTTCCACCGCTTCTCGAAGGCGGCGCGCACGGCCGCGGGGTCCTCACCGGCGCCGCCCGGGCGCTCCGAGCCGGCGAGGGCCACGTTCAGCGGGACGTTCCCGGCGACGGTGACCAGGTGGTTGAGGGCCGCGCACACGAGCCCCGCGAGCACGAGCCACTTCTGAGTGTCCGTGCGTCCGTCGACGGGGACGAGGAAGGCGGCGGCGGGGAACGCGACGACGCCGAGGAAGACGAGCAGGAAGACGGCCCTGGGGACGCGTTCGTTGATCCGGCGCATCGCCGAGACGAACTCGGCGTCCGTCAGCCGCGCGAGAGCGGGCATGATCCCGGTCAGGAAGATGAGCATGAAACCGGCGTAGAGCCCGGTGCATCCGACGGCGAGGGCGAGCAGCAGGGTGGCCATGCGGCCATTCTGTCCCGCCACCCGCCCCGTGCGTCAGCTGTACGGGTCACCCGACCTCAACTCTCCCTCGCGGGAGCCTCCTTCGCCCAGTTCCGCGGCCGCGCCGCGCAGCCGCAGGGCCTGCTCGATCGCCTCGGCGAGCTCCCGGACCACCGCGGATCCCGAACGGTCGGCGATCGCCTCGGCCCGCTCACCGAGCACCCGCAGCCCGGGGTCGCCCGGCAGGTCCCCGCCGCGCAGCTCGTCCGCGAAGTAGGCGGCGATCGCGGTCAGTTGGAGGCTGTCGTGGCCCCCGTCCCACACTCCGGCGCCGAGGGCCTCGACCGCGACCGTGCCGGAGCGCTCGTGCGGCGCCCGGGTCGCCGGGTCGAGCCAGCGGACCGTGGCGGTGGCGACCCGGCCCGTCGCGCCCGGCCGGGTCTTCACCGCGTACAGCGCGGTCACCGTGTGCCCGGCGCCGACCTCACCGCCGTCCACCCGGTCGTTCCGGAAGTCCCCGTCGGCCACCTCCCGGTTCTCGTAGCCGATCAGCCGGAAGCTCTCGACGGTCCGCCGGTCGAAGGCGACCTGCGCCTTGGCGTCGCGGGCCCGCAGCTCGACATGGGCCGGCAGCTGGTCGACGAAGACCTTCCGGGCCTGCTCCGAGGTGGAGACGTACGTCGTGTGGCCGTCGCCCCTGTCGGCGAGGCTCTCCATGAACTCGTCGCCGTACTCGCTGCCCACCCCGACGCCGAAGAGCGTGATCCCGTGGGCCCTGCGCTCCTCGTCGATGCGGCGGAGGATCGCGTCCGCGTCGGTCTCGCCGGTGTTGGCGAGCGCGTCGGAGAGCAGCACGACCCGGTTGGTCGCCCCCTCGCGGCGGCCCTCGACGGCGACGTCGTAACCGGTGCGGACACCCGCCCCGACATTGGTGGACGAGGCCGTCGCCAGGGACTCCACGACCTCGCGGATCCGGCCCCTGGCCTCCCCGACACGGGTCATGGGCAGCCGGGTCTCGGCCTCGTCGCTGAAGGTGACGAGGGCGATCGAGTCGTCGTCGCGGAGCTCGTCGGCGAGCAGCCCGAGGGACTCCTTGACGAGGTCGAGGCGCCCGGGCTCGTCCATCGAGCCGGAGATGTCGACGACGAAGGTGAGGGCGGCGGGCGGGCGTTCGCCGCTCCGGTCCGCACCGCGGGTGGCGAGCCCCACCCGGACCAGGGACCAGCCGTCCCGCCCGGTGCGGGCGCCGTCGATGCTCACGCCGAAGCCGTTGTCCGCCGGACGCGGGTAGTCGGGGCGGAAGCTGTTGACGAACTCCTCGGGGCGCACCGTCGACGCCTCGGGCAGCCGGCCCTCGGCGAGGGTGCGGCGGGCGTAGCCGTACGAGGCGGTGTCCACGTCCAGCGCGAAGGTCGAGAGGTAGTCCGGGGCGGGGGGCCTGCTGCGCTGTTCGCCCTCCTCGGGCGCGGGCGCGTCGGCCCCCGGCGTGGCCGTCCCGGGGGCGACGTACCCGGGCTGCGTGGCCCCGCCGCCACCGGTGGCGCCCGGTGCGGTGCGGCCTCCCTCGGCGCGCGACACGTCGCGGGTCTCGCCCGGCCCGGCGCAGCCTCCGACGGCCAGTCCGGCGGCGAGCAGCCCCGCGATCGCGGCCCCGAACCGGGCCCCCGGGCGGCCGTTCGCCGCTGTCTTCTGTCGACTCATCTCATCTCCCCCTCTTCGTACGGCACTTGTGAATGTGACGAACGAAGGGGCCGGAGGGAGCCGTCGGATGAGTTGCGGATGGATCTCGATGTGACAACGGCGACCGGGGCGGACGCGGGTGGCATGGATTCGCCATCCTTCTCAACAGGGCTTGTCACCGTGTGCAGTCACATGCGTACATGGAGTGGACATCGATCGGGCGGGGGTGGTCAGCGGTGGCAGAGAGCGCGGGCTCCGTGATGCTCGCCCGTTCGGCGATGAACCGGGCCGCGACCGAGGGACAGCGGCCCGCGGGGCGCCCGGTCCGGGGCGCGCGGCGCATCAGTGCCGCGCTCGCCGGGCTGGCCGCTTCCACCCGGCACGAGCTGCTCACCTTCGACGACCCCGTCGCCTCCGCGGGCCGCGCCATCCCCGGGCCGTTCCTGGAGCTGGCAGGAGCGTGCATGCGGGCCGCGGCGGAGCGGGCCGAGGAGGTGCGGCGGATCGTGCCGAGACATGCCCTGCCCCGGCTGGAGAGCGAGCTGGGGGTTCCCGGCCGGGCCCGGTTCGCGGAGGCGATCCCGTTCAAGATGATCCTCGTGGACCGGACGGTGGCGGCGGTCCCGCTCGACCTGGAGCTGCTGTACAACGGCCTGTTGCTGATCCGCGACCCGGTGGTGGTGCAGGCCCTCGTCCGGGCGCACCACGCCTGCTGGGCGGCGGCCGAGGAGCTGACGTACGTCCCGCCCCCGGCTCCCCCGCCGCGGGATCTCGCACCGCAGCTGCGGCCGGTCCTCGACGCGCTCCTGTCGGGACTCACGGACGAGACGGCGGCGGCCAGGCTCGGCATGTCGGCGCGGACGTACAGCCGCCGGGTGGGCGAGCTGATGGCCGCCCTCGGCACGACGAGCCGCTTCCGCGCGGGCGCGGAAGCGGCTCGAAGGGGGTGGGTGTAGGGACTGCTCCCACGAGACGTCGTCTTTCCTACGAGACGACGTCCTTACGGGCGAAGCCACGGAAGGCCAGCGCGAAGAGGACCAGGGCGTACGTCACCGAGATCGCCGCACCCTTGATCATGCCGCCCCACTCCAGCTGCGGCTGGAGCGCGTCGATCCAGGCGAACTGCCAGTGCGCGGGCAGGAAGTCGCGCCAGTCGCCGAGCGCCGTGACGGCGTCCAGGACGTTGCCGACGATGGTCAGGCCGACGGCGCCACCCACCGCGCCGAGCGGGGCGTCGGTGCGGGTGGAGAGCCAGAAGGCGAGCCCGGCGGTGACCAGCTGGGAGACGAAGACGAACGCGACGGCGATGCCGAGGCGCAGCACCGCGTCCATGGCGGGCACGGAGCCGCCGGTCGGCAGCTGGAGCGGCCCCCAGCCGTAGGCGACCGTGCCCGCGGCGAGGGCCACGAGCGGCAGGAGGACCATCGCGGCCGCGCTGTAGCCGAGGGCCACCGTCAGCTTCGAGGCGAGGAGCCGCGAGCGGGGCACGGGCGCGGCCAGGAGGTAGCGCAGCGAGGACCAGCTCGCCTCGGAGGCGACGGTGTCTCCGCAGAAGAGCGCGACGGGGATGACGAGGAGGAAGCCGGCCGAGACGAAGAGGCAGGTCGCGGCGAAGTTCGCGCCGGAGGCCGTCGCCGTGTCCATGAGGGTGATCCGGCCGTTGCGGTCGCCGTCCCCGGCGCCGCCGATCGCGAAGGCCGCGATCAGGACGAAGGGCAGGGCGACGAGGATCCCGCCCATGATCAGGGTGCGGCGCCGCTTCCACTGGCGCAGCGCCTCGACGCGCAGCGGCAGGGTGCGTCCGGGCCGGTAGCCGGGGGCGGAGTCCGCCGGGCCCCTGAGGGTGCCGGTGGTGCTCATGCGGATCCTCCTCCGATCAGGGTCAGGAAGGCGTCTTCGAGACGCCGGTGCGGTCCGACCCCGGTCAGCGGCACGTCCAGCCGGACGAGGTCGCCGATGAGGGCGGTCGCGTCCGCGCCGTCGAGTCGGACGAGGAGCCCGCCGTCGGTGCGGGCGGCGGAGCCGACGCCCGGGAGGGCACCGACCTTCTCGACGAGCGGGTCGTCGACCTCGCCGGCCAGGGTCACGAGCAGCGTGTCGCCGGAGCCGGTGATCTCGGCGACCGGACCGGCCTGGACGAGCTGTCCACGGTCCATGACGACCAGGTGGGTGCAGGACTGCTCGACCTCCGCGAGGAGGTGGCTGGAGACGATGACGGTCCGGCCCTCGGCCGCGTACCGGATCATCACCTCCCGCATCTCGCGGATCTGCGGCGGGTCGAGGCCGTTGGTCGGCTCGTCGAGGATGAGCAGGTCCGGCAGGCCGAGCATGGCCTGGGCGATGGCGAGGCGCTGCCGCATGCCCTGCGAGTAGGTCCGCACGGCGCGTTCGAGGGCGCTGCCCAGGTTCGCGATCCGCAGGGCGTCGTCGACGTGGGCGTCCTCGGCGGGCCGGCCGGTGGCCTTCCAGTACAGCTCCAGGTTCTCCCGGCCGGAGAGGTGCGGCAGGAAGCCGGCGCCCTCGACGAAGGAGCCGACCCGGGACAGGACCGGGGCGCCGGGGCGGACGGCCTGGCCGAAGACCCGGATCTCGCCCTCGTCGGGCTGGATGAGGCCCATCAGCATGCGCAGGGTGGTGGTCTTGCCGGCGCCGTTCGGGCCGAGGAGGCCGAGGACCTGCCCCTGCTCGACGCGGAAGGAGAGGTCACGGACGCTGTACCTGTCGCCGCCCGCGTACTTCTTGGAGAGCCCGGTGATCTGGAGGGGTACGGAGGTGAGCGCAGGGTCCGGCGCCGGGGCCGCCGTGCGGCGGCGGGCGGTCAGGAGGAGGGCCGCGGCCACCACGAGGCCGAGGAGCGGCAGGCCCCAGACCCACCAGGGCAGCGCGGCGGCCTGGGTGTCGAGGCCGGGCGCGGTCGGGACGGTGAGCGGGCCCTCGACGGCGACGGTGTAGCCGGCCGGGACGGCCGGGGAGGCGTAGCCGAGGTCGGTGGCGGCGAGGACGAGGCGCAGCCGGTGCCCGGCCTCCACCTCGTGGTCGATCGCGGGCAGGGTCAGGGTGACGCTGTGCCCGGCCTTGGCGTCCGCGACGCGGACGGGGGTGACGAGCTGGGAGGGCAGCACCTGCTGTCGGCCGTCGGGCCCGACGTCGTACATCTTGGCGAAGAGGACGGCCGAGCCGTCGGCCGCGGTGGAGGTGACCTTGACGCGGACGGTCGGGGTGCCGGTGATCCGGACGGCCCCGGTCTGCGGCTTCGCGTCGAAGCGGGCGAACTGGCCGGGGAAGTCGAGGGAGAGGCCGACACCGAGGGAGGAGAGGCCGGAGAGGCCGCCGCCGAGACCGGGGACGGCGGAGATCGCGGGCGGTGCGGCGCCGGCCGGGTTGGCGAAGGTCTGCGGCGGCCCGGCGAGGGCGAAGCTCTTCGTGGCGGCGGTCAGGCCCGGGTAGCGGTCGGCGGTCGCGGCGCGCAGCGTGGCCTGTCCGTCGGTGGAGTCGACGCCGCCGGTACGGCTGACGCGGAAGGCGGGACCGGTGTCGGTGGAGGTGTCGCGCTTGAGCCAGCGGTCGAACCAGGTGCTGATCCGCCGCTCGACGCGCTCGGTCTCGCGGTCTCCGCCGTCGTGGCCGCCGGCGATCCAGTCGACGGCGACGGGGGCGCCGTTGGCCTTGAGCGTGCGGGCCATGGCGTCGGACTGGGCGAGGGTGAAGAGGGAGTCGGTCTGGCCCTGGACGATGAGCGCGGGCACCTTGATCCGGTCGCCGACGGCGGAGGGGCTGCGGGCCTCCAGGAGGGCGCGGGCGGCGGCGTCGGGCTTTCCGCTGACGGCGACGCGCTGGTAGAGGGAGCAGAGCTCGGCGGTGAAGCGCCCGCAGCCGTCGGCCCCGGCCGCACCCGGGCGGTTCGCCGCGCCACCCTGGTCGGCCGCGCCCGGCCGGTCGGGCATGCCCGGCTGGTTGCCGGCGGAGAAGAAGATCCCGGCCCAGAGCTTCTTGAAGACGTCGTTCGGGAAGAGGGCGTCGGCGAGGTTCCAGTAGGTGATCTGCGGGGCGACGGCGTCGACGCGCGGGTCGTGCCCGGCGGCGAGCAGGGAGATCGCTCCGCCGTAGGAGGCGCCGGTGACGCCGACGCGCGGGTCGCCGGCCTTGTCGAGGAGGACCTCGGGGCGGGCCGCGAGCCAGTCGATCAGCTTCCGGACGTCCGCGACCTCGTGGTCGGGGTCGTTGAGGCCGATCTCCCCGGTGGAGGCGCCGAAGCCGCGGGCGGACCAGGTAAGGACGGCGTAGCCGTCCCGGGCGAGCTGTTCGGCCTGGGCGCGGACGTCGTTCTTCGAGCCGCCGAAGCCGTGGCCGAGGAGGACGGCGGGGCGCCGCCCGTCTCCGCCGCTCGTGAAGTACGAGGTGTCGAGCCGCACGCCGTCGATGTCGAGCGCCCGGTCCGCGCGGTGCACGGGCGGCGGTTCGTCCGAGGCGACGGCGGTCCAGGTGCCGGCACCCGCGAGGACGGCGAGGACGGCGGTGACCGCGGCCCACCGGGGAAGTCGGAGTCGCATGGGTCGAGCCTAAGCGGGCGGGGTCGTACGGCACTGCGGTCCCAGGGGGGAGGCGGCGGACCTCCTGGGGTCGTACGGCGGCCCGCCGCGTACACCGGACGCAGTACCCGGCGGCGCGTGCACCACGCTCAGTCCTCGCGCACCACGCGCAGTACCCGGCGACGCGCGCACCGCGCACCCTGCCCGACGGCGACGGCCCCCGGGGTGCGGTGCGCACCCCGGGGGCCGTTCGTTCCGCGTCACACGTCAGTGGTTGCGGGGGAAGCCCAGGTCCACGCCCGCCGGGGCGTCGGACGGGTCCGGCCAGCGGGTGGTGACGACCTTGCCGCGGGTGTAGAAGTGCACGCCGTCGTTGCCGTAGATGTGGTGGTCGCCGAAGAGCGAGTCCTTCCAGCCGCCGAAGGAGTGGTAGCCCACCGGCACCGGGATCGGCACGTTGACGCCGACCATGCCGGCCTCGACCTCCAGCTGGAAGCGGCGGGCCGCGCCGCCGTCGCGGGTGAAGATCGCGGTGCCGTTGCCGAACTTCGAGGCGTTGATGAGGGCGAGGCCCTCCTCGTACGTCTCGGCGCGCAGCACGCAGAGCACCGGGCCGAAGATCTCGTCCTGGTAGGCCGCGGCCGTCGTCGGCACGTGGTCCAGCAGGGACAGGCCGATCCAGTGGCCGTTCTCGTGGCCCTCGACCGTGTACCCGGTGCCGTCGAGGACGACCTCGCAGCCCTCGGCCGCCGCGCCGGTGACGTAGGAGGCCACCTTGTCGCGGTGGACGGCCGTGATGAGCGGGCCCATCTCCGAGGTCGGGTCGGTGCCGGGGCCGATCTTGATCTTCTCGGCGCGCTCGCGGATCTTCTGGACGAGCTCGTCGCCGATCGAGCCGACGGCCACGACCGCCGAGATCGCCATGCAGCGCTCGCCGGCGGAGCCGTACGCCGCCGAGACGGCCGCGTCAGCCGCCGCGTCGAGGTCGGCGTCCGGGAGGACCAGCATGTGGTTCTTCGCGCCGCCGAGCGCCTGGACGCGCTTGCCGTTGGCGGAGGCGGTGGTGTGGATGTGGCGGGCGATCGGGGTGGAGCCCACGAAGGAGACCGCGGCGACGTCCGGGTGCTCCAGGAGGCGGTCCACGGAGACCTTGTCGCCGTTCAGGACGTTGAAGACGCCGTCCGGGAGGCCCGCCTCGGCGAGCAGCTCGGCGATCTTCAGGGCCGGCGACGGGTCCTTCTCGCTCGGCTTGAGGACGAAGGTGTTGCCGGTCGCGATGGCGATCGGGAACATCCACATCGGCACCATGGCCGGGAAGTTGAAGGGCGTGATGCCCGCGACGACGCCCACCGGCTGGCGGATCGAGGCCACGTCCACGCGGTTCGAGACCTGGGTGGAGAGCTCGCCCTTGAGCTGGACGGTGATGCCGCAGGCCAGGTCGACGATCTCCAGGCCGCGGGCGACCTCGCCGAGCGCGTCCGAGTGGACCTTGCCGTGCTCGGCGACGATCAGCTCGGCGATCGCGTCGCGGTTGGCGTCGAGGAGCGCGCGGAACTTGAAGAGGATCGTGGTGCGCTGCGCGAGGGACGAGGTGCCCCAGGTCGCGAAGGCGTCCTTGGCGGCGGCGACGGCGGCGTCCACCTCCTCGACGGAGGCGAGCGCGACGCGGGTGGTCACGGCACCGGTGGCCGGGTCGGTGACCGGGCCCCAGTTGCCCGACGTGCCCTCGACGGCCTTGCCACCGATCCAGTGGTTGACAGTCTTGACGGTGTTCGTCATGACGAGATGCTCCTTCAGAGATGGCGGCGTCGGGCGGTGACGTGCCGGTCGTACTCCTCGCGGGCCTTGACCGCCGACGGGCGGGTCGACGTCTCGGCCACGGGCACATCCCACCATGCCTGGGCCGGGGGCGGGCCCGACACTGTGTCTGCCGTTTCGGTCTCGACGTAGACACATGTGGGAACCATCGCCGCCCGTGCGTCCGCGAGGGCTTCCCGCAGGTCACGCACGGTGCGGGGGCGCAGCACGCGCATGCCGAGGGAGGCGGCGTTGGCCCCGAGGTCGACGGGGAGCGGCGCGCCGGTGAACGCGCCCTGCGGGTCCCGGTGGCGGTAGTCGGTGCCGTACCGCTCGGCGCCGACCGCCTCCGAGAGGCCGCCGATGGAGGCGTACCCGAAGTTCTGCAGGATGACCAGCCGCAGGGGCAGCCGCTCCTGCACGGCGGTGACGATCTCGGTGGGATTCATCAGGTACGTACCGTCGCCGACGAGCGCCCAGACGGGCCGGCCGGGTGCGGCCAGCAGGACGCCGAGGGCCGCCGGGATCTCGTAGCCCATGCAGGAGTACCCGTATTCCACGTGGTACTGGTCCGTGGAGCGGGGCCGCCAGAGCTTGTGGAGGTCGCCGGGCAGGGAGCCCGCGGCGTTGATCAGGATGTCGCTGCCGTCGACCAGAGTGTCGAGTACGCCGAGGACCTGGGCCTGGGTGGGGCGGGCGTCCTCGTCGGGGACGGCGTAGGCGGCGTCGACGCGGCGCTGCCAGCGGAGCTTCTCCTCGGCGTACTCGTGGACGTAGTGCTGGGTGACGTGGTGGGGCTCCACGAGCGAGTGGAGCTGCTCCAGTCCCTCGCGGGCGTCCGCCACGAGCGGGAGCGCGGACAGCTTGTGGGAGTCGAAGGCGGCGACGTTGAGGTTGACGAACGTGACGTCGGGGTGGCCGAAGAGGGTGCCGGAGGCGGTGGTGAAGTCGGTCCAGCGGGTGCCGACGCCGAGGACCACGTCGGCGGTGCGGGCCAGGTGGTCGGCGACGGCGGTGCCGGTGTGGCCGATGCCGCCGACGTCCTGGGGGTGGTCGTGCGGCAGCACCCCCTTGCCGGCCTGGGTGGTGGCGACGGGGATGCCGGTCAGCGCGGCGAAGTCGTGGAGCGCCTCCTCGGCCCCGCTGTGGCGGACGCCGCCGCCGGCGACGATCAGCGGGCGGGTGGCCCGGGCGACCGCCGCGACCGCGGCGTCCAGTTCGGCCTCGTCCGGGGAGGCGCGGCGGACCCGCCAGACCCGCTCGGCGAAGAACTCCTCCGGCCACTCGTACGCCTCCGCCTGGACGTCCTGGGGCAGGGCGAGGGTCACCGCGCCGGTCTCCACGGGGTCGGTGAGGACCCGCACGGCGGCGAGCGCGGCCGGCACGAGCGCCTCGGGCCGTCCGACGCGGTCGAAGTAGCGGGAGACGGGCCGCAGGCAGTCGTTGACCGACACATCGCCGGTGTGGGGGAGTTGGAGCTGCTGGAGGACGGGGTCGGCGGGGCGGGTCGCGAAGGTGTCGCCGGGGAGGAGCAGGACCGGCAGGTGGTTGATCGTGGCGAGGGCGGCGCCGGTGACGAGGTTGGTGGCGCCGGGGCCGATGGAGGTGGTGACGGCGTGCGCGGAGAGCCGGTTGGACTGGCGGGCGTAGCCGACGGCCGCGTGCACCATGGCCTGTTCGTTGCGGCCCTGGTGGAAGGGCATGCGCTCGGCCTCCTCGACCAGCGCCTGGCCGATCCCGGCGACGTTGCCGTGGCCGAAGATGCCCCAGGTGGCGGCGATCAGCCGGTGCCGTTCGCCGTCGCGCTCGGTGTGCTGGGCGGCGAGGAAGCGGACGAGCGCCTGGGCGACGGTCAGCCGGACGGTCATGCGTATCCCTCCGTGTGATCCGGATGGAAGGAGATCTTCCACTCCCGCTCGGCTCCGGGGCCCGCCATGACGTTGAGGTAGTAGAGATCGTGCCCCGGCTGGGCGATCGAGGGCCCGTGCCAGCCGTCCGGTACGAGGACGGTGTCGCCGTCGCGGACCTCGGCGAGGAGCTCGGCGCCGCCAGGCCGGGAGGGCGAGACGCGCTGGTAGGCGAGGCCGTGCGGGCCGGCGATCTCGTAGTAGTAGATCTCCTCCAGGACGGACTCGGCGCCCGGGCGGTGCTCGTCGTGCTTGTGCGGCGGGTAGGAGGACCAGTTGCCGCCGGGGGTGACGACCTCGACGGCGATCAGCCGGTCGCAGGCGAAGGCGCTCGCGGCGGCGAAGTTCCGCACCTGGCGGGCGCGGTTGCCGCTGCCCCGTGTCTCGACGGGAACCTCCGGCGCGGGGCCGTAGCGGGCGGGGAGTCGTCGCTCGCACTTCGCTCCTGCCAAAGCGAAGCGGCCTCCCGCGCCGGAGGCGATCTGGGCGTGGGCGTCGCGCGGTACGTAGGCGAAGTCGCTCACTCCCGTGAACACGCTGTCGCGGCCGAGGAGTTCGATGACTTCGCCGTCGACGCGCACGCTACAGGCACCGGCGAGGGGAAGCACGACCCATTCGGATTCCCCGCTCTCGAAGGAGTGCGTCTCCCCCGGCCCGAGCACGAGGACGCGGAGGGCGGAGTACTCCCAGCCGGCCTGCTTCGGGTCGATGCGGAGCGCGTAGGGCCCGCGGGCGGTGGATCCGGAGGGCAGATGGAGTCCTGTGGGACGGGAGGGGCCGGCGGTGCGGTCGGAGGCGGGGTCGGGCGCGGGATGCATGGCGGATCCCTACCCCCTTTCCGGGATGGATCCCGTGCCCGCGGCGAGTGCCGCGGCGATCTCCTCCGCGTACGGCATGGCGGAGGAGCAGGCGAGGCGGCCCGCGACGATCGCTCCGGCGGCGTTGGCGTGGCGCAGGGTCCGTTCGAGGTCCCAGCCGGCGAGGAGGCCGTGGACGAGGGCTCCGCCGAACGCGTCGCCCGCGCCGAGCCCGTTGACGACGTCCACCGGCAGCGGCGGCACCTCGGCGGACGTCCCGTCGGCGGCGAGCGCGAGGACGCCCTCGGGCCCCCGCTTCACGACGGCGAGCCGGACCGCGCCGGTGGCGAGCAGCGCGCGGGCGGCGGCGTGCGGTTCGCGCTCCCCGGTCGCGACCTCGCACTCGTCGAGGTTGCCGACGGCGACGGTCGCGTGCCGCAGGGCCTCGGCGTAGTACGGGCGGGCCTCGGCCGGGTCGGTCCAGAACGCGGGGCGCCAGTCCAGGTCGAGGACCGTCACCTCCCGGCCGGCCCGGGCGCGCAGCGCCTCCAGGGTCGCGGCGCGGCTCGGTTCGGCGCAGAGGCCGGTGCCGGTGGCCCAGAAGACCCGGGCGGCGCGGATCGCCCCGAGGTCGAGCTCGTGCGGGTGGATCTCCAGGTCGGGGGCCTTGGGCAGGCGGTAGAAGTGGAGCGGGAAGTCGTCGGGCGGGAAGAGCTCGCAGAAGGTGACGGGGGTGGGGTAGGCCGCGACCTCGGTGACCCAGCGGTCGTCCACGCCGAAGCGCTTGAGGTCGTGGTGGAGCGCGGTGCCGAAGGGGTCGGCGCCGGTGCGGGAGACGAGCGCGGTGCGGCGGCCGAGCCGGGCGGCGGCGACGGCCACGTTGGCCGGGGAGCCGCCGAGGAACCTGCGGTACGTCTCGACGCGGTCGAGCCCGACGCCGCTCTGGAGCGGGTACAGGTCCACGCCGAGGCGCCCCATGGTGATCAGCTCGTACGGCTCCGTCTCCACGCGCCACCTTTCGCCTCCGGCCCCGCCCTCAGGTCTAGTCGGCCGCCGGGAGGCGTGTCAACGACATGTCCGGACATTCGGACGCGGGGCGAAGGCGGGGCCGCGGCGGGGCGAGGGCGCGGCGGAGGGCCTGCCCCGGGCGCGCCGCGCGGGTCCCCGCCCGCTTGACGGTCCTCTCGCGACCCGGTCAAGGTGGCAGACATGACGAAGCCGCCGAAGCCGTCGTTGCCCCCGTCACCCTCGCCTCCCTCCCGCATCCGCATCGGCTCCGCGCCGGACTCCTGGGGGGTGTGGTTCCCCGACGATCCCCGGCAGGTGCCGTGGCAGCGCTTCCTCGACGAGGTCTCCGGCGCGGGCTACGAGTGGATCGAGCTGGGTCCGTACGGCTATCTGCCCACCGACCCTGCCGTCCTCGCGGAGGAGACCGCGCGGCGCGGGCTGAAGGTCTCGGCGGGGACGGTCTTCACCGGGCTGCACCACGGCCCGGGCGTCTGGGACCGCACCTGGGCGCACGTCGCCGAGAACGCCGCGCTCGCCCAGGCGATGGGCGCCGGCCATCTGGTCGTCATCCCGTCGTTCTGGCGGGACGACCGGACGGGGAAGGTCCTGGAGGACCGCACGCTCACCGCGGAACAGTGGCGGGATCTGACCGGTCTGACGGAACGTCTGGGGCGGGAGGTGCGGGAGCGGTACGGGCTGCGGCTCGTCGTCCATCCGCACGCCGACACCCACCTCGACGGCGAGGAGAGCGTGACGCGCTTCCTCGACGCCACCGACCCGGAGGCCGTCGCGCTCTGTCTGGACACCGGGCACTACGCCTACGCCGGCGGGGACAGCGTCAAGCTGATCGAGAGCTACGGGGAGCGGATCGGCTACCTCCACCTCAAGCAGGTCGATCCGGAGGTCCTGGCCCGGGTGGTGGCCGAGGAGGTGCCGTTCGGGCCCGCGGTCGCACGGGGCGTGATGTGCGAACCGCCGTCCGGGGTGCCCGCCCTGGAGCCGGTGCTGGAGGCGGCGCGGGCGCTGGACGTGGACCTGTTCGCGATCGTCGAGCAGGACATGTACCCGTGCGAGCCGGATGTCCCGTACCCGATCGCGCTGCGTACCCGGCGCTTCCTCCGCTCCTGCGGCGTGTGACCGGCGCATACCTGCCTGACCGGGGGTGACGCACGCGGACACACCGGCGTCCGCGTGCATCACTTCCGTCACACAGGTCGCTTCCCCGTCACACGTATCTCCGTTACGCGGGTCTTCCGTCACAGGCGCTCGACAGCCGCTCTCCTCCTGCCGGCAGGGGTCGTTCAACGGGCACAGGCTCAGTGATCACCAACGCCCGCCCGCAGCGCCCCCGAACGGCACCCCCTGCCGCCGCTGCGCGGTGTGCAGGGAGGTACCAGGCATGACGGACAGAAGGCTCTGGTCGTACAAGGACATCGCCGCGCACATCCGCGTCCAGCCGGACACGGTCCGGTCCTACCGGAAGCACGGCCTCCTGCCGACGCCCGACCAGGTCGAGTCGGGCAAGCCCTACTGGTACGCGGACACGATCCGCGCCTGGGTCGCCAGCCGCCCCGGCAACCGGGCCCGCCGCGACTGAGGCCTGTCCGAGAGAGAAGGCGACGCCGGGCCCCGGAGTGATCCGGGGCCCGGCGTCGTGCCGTGCCGCGTCAGTGGGCGGGGCTGTACTCCTTGCGGTCGGCGTCGGTGTCGGTGTCGGTGTCGGTCCCTGCGTCGGGACCGGAGGCGGTGATGGGGGCCGGGGCGTCCGACTCGCTGACGCCGAAGCGTTCGTGGAAGCGGCGCAGCGGCGCCGGGGCCCACCAGGTGAGGCGGCCGGTCAGCTTCATCACGGAGGGGACGAGGAGGCTGCGGACCACCATGGCGTCCATGAGGACGGCGAGGGCGACGCCGAGGCCGAGCATCTTGGTGTTGGTGACCCGCGACGTGCCGATCGCGACCATGACGACGGCGAGGATCACGGCGGCGGCGGTGATCAGACCGCCGGTGCGGCGCAGGCCGAAGCGGACGGAGTGCTCGTGGTCGCCGGTGGCGTCGTACTCCTCCTTGATGCGGGAGAGCAGGAAGACGCCGTAGTCCATGGAGAGCCCGAAGGCCACGCAGAACATGAGGACGGGCAGGGTGGTCTCGATGTCGCCGGTGGCGGTGAAGCCGAGGAGTCCGGCGAGGTGGCCCTCCTGGAAGACCCAGACGACGGCACCGAACATCGCCGTGAGGCTGAGGGCGTTGAGGACGACCGCCTGGACGGGGACGATCACGCTGCCGGTGAGGAGGAAGACGAGGAGCAGGGTGGCGAGGACGACGATCGCCGCCGCCCACGGCAGCCGGTCGGCGAGGGCGTCCTTGGAGTCGACGAGGACGGCGGCCTGTCCGGTGACGGAGGTGTCGAAGGGCGCGGGCGCGGCGCGGAGTTCGCCCACGACCCGCTGGGCCTCGGGGCCGACGGTCTCGCCCTCGGGCACGACGGTGAAGTAGGCCTGGCCGGCGCCGGCGCCCGCGGTGACGGGGCCGTCGGCCCGGTCGACGCCCTCGATGCCGGCGATCCGCTCGCGGAAGGCCTCGTACTGGGCGGGGGTGGCCTCACCCTCGGCGAGGACGGTGAGCCCGCCGCCGGGGCTGCCGGGGAAGCCGTCGCGGAGCTGGTCCTGGACGACCCGGGAGGCGGCGGTGGTGGGGAGCTGGCGGTCGTCGGCGGTGCCGAACTTCACGCCGAGGAAGGGCAGCCCGAGGAGGACGAGTCCGGCGGCGGTGGCGACGGCGAAGACGGGGGCGCGGCGCATGACGAGACCGGCGGCCCTGGCCCAGCCGGACCCGTCGGTGTCCTCGCGGGGCGGGCGGCCGCGGCGGAGGAGGCGGCGCAGGTCCAGGGCGTTGACCCGGTCGCCGAGCAGCACGAGGGCGGCCGGGAGCAGGGTGAGCGCGGCGGTCGCGGCGAGGACGACGACGGCGATGCCGGCGTAGGCGAAGGAGCGCAGGAAGTACTGCGGGAAGACGAGCATCGCGGAGAGCGAGACGGCGACGGTCAGCGCGGAGAACAGCACGGTCCGGCCAGCCGTGCGCAGGGTGGTGCGGACGGCGGTGTACGTGTCGGCCCCGGTGGCGAGCTCCTCGCGGTAGCGGCGGACGACGAAGAGGGCGTAGTCGATGGCGAGTCCGAGCCCGAGGGCGGTCGTCAGGTTCTGGGCGAAGACCGAGACGTCCGTGAACTCGGTGATGCCGCGCAGGACGGCGTTGGTGCCGAGGATGGCGACGATGCCGACGCCGAGCGGCAGCAGGGCGGCGACGGCGCTGCCGAAGACCATGACGAGGAGGACGAGGGTGAGGGGCAGGGCGATGAGCTCGGCCCGGAGCAGGTCCTCCTGGATGACGGTCTGCATCTCGTGGCGGACGGCCAGTCCGCCGCCGAGGGAGACCTCGACGGGTCCGTGGGTGCCCCGGTACTCGGGGGCGATCCGGTCGAGGATCGCGGCGGCGTCCTTCTCCTCGCCGGCGATCCGGGCGGCGATGACCGCCTGGCGGCCGTCCTCGGAGCGGAGGGCGGGCGAGCCGGTGGACCAGTAGGAGCCGACGCCGTCGACACCGGGCTCGGCGTCGAGCCGCTCGGCGAGCCGGCGCGCCTCGGCGACGACGGCGGGGTCGTCGACGGCGGCGGTCTTCGTGGCGCCCTCTGACGTCGTGGCGCCCCCGGCCTTCCCGGTGTCGACGAGGAGCAGCAGGTTGGGCTGGGAGCCGGGGAACTCCCGGGCCAGCGCCTCCGTCGCGTACGTGGACTCGGCGGCCGGGTCCTCCCAGCCTCCGCTGCCCATCCGGTCCGCGACGCCGCCGCCCGCCAGGACGGCGAGGGCGGTGAGTACGAGTGCCACGAGGAGCGTGAGGCGCGGCCGGGCGGTGACGAACCGCGTCCACCCGCCGCCCGTACCCCCGCCGGGCGCTGATTTCTTGACTTCGGCCATGACGCGGTGTCCCCTTCACCTGACCCATGTGCGCGCTTCCCGGCAGGTCACATGGGTCACCCATTGCCATAGAATGGCAAACACGAGTGATCGCTCGCGTTTCCTTAGAATGCGAGCGACCTCTCGCATTTGTCAAACGCACCACAAGGAGAGCTGGGGACGGTCATGTCCGAGAAGCCCGAGATGTCCGAGGACCCGAAGCCGCGGCGCCGCCAGGCCCGCGGTGAGCGCCGCATCACGCAGCTGCTCCAGGCCGCCGCGAACGTCTTCTGCGCGAACGGGTACACGGCGGCCAGCACCAACGCGATCGCCCGCGAGGCGCACGTCTCGCCCGGCACCCTCTACCAGTACTTCCCGAACAAGGAGGCCATCGCCGTCGAGCTCGGCGAGCGCCTCATGCACGAGATGCGCGAGGCCCACGGACAGGCCTTCACCCCGGAGAACCTGGCCCTGCCCCTGCCCGAGCTGCTCGACGCGGTCGTCGACCCGCTGATCGCCTTCAACTGCGCCAACCCGGTCTTCCTCGCCCTGATGCACGGCTCCGAGGTCCCCGGCCAGATCGCGGAGGAGCACGACGCCCTGCACGCCTCGCTGATCGAGCGGGTCCGGCAGCTGATCGCGCACTACCTCCCGGACAGCCCGCCCGCGGACTGCGTCCGGGTCGCGGACATGTCCTTCGCGGTCTTCAAGGGCGGCCTCCACCTGGTCCTCGCCACCCCCGAGGGCCCCGAGCGGGACGCCACGATCACCGAGCTGAAGCAGGTCCTCCTGCGCTACCTCGACCCGGTCATCGGCACGGGCGTCCCCACGGCCGGCGCCCCCGCGATCGCCGACGGTGCACTCACCACGTCTCGGACCCCCTGACCGCCTCGGCGGGCCGCCCCTTCTCCCCCGCCCGCGCCCGCAGTTTCAGCGCGAGGAGCGGGAAGACGAGGACGGAGACCATGCCGGCCCCGACGAGCGCCGCCGCGTCGCCGGGCGACAGCTCGTGGTCCTCCACGCCGATGGTCGTGATCGCGACGACGAGCGGCAGCGCCGTGGAGCCGTAGAGGACGAGCCCGCCCCGGTCCCTGCGGCCGAGGTCGCGCGGGGCGAGGAACCAGATCGGCCCGCCGCGCACGAGCAGGAAGAGCAGCAGGAAGACCGGCAGCAGGAGCAGGGTGCGGCCGCCGGAGAGGAGCGAGTCCAGATCGAACTCGATCCCGGTGACGACGAAGAAGACCGGGACGAGGAAGCCGAAGCCGACGCCCTCGACCTTCTCCAGGATCTCCGGGCCGCTCTCGGGCGCGGCCCCGGTCAGCACGAGCCGGGTGATGAGACCGGCCGCGAAGGCACCGAGCAGCACGTCGAGACCGAGCGCCGTCGAGGCCCCCAGCATCAGGGCGAGCACGAGGAAGACGAACCGGACGGCGAACTGGCCGCTGCTGTGCAGGGTCTTGGCGATGATCCGCGAGAACCACGGCGGGCGCGGGCGCAGCGCCCAGAAGACGGCCGCGGCCGTGAGCGCGGCGAAGGCGCCGAGGAGCACCGCCGACTCGGCCGCGGCGCGCCCGCTGAGCAGCAGCGCCATCGCGATGATCGGCCCGAACTCCCCCACCGCGCCGAAGGCCATGACGACCGAGCCGAACCGGCCGTGCAGCGCGCCCGCGTCCCGCAGCACGGGCAGGACGGTGCCGAGCGCGGTGCTGGTCAGCGCCACCCCGATGAAGACGCCTTTGGCGTAGCCGCCGCCCAGCAGGATCCCGGTGCCGAGCCCGAGCGCGAGGGCGGCGACCCAGGACCAGACCGCGCGCCGGAGGGTGTCGCCGCGGACCTTGCCGAACTCGATCTCGTACCCGGCCAGGAAGATCAGCATGGTGAGGCCGAGCTGGGAGAGGCCGTCGATCAGCGCGTCGGAGCGGGCCCAGTCCAGGACGTCGGGGCCGATGAGGATGCCGAGCAGGATCTCGAAGATGACGAGGGGTACGGGGAGCCTGCGCCCGACGGCGTAGGCGAGCAGCGGCGCCAGGACGGCGATCGCCATGATCAGGATCAGCGTGCTCCCCGAATGCGACATAACGGGGTATTTACCATAGGCTCCGGCCACTCGCGTGACACGAGCGGGACCCGCACGACGATTCATACCCCCTAGGGGTATAATCAGCTTCCGTAAGGACCTTCGAGGAACCGCACCCAGTATGGAGAGCGCCATGACCGCAGAGACGAAGACCGAACTCACCACCGTCTACCAGGTCAAGGGCATGACCTGCGGTCACTGCGAGGGCGCGGTCTCGAGCGAGATCTCCGAGATCCCCGGCGTCTCCTCGGTCACCGCCGTCGCCAGGACCGGCGAGGTCACCGTCGTCTCCGACGCCGCCCTCGACCGCGCGGCCGTCGCCGCCGCCGTGGACGAGGCCGGCTACGAGCTGGTCTGACCCCCGCCGGATCCGACATCGCAGGGCCGTACCGTTGTTCCGTACGGCCCTGCTCCCGTTTGGAACCGCACCATGACCGGCACCACCGTCACCGAGCTGACGATCGGCGGGATGACCTGCGCCTCCTGCGCCGCCCGCGTCGAGAAGAAGCTCAACCGGATGGACGGCGTCACCGCGACCGTCAACTACGCCACCGAGAAGGCGCGCGTCGAACACGCGCCGGACATCGGCGTCGACGCGCTGATCGCCACCGTCGTGAAGACCGGCTACACCGCCGAGGAACCCCTCCCTCCGGAGCCCGAACCCGCCGGGGACCATGGCGAGGAGGACCCCGAGCTCGCCTCCCTCCGGCAGCGGCTGACGGTCTCCGCCGTCCTCGCCGCACCCGTGGTCCTGCTCGCCATGGTCCCCTCGCTCCAGTTCGACAACTGGCAGTGGCTCTCGCTCACCCTGGCCTCCCCCGTCGTCGTCTGGGGCGGGCTGCCCTTCCACCGGGCCGCCTGGACCAACGCCCGGCACGGCGCCGCCACCATGGACACCCTCGTCTCGCTCGGCACCCTCGCCGCCTACGGCTGGTCGCTCTGGGCCCTCTTCCTCGGCGACGCCGGCATGCCCGGCATGACGCACGGCTTCGACCTCACCGCCGACCGCGCCGACGCCTCCTCCACGATCTACCTGGAGGTCGCAGCCGGGGTCGTCACCTTCATCCTGCTCGGCCGCTACCTGGAGGCCCGCGCCAAACGGAAGGCCGGCGCCGCCCTGCGGGCCCTCATGGAGCTCGGCGCCAAGGACGTGGCCGTCCTGCGCGGGACCACGGAGGTACGGATCCCGGTCGAGGAACTGCGGACCGGCGACCTCTTCGTCGTACGCCCCGGGGAACGGATCGCCACCGACGGCACCGTCACCGCCGGCGCGTCCGCCGTCGACGCCTCCCTGCTCACCGGCGAGTCGATGCCCCTGGACGTCACCGAGGGCTCCGAGGTGACCGGCGGCTGCGTCAACGTCTCCGGTCGGCTCACCGTCCGGGCCGCCGCCGTCGGCGCCGACACCCGCCTCGCCCGGATGGCGAAGCTCGTCGAGGACGCCCAGAACGGCAAGGCCGAGGTCCAGCGGCTCGCCGACCGGATCTCCGCCGTCTTCGTCCCGGTGGTGATCCTGCTCGCGCTCGGCACCCTCGTCACCTGGCTGCTGCTCACCGACGACCCGACGGCCGCCTTCACCGCCGCCGTCGCCGTCCTGATCATCGCCTGCCCCTGCGCCCTCGGCCTCGCGACCCCGACCGCCCTGATGGTCGGCACCGGCCGCGGCGCCCAGCTCGGCATCCTCATCAAGGGCCCCGAGGTCCTGGAGTCCACCCGCCGCGTCGACACCGTCGTCCTCGACAAGACGGGGACCGTCACCACCGGCCGGATGCGGCTGACCGCCGTCCACGTGCACGGCGGGCGGTACGGGACCGACTCCGCCGACGAGACCGAGCTGCTGCGGCTCGCGGGCGCCCTGGAGCACTCCTCCGAGCACCCGGTGGCCCGTGCGATCGCGGCCGGCGCCGCCGAGCGCTGCGGAGAGCTCCCCACCCCCAAGACCTTCGAGAACGTGCCCGGCCTCGGCGTGCGCGGCTCCGTCGACGGCCGGCTCGTCCTCGTCGGGCGCGCCGCCCTGCTCGCGGCCGAGGGCGTCGAGGCACCCGCGACGGCGGAGCCCGGCGCCGTCCACGTCGCCTGGGACGGGGTCGCCCGCGGCACCCTGACCGTCGCCGACACCGTCAAGGACACCAGCGCCGAGGCGGTCACCCGGCTGCGCGGCCTGGGGCTCCGCCCGGTGCTGCTCACCGGCGACCACCGGGCGGTCGCGGAGGCCGTCGCGGCGGAGGTCGGCATCGACGAGGTGATCGCGGGGGTGCTGCCCGAGGAGAAGGCCGGGGTGATCCGGCGGCTCCAGGAGGAGGGCGGGACGGTCGCGATGGTCGGCGACGGGGTCAACGACGCCGCCGCCCTCGCCACCGCGGACCTCGGCCTCGCGATGGGGACGGGGACGGACGCGGCCATCGAGGCGAGCGACCTGACCCTGGTCCGCGGCGACCTCCGCGTCGCGGCGGACGCCATCCGGCTCGCCCGCCGCACCCTCGCGACGATCAAGGGGAACCTCGCCTGGGCCTTCGGCTACAACGTGGCCGCCCTGCCGCTGGCGGCGGCCGGACTGCTCAACCCGATGATCGCGGGGCTCGCGATGGCCCTTTCGTCCGTCTTCGTCGTATCCAACAGCCTGCGACTCCGGCGGTTCACGTGAATTGACCTACACGTGACGCACAGGACCTTCACAAAGAGATCTAGATCACAGATATTGGGGGGTAACCATCTGGGCTGTTCGCGAGTCTAAGTGGGCGATGCCGAGAACGTCTTGGGGGACGTTCATGGGATGTCTTGGGGGACGTCCCTAGGCAAGCGTTGGCCGGGGCACGTGCACCGGGGAGCTTTGAGCGGCCCTCCCGTACGTACCCCGGCAGACCGCGTCGCGCCCGACCCGCGCAGCTTCTGCTGACGCCGGCAGACGCCCGGCCCGGATCCCGTGGGGGGAATCCGCACCGGGGGATATGGGAAGCGCCCCGCCTACCGACCCGTGGGGGGATCGGTAGCGGGGCGCTTCTCGCGTTCTTTTCGAGGCTCGGTTCGCCTCCGGGGCGCTCCAGTCGGTGTCGAGAGGGCGATCGTGCTCGACCCTCCTACGTCGGGCCTCCGCGCGTTCGCCCTCTCGACACCGACGCGCCCCTTCAGCTCACTCGCCGGGCGCTGCAGTCCGGGTGACCGGACTAGCGGGCCTCGACCGGGACGAAGTCGCGCAGGACCTCGCCCGTGTAGATCTGGCGCGGGCGGCCGATGCGGGAGCCGGGCTCCTTGATCATCTCGTGCCACTGGGCGATCCAGCCGGGCAGGCGGCCGAGCGCGAAGAGCACGGTGAACATCTCGGTCGGGAAGCCCATGGCGCGGTAGATCAGGCCCGTGTAGAAGTCCACGTTCGGGTAGAGGTTGCGCGAGACGAAGTACTCGTCGGAGAGCGCGTGCTCCTCCAGCTTGAGCGCGATGTCCAGCAGCGCGTCGTCCTTGCCGAGCGCGGAGAGGACGTCGTGCGCCGCGGCCTTGATGATCTTGGCGCGCGGGTCGAAGGACTTGTACACCCGGTGGCCGAAGCCCATCAGGCGGACGCCGTCCTCCTTGTTCTTCACCTTGCGGATGAAGGAGTCGACATCGCCGCCGTTGGCCTGGATGCCCTCCAGCATCTCCAGGACCGACTGGTTGGCGCCACCGTGCAGCGGGCCCCACAGGGCCGAGATGCCGGCGGAGATCGAGGCGAACATGTTCGCCTGCGAGGAGCCGACCAGACGCACGGTGGAGGTCGAGCAGTTCTGCTCGTGGTCCGCGTGCAGGATCAGCAGCTTGTCCAGCGCCGAGACGACGACCGGGTCGAGCTCGTACTCCTGGGCCGGGACCGAGAAGGTCATGCGCAGGAAGTTCTCGACGTAGCCGAGGTCGTTGCGCGGGTAGACGAACGGGTGACCGATCGACTTCTTGTACGCGTACGCCGCGATCGTCGGAAGCTTGGCGAGCAGCCGGATCGTCGAGAGGTGCCGCTGCTTCTCGTCGAACGGGTTGTGGCTGTCCTGGTAGAAGGTGGACAGCGCGGAGACCACCGACGACAGCATCGCCATCGGGTGGGCGTCCCGCGGGAAGCCGCGGAAGAAGTTCTTGACGTCCTCGTGGACCAGCGTGTGCTGCGTGATCTCGTTCTTGAAGGCCGACAGCTCGTCGACCTTGGGAAGCTCGCCGTTGATCAGCAGGTACGCCACCTCAAGGAAGGTGGAGCGCTCGGCCAGCTGCTCGATGGGGTAGCCGCGGTACCGCAGAATCCCCTGCTCACCATCGAGGTAGGTGATCGCGGATTTATAGGCGGCGGTGTTGCCGTATCCGCTGTCCAGGGTGACCAGACCGGTCTGGGCTCGGAGTTTCCCGATGTCGAAGCCCTTGTCGCCGACGGTGCTCTCGACCACCGGGTAGGTGTATTCACCGTCCGCGTACCGCAGTACTACAGAGTTGTCGCTCACGTCATCCCTCACCGACGTAGTGCCTCTTCTTCGAGGTGCCCTGACTGTCTCTACCATCCCCCATTTGGCTCAGCAGAGTGCACTCGGGGTCGACCATTGGGCCAATCGGCGGCACTCAGTGCCGCCAACCTTCATATCCTGCCCCCTTCGCCCCGGTTCTGGAAGTCCTGCGTGATCTTTCACCCATCTTCTGCCGGAGGCGGCTATGCGTCAGTGGGGCCCGCTTCGGTGGGGCCCAAGGACGAGTTGTCCTCCGATGATCGATCGTACTAGCGTGTTTTGCGTGAAGATTGTCGCGCAGGTGAAGTTGTTGCCTGCGTCCGCGCATGACGCGGACGCGTTGGCGGCGACCCTGCGGGCCTGCAACCGTGCCGCGAACCATGCTTCCGAGGTGGCGTTCGCCAAGGACCTCAAGCGGCGGAACGTGTTGCAGAAGGCGGTGTACTTCGCCCTCAAGGCGGAGTACGACCTCGGGGCCCAACCCGCTGTGCGGGTGGTGAAGAAGGTCTGTGACGCCTACGCCACGCTGAAGGCGAACATCAAGGCCGGGAACCTCGGCCGGGCGGACTCGAAGCGCCGCCTTCGGGCGGAGTCGAAGCCGATCCGGTTCCGTGAGGACGCGGCGCAGCCGTTCGACGACCGCAGTCTGACCTGGAACCTCGACGCCCGTACGGTGTCGATCTGGACCGTGGCCGGGCGGATCAAGCACATTCCGTTCGTCTGCTCCGAGCAGGCCATGGAACTCTTGGCCTCCCGCAAGGGGGAGTCGGACCTGGTGATGCGGGACGGCATGATCTTTCTGATCGCCACCATCGACATCCCCGAGCCCGATGCGTCCGAGCCGGTCGGCTTCCTCGGCGTGGACCTGGGGATCGTCAACATCGCCACCACCAGTGACGGTCAGATCATGGCCGGGCGCGGGCTCAACCGCTACCGAGAGCGGCACCGTGACCTGCGGGCCAAGTTGCAGAAGAAGCGCACCAAGAGCGCGAAGCGCGTCCTCAAGCGCGTCCGGCGCCGGGAAGCCCGGCACGCCGCGAACCAGAACCACGTCATCGCCAAACAGCTTGTCGCCACCGCTGAACGCACCTCACGCGGGATCGCCCTGGAAGACCTCTCGGGCATCCGGCAGAGGGTTACGGCCAAGAAGGACCAGCGGACACGACTGCACTCCTGGGCTTTCGCCCAGCTCGGCGCCTTCGTCGAGTACAAGGCACGCCGGGCGGGGGTGCCCGTGGTCTTCGTGGACCCGCGCAACACCTCCCGGCAGTGCTCGGAGTGCCGGCACACCCACCGCTCGAACAGGGTGGATCAAGCACGGTTCGTCTGCCGGTCCTGCGGGACCGTCATGCACGCGGACCACAACGGCTCCCGCACCATCGCCCACCGGGGCGAAGCCGCGTGGAAGCGGGGCGCAGTCAACCGCCCCAGAACCAGCGCACGCTGATTCCGGACGCAGGGGAACCACGCGACAGCCGGCCGCGCTCCACCTGCAAGCTCAGCCCTTCACGGGTCGGGCAGTCGACACGAGAGCTCCACCTGTGAGGCGATGGGACAGTGCGGTAAAGCGCCGGCCCGCGGAGACGGTGCGGACCGCCTGGGCGATCGCGCGGCGGGAGCCGACCAGCACGACCAGCTTCTTGGCGCGGGTCACGGCCGTGTAGAGCAGGTTCCGCTGAAGCATCATCCAGGCGCTCATGGTGACCGGGATCACGACCGCCGGATACTCGCTGCCCTGCGAGCGGTGGATGGTCACCGCGTACGCGTGGGCCAGCTCGTCCAGCTCGTCGAAGTCGTACGGCACCTCCTCGTCCTCGTCCGTCCGTACGGTCAGCCGCTGCTCCACGGGGTCCAGGGCGGTGACGACGCCGACCGTGCCGTTGAAGACGCCGTTCGCGCCTTTGTCGTAGTTGTTCCTGATCTGCGTCACTTTGTCGCCTACCCGGAAGACACGGCCGCCGAACCGCTTCTCCGGCAGATCGGGGCGGGCCGGGGTGATCGCCTGCTGGAGCAGGCCGTTGAGCGCGCCCGCGCCCGCCGGGCCCCGGTGCATGGGGGCCAGGACCTGGACGTCCCGGCGCGGGTCGAGACCGAACTTGGCCGGAACGCGCCGGGCCGCGACCTCCACGGCGACCCGGGCGGCGTCCTCGGTCTCCTCCTCGACGAAGAGGAAGAAGTCCGGGAGGCCCTGGGTGAGGGGCGGGGTGCCGGCGTTGATCCGGTGCGCGTTGGTGACGACCCCGGACTGCTGGGCCTGCCGGAAGATCCGGGTCAGCCGCACGGCCGGGACGGGGCTGCCGGGGGCGAGCAGGTCGCCGAGGACCTCGCCCGCGCCGACCGAGGGGAGCTGGTCCACGTCCCCGACGAGCAGCAGGTGGGCACCGGGTGCCACTGCCTTGACCAGCTTGTTCGCCAGGAGCAGGTCGAGCATGGAGGCCTCGTCGACGACGACCAGATCGGCGTCGAGCGGGCGGTCCCGGTCGTAGGCCGCGTCCCCGCCCGGCTTGAGCTCCAGGAGCCGGTGGACGGTGGAGGCCTCGGCGCCCGTCAGCTCGGCGAGCCGCTTGGCGGCCCGGCCGGTGGGCGCCGCGAGGACCACCTTGGCCTTCTTCGCCCGCGCCAGCTCCACGATCGAGCGGACCGTGAAGGACTTGCCGCAGCCGGGGCCGCCGGTGAGGACCGCGACCTTGCGGGTCAGGGCCAGCCGGACCGCGTCCTCCTGTTCGGGCGCGAGCGTGGCCCCGGTGCGGTCGGCGAGCCAGGCCAGCGCCTTGTCCCAGGCCACGTCCCGGAAGGCCGGCATCCGGTCCTCCCCGGCCCGCAGGAGCCGTCCGAGCTGCCCGGCGAGCGACAGCTCGGCCCGGTGGAAGGGGATCAGGTACACGGCGGTGACGGGCAGCCCCTCGGGGCCGGGAACGGTCTCCCGTACGACCCCTTCGGGATCCTCCGCCAGCTCGGCGAGGCACTCGATGACAAGCCCGGTGTCGACCTGGAGGAGCTTCACCGCGTCGGCGATCAGCCGCTCCTCGGGGAGGAAGCAGTGCCCCTGGTCGCTGGACTGCGAGAGGGCGTACTGGAGCCCGGCCTTCACCCGGTCGGGACTGTCGTGGGGAATGCCGACGGCCTGGGCGATCTTGTCGGCGGTGAGAAAGCCGATGCCCCAGACGTCGGCGGCGAGCCGGTAGGGCTGGTTCCGCACGACGGAGATGGAGGCGTCCCCGTACTTCTTGTAGATCCGCACGGCGATGGAGGTCGAAACGCCGACCCCTTGGAGGAAGACCATGACCTCCTTGATCGCCTTCTGCTCCTCCCAGGCGGCGGTGATCTTCTGGGTCCGCTTCGGGCCGAGCCCCGGGACCTCGATCAGCCGCGCGGGCGCCTCTTCGAGGATGTCGAGGGTGTCGAGCCCGAAGTGCTGGGTGATGCGGTCGGCGAAGACGGGCCCGATGCCCTTCACGAGCCCCGACCCCAGATAGCGGCGGATGCCCTGGATGGTGGCGGGCAGGAGCGTCGTGTAGTTGTCGACGGTGAACTGCTTCCCGTACTGCGGGTGGGACCCCCAACGGCCCTCCATCCGGAGCGACTCCCCCGGCTGCGCGCCGAGCAGCGCACCGACGACCGTGAGCAGGTCACCGGCACCGCGCCCGGTGTCGACACGCGCGACCGTGTACCCGCTCTCCTCGTTCGCGTAGGTGATCCGCTCCAGGACCCCTTCGAGCACCGCCGGACCCCGACCCTCGTTGGACATGGACCGACCGTAGCGAAGGGGGCCGACAACGCGGGCGGCTGTGGACAACTCCCGGGCCCCCGGATCTATCATGTATGAGAAGTGGGCGTTCTTCCCACATGGTGCGCATGGAGGGTGATCATGGCCGTGACCAACGTGGACGTGGATGACGACGTGCTCGCCGAGGCCGCGCGACTGCTCGGCACGACCACGAAAAAGGACACGATCAACACGGCGCTGGAAGAGGTCATAAGGCGTCACCGCCGCCGGGCGGCCGTCCAGCGACTCGCGGAGCGTGGCGCCCGGGGGGAGCTGGAGCCCGTACGCCGGGACTGGGAGGCCCGTAAGGCCGCCCAGCGCGGCGGGAACGCCGAGTGATCACCTACCTCATCGACACCAGCGCGTACGTCCACCTCGGCACAGATCCGGCGTCTCAGCGGCGCTGGGACGCCGAGATCGAGACAGGCGCCATCGGCATGTGCGAGGCCACCTGGGCGGAGATCCTCTTCAGCGCCACCAGCGTGGACGACCGTGACGAGACCGACGAGGACCTCGCCGCCATGTTCGCGCCGGTGCGCGTCCCGAAGGACGCGTGGCGGTGGGTGGAGACCGCCCAGTACAAGCTGACGCAGAAGGGGCAGCACCGCGCGGCGGGCGTGGTGGATCTGCTTCTCTGCGCCACGGCGGTCCATCACGGCCTGACCCTCCTGCACCGCGACAAGGACTTCGCCACGGTCGCCCGCGTCCTGAAGGAAGTCGAGCAGCAGGACGTGCGGAACCCGGGCAGGTGACCTCTTCTCGCCTCGGGTTCCGGCTGCCCGGCCCCGCACAGCCGGGCAGCCCTTCGCCGCAGCCCCACCGCACCGGGGCCCGGCAGCTCGTCAGACCGCCAGGAAGCGGGTCAGGGTCTCCTCCAGGACCTCGGCTCCGTCCCTCGCCCACAGGTCGTCGTTGAAGAGCTCCACCTCGACCGGGCCGGTCCAGCCGGCCTTCTCGACCAGGTCCGCCCAGGCCCGGAGGTCGATCGCGCCCGTGCCCAGCTGGCCCCGGCCGTTGAGGACCCCGGCCGGGAGCGGGGTCGTCCAGTCGGCGAGCTGGAAGGAGTGGATGCGGCCCGCCGCGCCCGCGCGTGCCACCGCCGCCGGGGCGCGGTCGTCCCACCAGAGGTGGTACGTGTCGACCGTGACGCCGACCTGCGCGGCCGGGAAGTGCTCCGCGATCTCCAGCGCCTGGTCCAGGGTCGAGACCGCGCAGCGGTCGGAGGCGTACATCGGGTGGAGGGGCTCGACGGCCAGGCGGACTCCTTGCTCGCCCGCGTACGGGGCGAGTTCGCCGATCGCCTCGGTGATGCGGGCGCGGGCCGAGGGCAGGTCGGGGCAGGCCGGGGTGAGGCCGCCGGAGACCAGGACGAGGGTGTCGGTGCCGAGCGTCGCCGCCTCGTCGATCGCCGCGCGGTTCTCCGCCTCCCAGCCGTCGGCCGTGAAGAAGCCGCCCCGGCAGAGCGTGGTGACGGTGAGTCCGGCGTCCCGGACGAGCGCGGCGGCCGCCTCGACCCCGTACGCCCGCACGGGTTCGCGCCACAGCCCCACGCCCGGGACGCCGAGCCGGACGCATTCCCGTACGAGGTCGGGGAGGGCCAGCTGCTTCACCGTCATCTGGTTGATCGAGAAGCGGTCGAGGTTCACTGCGGGACTCCGTGCACGGTGAGGAGGGACCGCATCCGGGACTCCGCGAGCGCCGGGTCGGGGAACAGGCCCAGTCCGTCGGCGAGTTCGTAGGCGCGGGCGAGGTGCGGGAGCGAGCGGGCCGAGTGCAGGCCGCCGACCATCGTGAAGTGGTCCTGGTGGCCGGCGAGCCAGGCGAGGAGGACGACGCCCGTCTTGTAGAAGCGGGTGGGGGTCTCGAAGAGGTGCCGGGAGAGCTCGACCGTCGGGTCGAGGACCGCGCGGAAGCCCGCGACGTCGCCGGTGTCGAGGGTCCGCACCGCCGCGGCGGCGAGCGGGGCGAGGGGGTCGAAGATGCCCAGCAGGGCGTGGCTGAAGCCCTGTTCGTCGCCGGCTATCAGCTCCGGGTAGTGGAAGTCGTCGCCCGTGTAGCAGCGGACGCCGTCCGGGAGGCGGCGGCGCAGCTCGACCTCGCGCCGCGCGTCGAGGAGGGAGACCTTGATGCCGTCGACCTTGTCGGGGTGGGCCGCGATCACGTCGAGGAAGGTCTCGGTGGCGGCGTCGAGGTCGGCCGAGCCCCAGTAGCCCTCCAGGGCCGGGTCGAACATCGGGCCCAGCCAGTGCAGGACGACCGGCTCGCTCGCCTGGCGGAGGAGGTGGCCGTAGAGGTCGAGGTAGTCGTCCGGGCCGTCCGCCGCGGCGGCGAGGGCGCGGGAGGCCATCAGGATCGCCTGGGAGCCGGTCTCCTCGACGAGCGAGAGCTGCTCCTCGTACGCCTTGCGGACCCCCGCCAGGTCGGCCGGGGCGGTGAGCTGGTCGGTGCCGACGCCGCAGGCGATCCGTCCGCCCACGGCCTTCGCCTCGGCGGCGGAGCGGCGGATCAGCTCGGCGGCCCCCGTCCAGTCGAGGCCCATCCCGCGCTGCGCGGTGTCCATGGCCTCGGCGACCCCGAGGCCGTGGGACCAGAGGTGGCGGCGGAAGGCGAGGGTGGCGTCCCAGTCGACCGCGGCGGGGTAGTCGGGGGTGGTGTCGGCGTACGGGTCGGCGACGACGTGCGCGGCGGAGAAGACCGTACGGGAGGTCAGCGGGCCCGTCCCCCCTGAGGGCGCGAGGGGCTCGGTGCGGGGGGTGTACGCGCGCGTGGAGCCGTCGGGAAGCGGCAGGCGGACCGTCACAGGGAGACCTCCGGGACGTCGAGGCGGCGGCCCTCGGCCGCGGACCTCAGACCCAGCTCGGCGAGCTGGACGCCTCGGGCGCCGGCGAGGAGGTCCCAGTGGTACGGCTCGCCGAGCGTGACGTGCCGCAGGAAGAGCTCCCACTGGGCCTTGAAGCCGTTGTCGAACTCGGTGTTGTCGGGGACCTCCTGCCACTGGTCGCGGAAGGACTCGGCGACCGGGATGTCGGGGTTCCAGACCGGCTTGGGGGTGGCCGAGCGGTGCTGGACCCGGCAGCCGCGCAGCCCGGCGACGGCGGAGCCGTGCGTGCCGTCGACCTGGAACTCGACGAGTTCGTCGCGGTTGACGCGGACCGTCCAGGAGGAGTTGATCTGGGCGATCGCGCCGCCCTCCAGCGTGAAGATGCCGTAGGCGGCGTCGTCGGCGGTGGCCTCGTACGGCTTGCCCTGCTCGTCCCAGCGGCGCGGGACGTGCGTGGCGACGTGCGCGGTGACGCTCGTGACGCGGCCGAAGAGCTCGTGGAGCACGTACTCCCAGTGCGGGAACATGTCGACGACGATGCCGCCGCCGTCCTCGGCGCGGTAGTTCCAGCTGGGGCGCTGGGCGTCCTGCCAGTCGCCCTCGAAGACCCAGTAGCCGAACTCGCCGCGCACGGACAGGATCTCGCCGAAGAAGCCGCCGTCGACGAGCCGCTTGAGCTTGAGCAGGCCGGGGAGGAAGAGCTTGTCCTGGACGACGCCGTGCTTGACGCCCTTCTCGTTCGCGAGGCGGGCGAGCTCCAGGGCTCCGGCGAGGTCGGTGGCGGTGGGCTTCTCGGTGTAGACGTGCTTGCCGGCGGCGACGGCCTTGGTGAGGGCGTCGGCGCGGGCGGAGGTGACCTGGGCGTCGAAGTAGATGTCGATCGTGTCGTCGGCGAGGACGGCGTCGAGGTCGGTGGACCACTCGGTGAGGCCGTGGCGCTCGGCGAGGGCGCGCAGGGCGTGCTCGCGGCGGCCGACGAGGACGGGCTCGGGCCAGAGGGTCTCGCCGTTGCCGAGGTCGAGGCCGCCCTGTTCGCGCAGGGCGAGGATCGAGCGGACGAGGTGCTGGCGGTGGCCCATGCGCCCGGTGACGCCGTTCATGGCGATGCGGACTGTCCTGCGTGTCACGAAGGTTCCTCTCCCCGGTGCTGCGCCCTCCGGAAAGAAAGCGCTTTCTATCGGGGATGACGCTAGCCTGCCGACATCACCGTCGACAAGGGCCCCGGAGGTACGCAGACGATGACCGTCACCCTGGCGGACGTGGCCGCCCGCGCCCGGGTCTCCCCCGCGACCGTCTCCCGGGTCCTGAACGGCAACTACCCGGTCGCCGCCTCGACCCGCGAGCGGGTCCTGCGGGCGGTGGACGAGCTGGACTACGTCCTCAACGGCCCCGCGAGCTCCCTGGCCGCCGCCACCTCCGACCTGGTCGGGGTGCTGGTCAACGACATCGCCGACCCCTTCTTCGGGATCATGGCGAGCGCGGCGCAGGGCGCGATCGGGGAGGTCGCCTCGGGGCGGGCAGGGGGCGAGAAGCTCGCCGTCGTCTGCAACACGGTCGGCTCCCCCGAACGCGAGCTGACCTACCTCACCCTGCTCCAGCGGCAGCGGGCCGCGGCCGTGATCCTCATGGGCGGCTCGCTGGAGGACCCGGAGCACCTGGCGGCGACGGCGGGCAAGCTGGCCAAGCTCGCGGAGGCGGGGACCCGGGTCGTGCTGTGCGGGCGCCCGCCGGTTCCGGGCGACGCGAACACCGCGGCGCTCGTCTTCGACAACCGCACCGGCGCGCGGCTCCTGGCCGAGCACCTGCTCGGCCTCGGACACCGCCGGATCGGGTACGTGGCCGGGCCGGCCGACCGCACGACGACCCGGCACCGGCTCGAAGGCCACCGGGCGGCGCTCGCGGCGGCGGGGGTCGCGGAGGGCCCGACGGTGCACGGCCCGTACGACCGCCGCTCCGGCCACGAGGCGACCGCCGAACTCCTCGCCCGCGACCCGGACCTGACGGCGGTCGTCGCCGCCAACGACACGGTGGCGCTCGGCGTCTGCGCGGCCCTGCGGGAGCGGGGCCTGTCCGTCCCGGACGACGTCTCGGTGGCGGGCTTCGACGACCTGCCCTTCTCGGTGGACGCGGTCCCGGCCCTCACGACCGTCCGCCTCCCGCTCCACGACGCGGGCGCCCGTGCGGGCCGCCTGGCGATGGGGGCGGAGGAGCCCCCGGCGGGCGGCCCGGTGACGGTCCCTTCCGAACTGGTGCTCCGGGGCTCGACGGCCCGGCCGCGGGGGTAGGTGCCCGCTATCGCGGGAAGTGACGGCATACGGAGGCCCGCATGACGACGATAGGGATGGACGTTCACAGCGCCTGGGACGCGCTGGAGGATGCCAATCCGCCTGGCGGCTACCGCGTCGAGATCACGGACGGGAAGATCATCGTGACGCCGCAGGGCGAGAGCCGGTCGGACATCCTCATCGAGTCCGCGCCCGAGATCAAGAAGCAGCTCGCCGGGCACGGCAAGCTGCTCGCGGATGCCATGATCGACTCCCCGTCCCACCTCTACGGGTACGCCTCCGACCTGGCCATCGTCGCCCCCGGCTCCGAGCGCAACAGCCGAGGCCGTTTCGAGTGGCACAGCCTGGAAGCAGTCATCGAAGTCGTCTCGAAGAGCACCCGCGACAACGACTTCACGAAGAAGTTCCGGATGTACGCCGAGTGCGCCATCCCGGTCTACGTGATCATCGACCCGTCCGACCACACCTGCACGATCCACAGCCGCCCCACCCGTCGGGGAACCTACGACGAGCAGGAACAGATCGCCTTCGGCGAGGACCTGGCGCCGCCCCTCGAAGGACGGGAGATCATCGTCAAGACGGACGGATTCCCGCGCTCCGAGAGCTGAGCGCCGGGGGCTACGTCCCCGGCTTCAGGCCCGTCGCCGCGAGGACCGCGTCCACCGTCTCCTCGACCGTCTGGTCCGCGTTGTCGATCCAGACGCCCTCGCCGGAGAGTTCGGCGCGCATGGCCTCGTCCAGGAAGGCCCAGTTCGTCGTCAGCTTCTTGTGGCGGGCGTTGTTGCGCTCCCATGCCTTGTCGGGGCCGGGGGCGAGGATCACCACGTGGAGCGGGACCGCCTTGGCGTGGGCGCGGTAGAAGTCCAGGTGGGAGCGGCGGACGACCACGTCGTCGAGGACCGGCAGGAAGCCGGCCGCGGCGAAGCTGTCCGCGAGCAGGCAGCCGTTTCGGGCGCGCAGCAGGATCTGACGGTCCGCCTCGGGGTCGCCGTCCGGGCTCGGCCAGTGGCAGCCCTGGACGATGAGCTCCTGGAGGTCGTCGACCTCGATGTGCGCGGAGCGGGTGAAGCGGGCCGCGAGGGCCGCCGCGACGGTCGACTTGCCGCTGCCGGGGATGCCGGCCAGCAGGACGGCGCCCGGGGCGGGCTCGGGGGCGTCGACGGTGATGTTCTCGAAGGTCATGCGCGCCTTTCCTCGCTGGTGGGACCGGATGACAGTACGAGCAGCAGGGGCGGCCCGCCAGGGGTTTTCCCGGTCGGGCGCGGCGATCGGGAGACCGGCGGGGCCGGCGTCGGGGGGCGCGGCGCGCAGGGCGGCCATTCCTGCGCGGGTCCTTGACCTGGCAGTTACTTTCGGGCTATCCGTGACTCCTTGGAAGTTTCCTTCACCTTGCACGGCCGGAAGGAGCATCAGTGCACCACCGCGCCCCCACCCCCTCCCGACGCACCCTTCTCACGGTGACCGCCGCGGCCGCGGCGGCCGCCGTCACCGGCGCCACCGCCCCCGTGGCCCAGGCGGCACATTCCGAGACCACCGACAGGAAGCTCCGGAAGATCATCGCCCGGATGTCCCTGGAGGAGAAGGTCGGCCAGCTCTTCGTCATGCGGGTGTACGGCCACTCCGCGACCGCCCCCGACCAGGCCGACATCGACGCCAACCTCTCGGAGATCGGCGTCCGCACCGCCGCCGAGCTGGTCGAGCGCTACCACGTCGGCGGCGTCATCTACTTCTCCTGGGCCCACAACACCCGCGACCCGCACCAGATCGCCGAGCTCTCCAACGGCATCCAGCAGGCCGGACTCGCCCAGCCGACCCCGATCCCGCTGCTCATCTCCACCGACCAGGAGCACGGCATCGTCTGCCGGGTCGGGGAGCCCGCGACCCTGGTGCCCGGGGCGATGGCCCTCGGCGCGGGCCGCTCGCTCGCCGACGCCCGCAAGGCCGCGCAGATCGCGGGCACCGAGCTCGCCGCCGTCGGCATCCGGCAGAACTACGCCCCGGTCGCGGACGTCAACGTCAACCCGGCCAACCCCGTCATCGGCGTCCGCTCCTTCGGCTCCGACCCGCGCGCCGTCGCCGGTCTGGTCGCCGCGCAGGTGAAGGGGTACCAGCGGGCCGGGGTCGCGGCCACCTCCAAGCACTTCCCCGGGCACGGCGACACCGCCGTCGACAGCCACCACGGCCTGCCGACGATCAGTCACACCCGGGCCCAGTGGAACGAACTCGACGCGCCGCCCTTCGAGTCGGCGATCGACGCCGGGATCGACTCGATCATGACCGCGCACATCGTGGTGCCCGCGCTCGACCCCGGCGAGGACCCGGCGACGCTCTCCGAGCCCATCCTCACCGGCATCCTGCGCCGGCAGCTCGGCTACGACGGCGTGGTGGTCACCGACTCCCTCGGCATGGAGGGCGTACGCACGAAGTACGGCGACGAGCGCGTCCCGGTCCTCGCCCTGAAGGCCGGGGTGGACCAGCTGCTCAACCCGCCGGAGCTCGACCTCGCCTGGAACGCGGTCCTGGCGGCGGTCAGGGACGGCGAGCTGACGGAGGCCCGGCTGGACGAATCGATCCTGCGGATCCTGCGGCTCAAGACGAAGCTGGGCCTCTTCCGGCAGCCGTACGTGACACGGGCGGGCGTCGACCGGGTGGTCGGCACCGCGGCGCACCTCGCGCAGGCCGACCGGATCGCCGAGGCGACCACGACCCTGCTGATCAACGAGGACGGCTTCCTGCCGCTGAGCCCCACCGGCCACGGCAAGGTCCTCGTCGTCGGCGCCGACCCGGCCTCGCCGTCCGGCACCACGGGACCGCCGACCACGACGCTCGCGACCGCCCTGACGGAGCTGGGCTTCACCGCGACCGCGCTCTCCACCGGGATCACCCCGACGGCCGCGCGGATCGAGGAGGCGGTGGCGGCGGCGGCCGGGCAGGACGTGGTCGTCGTGGGCACGTACAACGTCACCGCGGCCAGTCCGCAGCGCACGCTCGTCGCGCGGCTCGTGGCGAGCGGGGTGCCCGTCGTGACGATCGCCATCCGCAACCCGTACGACGTCGCGCGGCTCGGCGGGCAGCGGGCGACGCTCGCCGCCTACTCCTGGACCGACGTCGAACTCCGCGCCGCGGCGCGGGTCCTGGCCGGACGCGCCCGTCCGAAGGGACGGCTGCCCGTGCCGGTGCAGAGCGCGGAGGACCCGACCGCGGTCCTGTATCCGGTGGGGTATGGGCTGTCGTACGCGCGCTGAGCCGCGCGAGCGGTACGCCTGAACCCGCACCACCGGTGCTGTGCGCACGGGGTGCGGGTTCAGGCCCGGGAGCCTGGGCCCGGCAGGGGCGCCGTCCGTTGTGCCCACCCGTTCCGCCCTGCGGAACGGGTGGGCACAACGGGGTGGGCACCGCCCCCCGGCGGGCCGCTTTCCCACAACGGGGTGCGTACCGCCTCAGCGGTGCGCACTCCCGCTACGGGCTGGGGTCACGGACGCAGGCCGTGCTCCTTGGTCACGTCCTCGTCGACCGGCTTGTCGAGGCGGGCGTCGAAGCGGGCCAGCGGCTGGGCCGCCTGGACGGCCGGGGCGGAGACGCCGGCCCAGGCGAGGATGCGGGCGGTGGCGTTCTCCCGCTCGGCCTCGACGAGCCCGGCGACGTTCGCGCCGTGGTTCGCGCCCGGCGCGGTGTAGACGTAGCTGTCGCGCGTGCCCTTGCCGAGGTGGAACGGCTCGGCGCCCCACGGGTCGTTCTGCCCGTAGACGAACATCATCCGGTTCGCGTTCTTGCGGACCCAGTTGTCGACGTCCCGCATGGCCTGCGGCTGGAACTTCATCGGGATCGACTTCGGCACGAAGCTGCTGGCCGGCTGGTAGCCGTAGCGGCTGAGGCCCGCGAGGTGCGGCTGCTTGATGCTGGGCGAGCCGAGCTGGGTGGCCGCCTGGTAGTAGTACGGCGTGTAGTAGTCCAGGCCCTGGTCGGCGTAGGCGGCCCAGCCGGAGTAGGCGTCGATCGTCTCGTAGACGGTGTCGTCGCTCGCGGTCGCCGCGTCCGGGATCTGGTCGCAGACGTCCTGGCCGTAGTACTGCCAGAAGCCCCAGACGAAGTCGAGGACGACGGCCTCCCAGGCCTTGTCGAGGGAGCCGACCGTGTTGAAGGTCGCGCCCTCGGCCTCGGCCCACTCCTTGTACTTCTTCTGCAGCGGCTCGCGGCGGACGAGGGCCTCGCGCTGCATGTTGTTCAGGCGGTCGCGGCAGTCCTTCGTGCCGACGTTCTCGAAGAACCGGTCGTAGGCCGAGTCCTCCTTGTTCACCACGTCGTTCGGGGCGACGTACGCGACGACGCCGTCCATGTCACGCGGGTAGAAGCGCTCGTAGTAGGTGGCGGTCATGCCGCCCTTCGAGCCGCCGGTGGAGAGCCAGTTCTTGCCGTAGATCTTCTTCAGCGCGGAGAAGATCCGGTGCTGGTCGCTGGCCGCCTGCCAGATGTCCAGCTTCGACCAGTCGGCCGGCTGGGGGCGCGACGGCGTGAAGAAGCGGTACTCCATGGAGATCTGGTTGCCGTCGATGATCCGCGTCGGCTCGGCGCGGCTGGGGGTGGTGCTCAGCCCGTAGCCGCTGGTGCGGAAGACGGTCGGGCGGTCCGTGTCCTTGTGGAGGACCGAGAGCCGCTGCTTGAACGTGCCCGCCCACGGACGCTTGTGGTCGATCGGCTGGACGTAGTCCAGGACGAAGTACCGGTAGCCGGCGTAGGGCTTCTCCTCGATCAGGCTCATCCCGGGGATCGCCAGGATGCGGTCCTTGATGTCCGCGCTCTGCGAGTCGGCCACGGCGGTGGGGCTGTTGGCCTCCGTGTCCGCCGCGGTGGCCACGCCCGTGGTGCCGACGGTGCCTATGAGCACCGCGAGCGACACCAGCCCTCTGAGCGACTTGCGCATTCGTCCTCCCCTTGGTTCACAACGGTGTCGCGAACCTAGCGGGGGCAACGTGTGGACCGCCAGACCCAGTTGGTCCTTACTCTTGGACTTTCCTGTGCATCAACAGAGGAAACGGGCCGGGGTCAGCACAGGATCCAGCCCGTGGACCTGCTCTGCCCGGCCACCGAACCGTAGGCGCGGACGCAGCGGTTGAGGGCGTGGACGGTGACGGGACCGGCCTGCCGGCCGAACCGTCCGGCCTTGACGGCGGGGCGTGCGCCGCGCGGCTGGAGGGAGACGGTCATCGGACGGGGAGCGCCGGGGCGCTTGGCGACGGTGACGGCGCAGGCGTAGTGGCGGGTGCGGTAGAGGCGCAGCTCGCCGGTGGCGAAGGCGTAGGTCTTGGTCGGGCGGCCGTGGCACACGGAGGCGGCCTCGGCGGTCCCGCCGCCGGGGCCCGGCACGGGGAACAGGAGCAGGGCGAGGGCGGCGAGGAGCGGGGCGAGGAGCCGGGTGAGCGGCCGTCGGCCACTTCGTCCCGGGTCCTTCCTGTCCGTGGGCATGTGTTCCCCTCCCGGAAGGATCGGCGTACACGCGTACGACGCAGCCGGCCCCGGAACGGTTGCTTCCGCCCCGACCGGGGCGGGGGGCGCGCTTATGCGAACGCGGTGAGGAGGAAGAGCAGGAAGACGCACTCGGCGCCGATCTGGGTCCAGAGCGCGGCCCGGCGGACGTCGGGTCGCGCGGCGCTCTGGACGATCATCCAGGCCACGACGAAGAGCACCAGGGCGGCGGCGTACAGGGAGCCGGGGGCGGCGTTGCACCTCTCGCCGTAGGTGAGGCAGCGGGCGGTGTTCTCCCGGGTGAGCACGAGGATGCCGGCGAGCAGGCTCGCCGGGAAGAACAGCCCCGCCCCGATCATGGACAGCCTCCGCAGGCGGGCTCGCTCGGCGTCCGGCGGGGCGACGGGGACGGGCGAGGCGGCGCGGGGACGGAGGTCGTTGCTCATGCCGCCGATTCAACCCCGCCGGGCGGGCGCCGGGATCCGCCCGGGTACTCAGCCCGGGGCGGCCCGGTACTCAGGCACCGCCCGGGGCTGAGTACCGGGCGGCCCCGCACTCAGGCACCGCCCGACTCTCCCCCCGCACTCACACCCGCTCCGGCTCCTCCTCGTCCACGGCCTCGCCGATGAAGGTGCTCCACAGCGCCGCGTACCGGCCGCCGAGGGCGAGCAGTTCGTCGTGGGTGCCGTCCTCCGCGACCCGTCCGCGGTCCATCACGACCACCCGGTCGGCGCGGGCCGCCGTGGTCAGGCGGTGGGCGACGACGAGCGTGGTGCGGCGGCCCGCGAGGCGGTCGGTGGCCTGGTTGACCTGGGCCTCGGTGGCCAGGTCCAGGGCCGCGGTGGCCTCGTCGAGGAGGAGGACGTCCGGGTCGACGAGCTCGGCGCGGGCGAGCGCGATGAGCTGGCGCTGACCCGCCGACAGGTTCCGGCCGCGCTCGGCGACCTCGTGCAGGTAGCCGCCGTCGAGCGTGGCGATCATGTCGTGCGCGCCGACCGCGCGGGCCGCGGCCTCGACCTCCGCGTCGGTGGCCTCGGGGCGGCCGTAGGCGATGGCGTCCCGGACGGTCCCGGCGAAGAGGTACGCCTCCTGGGGGACGACACCGAGCCGGTGGCGGTACGCGGTGAGGTCCAGGTCCCGCAGGTCGGTGCCGTCGGCGGTGACGCGGCCGCCCGTCGGGTCGTAGAACCGCGCGACCAGCTTGACGAGGGTCGACTTGCCGGCGCCGGTCTCGCCGACGAAGGCGACGGTCTGTCCGGCCGGGATCCGCAGGTCGATGCCGGTGAGGGCCGCTTCCTTGGTGTCGTACGCGAACGAGACGTCCTCGAACGCGATCTCGCCGCGCAGCGACGGCACGTCCCGGGGCGCGTCGGCGGTGGCCGTCGACGTCGGCTCCTGGAGCAGCTCCTGCATCCGCTTCAGCGAGACCGCGGCCTGCTGGTAGCCGTCGAAGACCTGCGAGAGCTGCTGCACGGGGGCGAAGAAGAGGTCGATGTAGAGGAGGTAGGCGACGAGCGCGCCGGTGGTGAGGGTGCCGCCGTCGATGCGGTTCGCGCCGACGATCATGACGGCCGCGGCGGCCACCGAGGACAGCAGGGTCACGAAGGGGAAGTAGATCGATATCAGCCACTGGCCGCGGACGCGTGCCTCGCGGTACTCGTCGCTGCGGGCGGCGAAGCGCTCCACGCCCGCGTGCTCGCGACGGAAGGCCTGCACGATCCGCAGTCCGGAGACCGACTCCTGGAGGTCGGCGTTGACGACGCTGATCCGCTCGCGCGCCAGCTCGTACGCCTGCACGCTCGACCGGCGGAAGAAGTACGTGGCGACGGCGAGGACCGGCAGGGTCGAGAAGACGACCAGGGCGAGCTGGAGGTCGAGGACGAGCAGCGCGACCATGATCCCGAAGAAGGTCACGACCGAGACGAAGGCGGTGACCAGGCCCGTCTGGAGGAAGGTGGAGAGCGCGTCCACATCCGTGGTCATGCGGGTCATGATCCGGCCGGTGAGCTCGCGCTCGTAGTAGTCCAGGCCGAGGCGCTGGAGCTGGGCGAAGATCTTCAGGCGCAGGGCGTAGAGGACCCGCTCGCCGGTGCGGCCCGTCATGCGCGTCTCGGCGGTCTGCGCGACCCACTGCACGAGCACGGTGACCAGGGCGAGCGCCGAGGCCGCCCAGACCGCGCCGATCGCGAGCCGGTTCACGCCCTCGTCGATGCCGTGCCGGATCAGGACCGGCAGCAGGAGTCCGGCGCCGGCGTCGAGGGCGACCAGGCCGAGGCTGATGAGCAGCGGGACGCCGAAGCCGCGGAGCAGCCGGCGCAGACCGTACGTGTCCTCGGGCGAGACCGCGCGGGCCTCGTCGATCCCGGGGGTGTCGGTGGCGGGCGGCAGGGCCTCGACGGCGGCCAGCAGCTCGGGGGTGGCGCCGGGGGCGGGGCTCTCCTCGGCGGCGCCCGCCTCCCGTACCCACAGGGCGGGGGTGATGCCCCGCTCGGCGTCGAACTCGGCGTCGAGCTCGGCGCGCAGCGTGGCGTCCTCGGGGACCTCGGCCGGGAGCACATGGCCCGGCGAGACCCCGCCGAGCTCGTCGGGGTCGGTCAGGAGGCGGCGGTAGAGCGCGGAGCGCTCCTCCAGCTCCTCGTGGGTGCCGATGTCGGAGAGCCGTCCGTCGTCGAGGACGGCGATGCGGTCGGCGAGGCCGAGGGTGGAGCGGCGGTGGGCGATGAGGAGGGTCGTACGGCCCGCCATGACCGACTTCAGGGCCTCGTGGATCTCGTGCTCGACCCTGGCGTCGACCGCGGAGGTGGCGTCGTCGAGGAGCAGGAGCCGGGGGTCGGCGAGGATCGCGCGGGCGAGGGCGACGCGCTGGCGCTGGCCGCCGGAGAGGGTGAGGCCGTGCTCGCCGACCTTGGTGTCGTACCCCTCGGGGAGCTCGGCGATGAACCGGTCGGCCTGGGCGGCGCGGGCGGCGGCCTCGATCTGCTCCTGGGTGGCGCCGGGGGCGCCGTACGCGATGTTGGCGCGGACCGTGTCGGAGAAGAGGAACGAGTCCTCCGGGACGAGCCCGATCGCGGCGCGCAGGGAGTCGAGGGTGAGCTCGCGGACGTCGTGGCCGCCGACGAGGACGGCGCCGTGGGTGACGTCGTAGAAGCGGGGCAGGAGGAGCGAGACGGTGGACTTGCCGGAGCCGGAGGCGCCGACGACGGCGACGGTCTCGCCGGCGCGGATCTCCAGGGAGAAGCCGTCGAGGACCGGGCGCCCGTCCTGGTAGGCGAAGGAGACGTCGTCGAACTCCACCGTGGCGGGGGCGTCGGCCGGGAGCTCCTTCGTCCCGTCCTGGATGACGGGCTCGGTGTCGACGAGGTCGAGGACCCGCTCGACGCCCGCGCGGGCCTGCTGGCCGACGGTGAGGACCATGGCGAGCATCCGGACCGGGCCGACGAGGGACGCCAGGTAGGCGGAGAAGGCGACGAAGGTGCCGAGGGTGATCTGGCCTCGGTAGGCGAGCCAGCCGCCGAGGGCGAGGACGGCGACCTGGCCGAGGGCGGGCACGGCCTGGAGGGCCGGGGTGTACCGGGAGTTCAGCCGGATCGTCCGCAGCCTGCCGGCGAAGAGCTTGCGCCCGGCCTCCCGGATCTTGCCGGTCTCCTGGTCCTCCTGGCCGAAGCCCTTGACGACCCGGACGCCGGTCACGGCCCCGTCGACGACCCCGGCGACCACGGCGGCCTGCTGCTGCGCGTGCCAGGTGGCCGGGTGGAGGCGGGTGCGGCTGCGCTTGGCGATGAACCAGAGGGCGGGGGCGACGGCGAGCGCGACGAGCGTGAGGGGGATGGACAGCCAGGCCATGACGGCCAGCGAGATGACGAAGAGCAGGATGTTCCCGATCGTCATCGGGAGCATGAAGAGCAGGCCCTGGATCAGCTGCAGGTCGCTGGTGGCGCGCCCGACGACCTGCCCGGTGGACAGCTCGTCCTGCCGCCGCCCGTCGAGGCGGGTGACGGTCCCGTACATGTCGGTGCGGAGGTCGTGCTGCACGTCGAGGGCGAGGCGGCCGCCGTAGTACCGGCGGACGTAGGTGAGGACGTACACGAGGACGGCGGCGCCGATGAGGAGCCCGGTCCAGACGCCGAGGTCCCGGGTCCTGGTCCCGATGACGTCGTCGATGATCACCTTGGTGACGAGCGGCACGAGGGCGAGGACGGCCATGCCGACGAGCGACGACCCGAGCGCGAGCAAGGTGTTCGCCTTGTAGCGCCACGCGTAGCCGGTCAGCCTGCGCGCCCAGCCCTGTTGTTTCTCCCCGACCGCCGCCACGAGTGGCCTCCCGTTCGTCCTTCTCTACCGGAAGGCCCAACACGGCTGGGCTGCGATTTCATCCCGCCGCAACAAACCGACCGACCACTCGGTTCAGGGTCGCCGGGCCGCCGGGCCGGGTAGGGACTCCGGGGGCCGCCGTGCGGGCGGTGCCGCGGTCGGACCGGAAGGGGAGTTCATGGCGCGGGTCGAGGACGGGAAGCCGTACGGGTGGGGGCGGCTGCACGCGGCGTTCCAGGTCCTTGAGGGGGTGGCCCTCGGGAGGACGCCGCTGGGCGAGCCGGCGAAGCTGGGCAGGACGGCGTCCACGCCGCGCAACGCCTTCGCCGCCCTCCTCGGCGGCATGGGGATGCAGCTGCTGATCGCCCGGGAGAGGGGCGGCCGCCACGCCGAGATCGCCGAGGCGGTCGTCGGGGACATGGCGAGGCTGATAGCCCCGGAGCGGATGTCCAAGGACAACCTGGGCCGGCGGGAGGTCGGGGAGTTCCTCCAGGGGTACGAGCACCAGATCGCGCTGTACCGCGAGAAGTGGGGCGACCTCGTGGTCTGAGTCCGGAGCGGGCCCCGACGGCGGCCCGGACCCGGCGCCCGGCGGGGGCGGCGGGTCCGGGGGCGTCGCTCAGAGGTGCGTCGGCTCGAACATGCGCAGCAGGGCCGGGAGGACGACCACCGACGGGCCCGGGGTCGCCAGGGCGTCCGCCAGGTCGGCCGCCAGCGTCTCCGGGGTCGTCGCGGTCGCCGGGACGCCGAAGGACTCGGCGAGCGCGACGAAGTCGGGGCGGGCCAGCTCGGTGCCCGTGGTCTCGCCGAAGGAGTCCGTCATGTACTCCCGCAGGATGCCGTAGCCGCCGTCGTCGACGATCAGCCACGTCACGTCGAGGCCGTGCTGCTTCGCCGCCGCCAGCTCCGCGATCGAGTACATCGCGCCGCCGTCCCCGGAGACCGCGAGGACCGGTGAGGACGGGTCCGCGACGGCCGCGCCGAGGGCGGCGGGGAAGGCGTAGCCGAGGCCGCCGGCGCCCTGGGCGGAGTGCATCGTGTTCGGGTGCCGGGCGTCGAAGGCCGACCACGCCCAGTACGACAGGATCGTCATGTCCCAGAAGCTCGGCGCCCGGTCCGGCAGCGCCTCGCGGACCGCCGCGACGATCCGCTGCTCCAGGCCGAGGTCCTGGGCGGCGATCCGGTCCCGGACCTTGCCCAGGACGGCCGCGACGCGCTCGGGGGCGGTCGGGTCGGTGCGCTCGCCGACCGTCTCCAGGAGGGCCTGGAGGGCGAGCCGGGCGTCCGCGTGGATGCCGAGCGCCGGATGGTTGGACTCCAGCTTCCCGGGGTCGGCCTCGATCTGGATCACCCGGCCGCGCGGGGCGAAGGTGTGGTAGTTCGAGGACAGCTCGCCGAGGCCGGAGCCGACGACGAGGAGGACGTCGGCGTCCTCCAGGAAGTCGGTGGTGTGCCGGTCCTCCAGCCAGGACTGGAGCGAGAGCGGGTGCGTCCAGGGGAAGGCGCCCTTGCCGCCGAAGGTGGTGACGACGGGCGCGTCGATCCGCTCGGCGAGCGCGCGGAGCTTGCCGGAGGCGTCGGAGCGGACGACTCCGCCGCCGGCGATGATCACCGGCCGGGCGGCCTTCGTCAGCAGGTCGGCCGCGACGGCCGTGAGCTCGGGCCGCGGGGCGGCCTCCTCGGGGGTCGCGTCCATCGCCGTGACCACGGGCAGCGGGGTCTCCGCGAGGAGCACGTCCTGCGGGATCTCCACCCACACCGGACCGTGCGGGGCGGTCAGCGCCGACTCCCAGGCCGCCGCGATCGCGGACGGGATCTGGGACTGCGTGCGGACCGTGTGGACGGACTTCACGACGTCCCGGAAGGAGGCCTGCTGGTCGCGCAGCTCGTGCAGGTAGCCGTGCCGGCCGCCGCCGAGCCCGGCCACGGGGATCTGGCTGCCGATCGCGAGCACCGGGGCCGAGGCGGCGGCGGCCTCCTGGAGCGCGGCGAGCGACATGAGCGCGCCGGGCCCGGTGGAGAGCATCAGCGGGGCCGCCTCGCCGGTGATCCGGCCGTACGCGTCGGCCGCGAAGCCCGCGTTGTTCTCGACGCGGAGGCCGACGTAGCGCAGGGAGGAGCGGCGCAGGGCGTCGAACATGCCGAGCGCGTGCTGACCGGGCAGGCCGAAGACGGTGGTCGCGCCGAGGCCGGAGAGGGTCTCGACGACGAGGTCGCCGCCGGTGCGGCCCTTCGGCGGGTTGAGCGCGGCGGCGGTCTGCGCCTCGGTGGGGCGCAGCACCAGGTCGTGGTCGTGGGTCATCGGTCCCTCGGGGCGTGGCTCGGTGGTCGGGTGCGGCCCGGGCGGCCCGCCCGGCCCGGCGGCGGGCCGGGCCGGAGGGGAGGTTACTTCGCCGCGCGGCTCGCCGCGATCTGGCGGGACATGATCGTGGTCAGCTCGTACGCCGTGTGCGAGGCGGCGACGGCGGTGATCTCGGCGTGGTCGTAGGCCGGGGCGACCTCGACGACGTCGGCGGAGACCAGGTTGCAGGAGGAGAGGCCGCGCAGGATCTCCAGGAGCTCGCGGGAGGTCATGCCGCCGGCCTCGGGGGTGCCGGTGCCGGGCGCGTGGGCCGGGTCGAGGCAGTCGATGTCGATGGAGATGTACAGCGGGCGGTCGCCGATGCGCTGGCGCAGCTGGTCGGCGACCTCGTCGGCGCCGCGGCGGTAGATGTCCGCCGAGGTGACGATGCCGAAGCCCATCTTCTCGTCGTCGGTGAGGTCCTGCTTGCCGTAGAGCGGGCCGCGGGTGCCGACGTGGGAGAGCGCCTCGGTGTCGAGGATGCCCTCCTCGACGGCCCGGCGGAACGGCGTGCCGTGGGTGTACTCGGCGCCGAAGTACGTGTCCCAGGTGTCGAGGTGCGCGTCGAAGTGGAGCAGGGCGACGGGGCCGTGCTTCTTGGCGACGGAGCGCAGCAGCGGCAGGGCGATGGTGTGGTCGCCGCCGAGGGTCATCATGCGGGCGCCGGTGCCGAGGATCTCGTCGGCGGCGGCCTCGACCGTCTCGACGGCCTCGTTGATGTTGAACGGGTTGGCGGCGATGTCACCGGCGTCCGCGACCTGGGCGAGGGCGAACGGGGAGGCGTCCTGCGCCGGGTTGTAGGGGCGCAGGAGGCGGGAGGCCTCGCGGATGGCGTTGCCGCCGAAGCGGGCGCCGGGGCGGTAGGAGACGCCGCTGTCGAAGGGGACGCCGACCACGGCGATGTCGGCGGTGCCGACCTCGTCCAGTCGCGGCAGGCGCGCGAACGTCGCGGGACCGGCGTACCGCGGGGTGCGGGACGAGTCGATCGGGCCGCGCGGGGTGTTCTGTTCGCTGCTGCTCATGGTCGGGTCCTCCAGGAGGGGTGTCGGTGGGTCCGGCTCGACAGTAAGTGGCCCGAAACCGACATTGAAGTGTACGTTCCCTCCACTGTACGGACTGAGGATGTACGAAGGGTCCACCCTGATGGTCACGCCGACCCCGCCGAGCTCGCCTCCCGCCCCCGAGCCCGGCTCCACTCCCCCGGCGCCGCCGGTCCCGCTGGCCGCGCTGCTCGCCCGCCGGGACCTCGGACTCCGGCTGCTCGCCGGTTCCGGGGACGTACCGCTGCACTGGGTGCACACCTCGGAGATGGCCGACCCGTACCCGTACCTCCTCGGCGGCGAGCTGCTCATGACGGCGGGTGTGCAGCTCACCGACCCGGCGCGGTACGTCGAGCGCGTGGTGGAGGCGGGGGCGGCGGCGCTCGGCTTCGGTGTGACGCCGGTCTACGACACGGTCCCGGCGGAGCTCGTCGAGGCCTGCGCGCGGCACGGCCTGCCGCTGGTCGAGGTCCCGCCGAGGACCCCGTTCACCGCGGTGGCCCGGGCGCTGTGGCGGCTGATGGCGGAGGCCAGGCTGCAGGAGCTGCGCCGGGTGACGGAGGCGCAGCAGTCCCTGGCGGCGGCCGCCGCACGGCCTGCCCCCGTCCCGGCGGTGCTCGGCGCCCTGGCCGCGCGGCTCGCGGGGCGGGCGGTGCTCTTCGCGGCGGACGGCACGGAGTCGGCGGCGGCCGGCCGCGAGGTCCCCGCGGAGGCGGCCCGCGCCCTGCGCGAGCTGGCGGGGGTGCTCGGCCCGCGTCCGGGCGGGGGCCCCGCTGGTCGGGCCGGATCAGCGAGCGGCGTCCTGGGGCCCCGGATCCAAGGCGGAGAAGGGAGGCATGGCGGAGCCATGGCGACCGACGACAACGCGGGAGACGGGGCCCCAGGACGCCGGGAGCCCGGCCCGACCGGCGGGGCGCCCGCCAAAGGCCCCGCCTCGGCGAGCGGGGACGGCGGCGGGTGGCGGCTCGCGGCGTACGCGCTGGGCGGCGGGGACGGGCTGACGCTCGGGGTGGCGACCGAGCGGCGCGACCAGGGCGACCACACGATCGCGGGCGTCGCGGTGGTCCTGCTCTCGCTCCTCACGGCCCCGCACCGGGGCGCGGACGTGACGGTTCGGGACGGGGCCCTGGTCCGGCTGCTCCTGGGCGCGGCCCCGGAGGAGGCCGCGGCGGCGCTGGGCCCGGGGCCCTGGACGGTGGTCCACGCGCGCGGCGGCGACGGCACCCCGTTCGCGGCGGCCTCGCTGGCGGCGGCGCTGGGGACCGCCCTGGTGGACGCCGGGGCGGGGCCGGGCACGGGCAGACGTACGGCCACGGGTCCGGCCACGACCACGGCCGGAGCCGTACCCGAGGCGCCCGCCCCCTCCCCCGTACGCCTCCTCCTCCCCGCCTCGGCGCCCCTCACCGCCCAGCCCGGGTGGACGCTCGGCGCCGCCGCCCCCGCGCCCGCCCGTGACCTCGCCGCGGCCGACGCGGAGGCGGCGCGGGCGCTGCGGCGCGCCGAGGCCTCCCGTACCCCCCTGGCCCGGCACCGCCCCGCCGGGTTCACGGGCCTCGTGGACCCGGCGGAGGCCACCGCATACGCCCGCGCCCTCCTCGCCCCGCTCGCCGAGCCGCTGACCGAGACCCTGCGGGTCTGGCTCTCGCTGCACGGCAGCTGGGACCGGACGGCGACGGCGCTGGACGTCCACCGCAACACCGTCCGGCAGCGGATCGCCCGCTGCACCGCGCTCCTGGGCCTGGACCTGGACGACCCGGACGTACGGATGGAGCTGTGGTTCGCCCTGCGGCTCGGCTGAGCCGTCGGAGCGGTCGCCGGTGAGCCGTCAGTGGACTCCCGCAGCCTGAGCGGCGGCCAGTTCCTCGACGCGACTGCGGTACACCTCGGCCAGGCCGCCGCCGTTCGCACCGGGAACTCCCTCGGGACCGGCCCCGAGCGACGCCAGGACCGCGCCGGCACGGGCCTGACGGTCCGCCACGGCGTCCACGGCGTGCGGGTACAGCAGGTCGAGTCCGCGCTTGTCGCCGTCCGACAGGGTCTGCCCGTTGCCGGTCGGCGCGCAGCTGCTGGGGGTGGACTTGTAGAAGAAGGACGGGAAGCGGTACAGCATCACGGACTTCGTGTCGAAGGGCCCGGCGACGAGATCCGGGGCGTCCACGGTTCGCAGGTTGTGGTCCACCTTCGCGCGCGGCCACTTGTTCGGCTCACCCGCGAGGTAGGTGTAGATGCCGGGGCGCCGGCCCTGTGCGTCGGGCACGAAGACACCGGCCGGGTCCTGCGTGGGGACGTACCCGATGTCGTCCTCCCAGCGGAACTCGCCCTCGCAGGTGCCGCGCATGTTCTGGTGGGAGTGGTGGAACCCCAGCGCGTGCAGGAACTCGTGCCGCGCGGTGCCCTCCCACTGGGAAGGCCTGTTCGTCGCGAACCGCCCCAGGTTCAGGCTGCGCTGGCCGGGGTTGCCTCCGACCGGGCCGCCGCCCGCGCCGATGGCGCTGTCGGTGCTGTCGGTGCCCACCAGGGAGAAGAAGCCCGGCAGGTCGAAGCTGACCCGGATCTCGGCGGCCAGGACCGTGTCGGCCGTGGTCCATCGCCGGAACGTTCCGCCGTTCTGCCCGAAGTCGAGCGTCAGGTTGCAGGCGTCGGTGATCTGCTCCGTCGCGCCCGCGATGTCCGCGTGCAGCTGGTCGCTCCCGTCGAGGAACGCGACCCGCACCGTCTGCCCCAGTGGCCACCTCCCGATGTCCGTGACGAGGAACTCCAGGCCGTCGGCGGCATTGGCCCGCCTCCAGCGGTCCCGTACTTCGATCTCGGCGACGACCTCATCGGGGAGGGATTCGAGTTCCATGACGCGTCCTTTCGCATCACGTGCGCATGAGCCCCCCGACCGGCACCGGTCGCCCCCACCCGGTGCCGGTCCGATGACGGATGGGCTGCTCGGCCTGACCGCACGAGCGCGCCGACGTCGGACACCCACATCCCAGTATCCTCCGCAGGGAGGCGCCGTGCGACCTGACTGTCACTCTGAGTAGCACGACATCCGTCAAGATGACGCTGCGTCAGGACCAGAGCTTGTTGACGGCGGTCTTCGTCGTCGCCTTGAAGGCGGTCAGCGGGGCGTCCTTGAAGTCGCCCATCTGACCCCAGCGGACGAGGGTGACGGTGCGGCCGTCGCGGCCCACCGAGAAGAGGTGGATGTCGGTGTTGCCGATCTGCGGGTCGGCGGTGTCCAGGCTGTAGACCCAGGCGCCCTCCTCGACGGCGAGCTTGCCGTGGAAGGCGCTGACGGCCTTCAGACCCGGGTTCTGCCGCTCCAGCAGGGGGCCGCAGCCGGCGAGGGCCTTGCGGAGGGTGTCGACCAGCTTCACGGCGTCGGCCTCGGTGCGGGCGACGTTGGTGATCTGGACGCCGTTGGTGTCGAGCTCGGTGCTGAACTCGCGGTAGCGGGAGTTCTGCGCCGGGATCTTGTACGGGGCGCAGAGGGCCCCGCCGTTCTCCGGGACGCCGGTGAAGACCTGGGTGGCGGTCCACGGCGTCGACGACGGCGGCATCTGGGAGGCGGCGAGGAAGGCGGGCTGTGCGGCGGCCTGCGCCGGGGCCGTGGCGAGGGCCGCGAGGCCCAGGGCGGCAGCGGCGGCGGTGGCGAGTGCGGTACGGAGCTTGCTCATGGTGGTGGATCCCCCGTCGGGTCGTTCGGTCAGTGCTCCACCAGCGTCGGGCCGGCGCCCGCCGCCTGCAACGGTGACGCGCCCGCCATCCGTCCCGGAACCATTCCACCCCCACTGACGTGCAAGGACGTGAAGCGTGGGACGCAGGGCCGAGGGGGATGGAATGCCGAAGGACGCCGCCGTCGAGGAGTTCGCGCGGCTCGTGCGCGCGCTGAAGGCGCGGGACGGGAGGAGTTACGAGGCGCTGGGCCGGCGCCTGAGCGTCAGCGCGTCCACCCTTCACCGCTACTGCTCCGGCGCGACCGTCCCGGAGGAGTTCACCGTGGTCGACCGCCTCGCCCTGCTGTGCGGGGCGGACGAGGAGGAGCGGCGCGCCCTGGAGGCGGCCTGGACCCGCGCGGACGGCGCCCGCCGCCCTCCGACACCGGCTCCGGCACCGGCATCTGGCGCGGAGCCGACGCCCGAGCCCCGCGCTGAGCCGACGCCCGAGCCCGGCCCGGCGGAGCCGAAGCCTGAGCCCGGCCCGAAGCCAACGTCCGAGCCCGGCCCGCAGCCGACCGCGGAGCCCGCCCCGAAGTCGAAGCCGACAGCGGAACCCGCCCCGGAGCCGACGCCCGAGCCCGAGCTGGAACCCGTGCACGCGCGCGTGACGGGCCTCCCGTCCGCGCGGCGGAGGCGCCGGTGGGGGTGGGCGGGCGTGGTCGCCGGGGCGCTGGCGGTCGTGGGGACGGTGACGCTCGGAGCCGTACTCCTGCCCGGGAAGGCCCGGGAGCGGGCCGACGAACCGTCGGCGCCGCTGACGTGGACGGTCGCCTCGGACCTCTGGAAGAACGGGTGCGGGCACACCTATCTCGTGCCGCGGACGCCCGCTCCCCCGCCGGAGGCGGCCGACGCGCGGAGCTGGGCGACGGCGCAGGGGGCCGTGGACGGCGGGGAGACGCTGGTGCGGGTGTCGGTGCAGGGGAAGAGCACGGCGGCGGTGGTGCTCCAGGCGCTGCACGTGCGGGTGGTCGAGCGGGGGGCGCCGCTCCCGTGGGCGGCGTACCGGATGGACGACGGGTGCGGCGGGGCGGTGACGCCGCGCCGTTTCGAGGTGGACCTGGACCGGCCGCGGCCGGTGGCGCGGGCGCTGGACGGGTACGACGCCTCCGGGCAGGAGGGCCGGACGCTCCCGGCGGTCTCCTTCCCGTACGTGGTCAGCGCCGCCGAGCCGGAGGAGCTGCTGGTCTACGCGGGGGCGGCGGGGTGCGACTGCCGCTGGTACCTGGAGCTGGAGTGGAGCTCGGAGGGGCGCCGGGGCACGGTCCGGATCGGGGACGAGGACGGCGCACCCTTTCGGACGAGCGGGGCGAAGGGGCGGCCCGTGCACGGGTACGACTCCGTAGGTAGGCGCTGGATCACAAGCACGAACTCTGGACAGGGGGGTTGACTGGTCGGTAACTTCGTATCGAGAACCCTGAGCAAGCGCTTAGACAAACTGGGCCCGCCCCGCACACCGGAGGAGTCGCACCGTGCGCCGTACCGTATTCAACGAGGACCACGAGGCGTTCCGGGAGACCATCCGCGCCTTCATCGAGGCCGAGGTCGTCCCCGTCTACGACGAGTGGTTCGCGGCGGGCCAGGCGCCCCGCGAGTTCTACGACAAGCTCGGTGAGCTGGGCATCTTCGGCATCAACGTGCCCGAGGAGTTCGGCGGCGCGGGCCTGGACACCCACAAGTTCGAGGCCGTCCTGTACGAGGAGACCTCGCGCGCGGGCGTCCAGTTCGGCGGCTCCGGCGTGCACGTGCTGCTCGCCCTCCCCTACATCAAGATGCTCTCCACCGACGAGCAGAAGAAGCGCTACCTGCCGAAGTTCGTCACCGGCGAGGAGATGTGGGCGCTGGCGATGACCGAGCCGGGCACCGGCTCCGACGTCGCGGGCATGAAGACCACCGCCAAGCTCTCCGAGGACGGCACGCACTACGTCCTCAACGGCGCCAAGACCTTCATCACCGGTGGCGTCCACGCCGACCGCGTGATCGTCTGCGCCCGCACGTCCGCCCCGACGGCCGAGGACCGCCGCCACGGCATCTCCCTCTTCGCCGTGGACACCAAGTCCGAGGGCTACTCCATCGGCCGCAAGCTGGACAAGCTCGGCCTGCGCACCTCCGACACCGCCGAGCTGGCGTTCGTCGACGTGAAGGTGCCGGTCGAGGACCTCCTCGGCGAGGAGAACAAGGGCTTCTACTACCTCGGTCACAACCTGGCCTCCGAGCGCTGGGGCATCGCCTTCGGCGCCTACGCCCAGGCCAAGGCCGCCGTCCGCTTCGCCCAGCAGTACGTCACGGACCGCACGGTCTTCGGCAAGCCGGTCGCGCACTTCCAGAACACCAAGTTCGAGCTGGCCGCCTGCCAGGCCGAGGTGGACGCGGCAGAGGCCGTCGCCGACCGCGCCCTGGAGGCCCTGGACGCGGGCGAGCTGACCCCGGCCGAGGCCGCGAGCGCCAAGCTCTTCTGCACCGAGGTCGCGCACCGCGTCATCGACCGCTGCCTCCAGCTGCACGGCGGCTACGGCTACATGAACGAGTACCCGATCGCGCGCCTGTACGCCGACAACCGCGTCAACCGCATCTACGGCGGCACCAGCGAGATCATGAAGTCGATCATCGCGAAGTCGATGGGCCTGTAAGTGCCGCAGTCGCACGACGCACTGGATGACCTGCTCGATCTGCTCGACCTCGAGCGGATCGAGCAGGACATCTTCCGGGGCGAGTCCCGCCCCTCGATCGTCCCCCGCGTCTTCGGCGGCCAGGTGGCCGCCCAGGCGCTGGTGGCGGCGGGGCGGACCGTCCCGGCGGACCGGCTCGCCCACTCGCTCCACGCGTACTTCCTGCGCGCCGGCGACCCGGGCGCGTCGATCGTCTACACGGTCGACCGCATCCGCGACGGCCGTTCCTTCACCACCCGCCGGGTCGTCGCCGTCCAGCACGGGCAGCCGATCTTCCACCTCTCGGCGTCGTTCCAGACGTACGAGGAGGGGCTCGACCACCAGGTCGACATGGCGCCCGCCCCGGACCCGGAGTCACTGCCCACACCGGCCGAGATGCTCCCCCGCCACCTCCCCCGCGAGGTCGCGGACCGGCTGATCGAGGCCCGTGCGGCGGTCGACCTGCGCTATGCCGAGACGCCCCCGTGGGGGACGGTCGGCACCCCGCGCGAGCCCCGCTCCCAGGTCTGGTTCCGCACCAACGGCAAGCTGGCCGACGACCCGCTGCTGCACGTCGTCCTCGCCACGTACGTCTCCGACATGACCCTGCTCGACTCCGTCCTGCTCGCGCACGGGCGCGGCGGCTGGGCCGTCGGCGACGTGGTCGGGGCATCCCTCGACCACGCGATGTGGTTCCACCGGCCCTTCCGGGCCGACGAATGGCTCCTGTACGACCAGGAGTCGCCGACCTCGTCCGGCGGGCGCGGCCTCGGCCAGGCTCGGATCTACACGCAGGACGGCCGGCTCGCGATCTCCGTCATCCAGGAGGGTGTCGTTCGCGTTCCGCGCTGACGACCGGACATACCGTCCGATCATGGCGGAGAACGGCGAAAGTACCTTCACGGTGATCGTGGCGGCGGCGGCGAACCTCGGGATCGCCGCCGCGAAGGCCGTCGCGGGGGTCGTCAGCGGATCGAGCGCGATGCTCTCGGAGGCGGCCCACTCGCTCGCCGACACCGTCACCGAGGCGATGCTGCTCACGGCGCTCAAGCGCAGCGACAGGCCCGCCGACGAGGACCATCCCGTGGGGTACGCGGCCGAGCGGTACGTGTGGGCGATGCTCGCGGCCGTCGCGACCTTCGTCGGCGGCGCGGTCTTCTCCGTATACGACGGCATCCACACCCTCACCCACGGCGAGGAGCTCGGCGACCCGACGATCTCGTACGTCGTCCTCGGCGTCGCCTTCGTCCTGGAGGGCTTCTCCCTGCGCACCGGGATCAGGCAGGTCCGGGCCGAGGCGGAGCGGATGAAGGCGCCCTTCGGCCGCTACCTCCGCCTGACCGCCGACACCACCGTCAAGGCGGTGGTCATGGAGGACTCCGCCGCCCTCGCCGGACTGATGCTGGCGGCGGGCGGCCTGCTCGGCGGCCAGATCACCGGCTCCGGCGTCTGGGACGGCGTCGCCTCGATCCTCATCGGCGTCCTGCTCGTGTACGTGGCCTGGGTCCTCGGCCGCTCCAACGCCGAACTCCTCGTCGGCCGCCCGCTGCCCCGGAGCATGCGGGCGGCGGTCCGCGAGGAGCTGCTCACCGTCCCGCACGTCGTGGACGTCCTCGACCTGACGACCCTCATCCAGGGACCGTCCGAGGTCCTGGTCGCCGCGAAGGTCGACTTCCGGGACGTCGCCTCGGCGGAGCAGGTCGAATGGGCCTGCGAGGACGCCGAGGACCAGCTCCGCGAGCGCTTCCCGGCGATCCGCCGCGTGTACCTGGACCCGACCCCGGGCCTGGGCCAGCGGCGGGCCCGGCCGTCAGAGCAGGCCTGAGGCCTCCAGCGTGTACGCCGTCATCGGCTCGTAGTAGCGGGGGTCGACCACATGGTCGTCGAGCGGGATCGTGACCTGCATCGTGCCCTCGGCCTCACCGATGAAGAGGGCGGGGTCGTTGCAGTCGGCGTAGCCGACGGAGTCGATCCCGCGCTGGCCCGCGCGCCCGGCCCAGCCGTGGTCGGCGATCACCAGATCGGGGCGGCCGTCCTCGCCGAGGGCGTCCAGGATGGCGTTCATCGGCTCCGGGGAGTGGGTGTGCCAGAGGGTGGCGCCGCGCTCGAAGACGGCGACGTCGGCGAACTGGACGACGTACCCCTCGTCGGCGATCAGCCCGCCGGGGATGCGGACGATGTCGCAGCCCTGGGCGCGCAGCGCGGCGGCGACCCGGCTGTGGACGTCGATGAGCGAGCCGGGGTGGCCGGTCGCGAAGAGGACCCGCTCCTTGCCGGCGGCGGCCTTGCGCAGGCGGGCGGCCATCCGGTCGAGGGCGTCGACGGTCAGCTCGGGGTCGATGGTGTCCTGGCCGACCCGGTGGGCCGGGTCGTCGACGACCCCGCAGCGCTCGGCCATCACGGCGAGCACGTCCTGCTCGTCGGCCCACCGGTCGCCGAGCTCCAGACCGAGCCAGTAGTGCCGGTCGCCGTTGGCGAGCTTTCTGTAGTGCGAGAGGTTGTTGTCGCGCGGCGTGGCGACGTCTCCGGCGATCCGGGTACGGACGAGGTGCTCGACAAGGGCGGGGCGGCTGAGTATCGGCATGGGGTTCATTCTGCCGTGCCGCCCCCCGACGGGACCCGCCGCTTTCGTCGTGCCGCGTCAGAGCCTGGGCCACCAGTAGTAGCTCGGCACCTCTTCGAGACCCGGCTTGTCGACCGTCACATCGCGTCCGACGAAGGCCGGGCTCCTGGTCTGGGGGTCGTGACCGCCGAGGTAGGGAACGCGGCGGAAGTACTTGAAGTAACCGTTGCCGTCGGCGGTGGTACGTCCGAGCTGCGACCAGGGGACGGTCCGTCCGGGCTCCATGAAGATGCTGAGGTCGACGTAGCCGTTCCCCGAGAAGCCCGTGCCGATGATCCAGAAGTCGGTGCTCGTCTGGGTGCGTTCGGCCTTGTAGACGACGTCCGGGTTGAGCGACGCCTTGTCACGGACCGCGGGGTGGTCCACGTCGAAGCCCGTACGGGAGTTCCAGACCACCTCGTAGTCACGCCCGGCGTCGTCGCAGAAGACGCCCCGGAGCTCTATCCCGTCGTTGGTCGACGCTCCGGTCACCCTCTGCAGTCCCGCGGGGAGTTCGACGCCGTGCTGCTCGAAGAACGAGCCGCGGCCTTCGAGTGCCTCACGGGCCATGTCCTCGTCACCGCGCAAGCGGTCGAGCAGTCCCAGGAGTTTCTCGTCACCGCCGAGCGACAGCAGGGTGGTGTGGACGCCCCGCTCGTTCTTCAGCTCGCGGATCTCGTCGTTGATGCGCTCGACCCGACGCTCATGCTGTCGGAGCGCCTTCTCCAGCTCTTGGCGTTCTCGGTCCGGGGCCAGCATGTGAACTCACGACCTTCCCTGCACGACAGGCGGAGTGAGCTGCTTTCGGGCGGGCGAACACACACGGTCCCCGCCTGCGCGCCTCGTTCGGAACCCCCGACTCCCCGAGTCCCCCTCTCAAGAATGACCCCGCCGGGACGCGGCTGCCACCCCGAGGGGGCGGCGCCGGGGTCAGGTCCGCAGGGCGCCGAAGGCGCCGTGGGCCAGGTCGCGGAGGAGGCCTTCCACGGTGGCGCGGCCCAGGGGGGCGCGCAGGTGCGGCGTCGAGTTCAGCAGGCCGAACACCGCGTGCACGGCCGCCCTCGCCTTCGGCTCCCCGGTCTCCGGGTACACCTCGCGCACGGCGTCGACCCACAGCTCCACGTACTGACGCTGGAGCTGCCGCACGCGCTTGCGGTCCTCGTCCTTGAGCCGGTCGAGTTCGCGGTCGTGGAGGGTGATCAGCGGCTGGTCGTCGAGGGCGAAGTCGATGTGGCCGTCGATGAGGGCGCCGAGCAGCACGCGCGGGTCGCCGTCGGACTCGGCCACCCGGAGGCGGCCGCCGGAGAGGAGGCGCTCGCTGATCCCGACGAGGAGCTCGGCGAGCATCGCGTCCTTGCCGGGGAAGTGGCGGTAGAGCCCGGGGCCGCTGATGCCGACGGCCGCCCCTATCTCGTCCACGCCCACCCCGTGGAAGCCGCGCTCGGCGAACAGGCGGGCGGCCTCCCTGAGGATCTGCTCGCGCCGCGTCGGGGCGTCGGTCCTGGCGCTGGTGGTCATGCGATCGATTCTAAGACTCGGCCCGTTTGCCGCCTGGAGGGCGAGCTGCGGGCTGCGGCCGGGGCGGTGACCGGGCTTTCTGGCGTGGTCGCAAGAGCGCGGCTCATCCAGGGTTGCCCGGTTCCGCTGTCCGACAGTTCGGGGAGCAGAGGTCTCACGGCGTTGCCGTGGGACTGCCACGTGGCCCGGCCGCCGGGGCGGTTTCGGGCTCGATGTGGTTGACTCCCGCAGCGCTACTTCCAGCGCTTCTGCATAGGTGATTCGGGCCTGCCTGGAAGCGGAGGTATCCAGGTAGGCAGTCTTCGGATCGTCCGCGTCGGCGAAGCGGACGAAGGCGGCCAGGGCGGCGGAGACGAGGTCGCGTTTGCCGGTCAGGCCGCACGCCGGGCACTCGTGCTCACGATCGCGCAGGGTCTTGCGTACGCGCCCGCCGCACAGGCAGTGCTGGGACAGACCCGTTGACCAGGTGGAGGCTCGCAGGAGCCTGCCCCCGGCGGCTTCGCACTCGGCCTTGAGAGCCGAGATGAGCATGCCGGGTGTGGTCTGCGACAGGCGCTTGCCCCACAGCCGGTACCAGGTGCGAATGTCGCAGTCCTCCACGACCAGCACGGGGCCGTGCGCGGCGATGATCTCGCGCGCCACACGGCAGGCGCGATGGCGGCGGTGTTCGGCGATGCCGGCAGCGTGTTCGGCCTGACGGGAGCGCTGGGTCCGGTAGTTGGCGGAGAGCCGGTCGCGGCGGAACGACTGCTTCGGCGCCCCGTCCGGGGAAGCCACACGCGCGCCACCGGGAACGATCACGGTCTTGGGCATGAGCCCCTTGTCCGCGCGGCGGGCGGCTCGCTCGGACTGGCTCTTCGACAGCCCGTACTGTGTGGCGTTCGTTGCCCTGCGGGAGCGCTCCAGCGCACGCGCACGGCCCCGCCGCTTCTTCGCCTCCGTCTCCAGCCGGGAGCGCTCGGCGCCGGTCGGCATGATCTCGGTCGAGACTGGCGTGCCGGTGGTGAGGTCAGCGGGGAAGGAGACGACGGAGAGGTTAGAGACATTGCCGTCCACACCGCCGATCCGGTTCAGGGCGGCTGCCTGGTCGCGCATGATCCGTACGGCGGGTGCGGTGTATCCGGAGCCGAGGACCATCAGATGCGCCTCGTACACCCAGCCGCCCCGGGCGGACGCCTTCCGGCGGCGTACGAGGTCGACCTTGTGCCAGCGGCCGGGGCTGCCGAGAAAATGCTGTACCCGTTCCCACTGACCCGTGCCTTGGGGAATGCGGACGGGGAGGACGAGGTCATCACGCTTGCTGTCGCTGCCTCCGGGGAACACCACGGCGAGCGGGCCGGTGTGGTCCCACCATGTCGCCTTGCGCATGCCGACCAGGCCCGAGGGCATGACCTTCCCCGTCGGTACGCGCCCCTCGGGCACGACAGGCTTCGGCATGCGTCTGGGCTGCATCAACGGATACCGACCGCCGTCGGTGTAGGTCGCGGCGTGGCCGTGAAGGGTGCCGACGAGGCGGAAGGTCTCCCACTTGTTCGCGGTGGTGTGGGAGCGGGCACGGCCGGGGATACGGGTGAAGTCATACCGGCGGCCGGTCTTCGGTCGCCCGAAACACGTGCCGGTCGCATCGGGGAACAGGTGTCGCTGCACTCCGTTCCACAGCTCATCGGCCATGTGCATCGCCAGGGCCTTCGAGGCATGGTGCTTGAGGTGCCCCGAGGCCTCCAGATGCCTGTAGGCGCAGCGCTCCAGCGCTTCGCGGGACAGGCCGAGGCGCCCTCTTACGACCTTCGCCCCTGCTCCTCCCGTTCGCGGTACGCGACCCAGTAGGCATCGACCCTGGCACGGGCGTCGCGCTGGACGGCCCTCCTGATCGACCACATCGCGGCGAACAACTTCCCCAGCCGGGCACGGTCGGCTGGATCGGTGACGGCCAGCGGCAGGACCATCACGGACACCGTCCCGCCGTCGGGCTTGGTCCACTTCGGGGCTTTGTTCTTCCCCCGGAACGTGCCCGTCTGACGTGCCCGCACGACCCTCCCCCTCCGCATCACCCCGGCTTCAGATCAACTTAGAGAGCACCTCGCCCACACAGGCGAATTACGCACACATTCACCAGCACTCGTGACAATCTCGTACGCGTGTGCGTATTAACCGCGCGTCGACGACCCGCGAACCAGGGCAAGGCCCCAACCCACACGGCCACGCCCCCCGCCACCTGAGGCGCGGCTTCGACGATGGACAACCCGGTTAGCGGTCGTTAACCTGAGCCCCATACGTTAACGCTCATTAACCGAGCAAGGGAGCTCGAGGGATGCAGCAGGCACCTGTGCTGACGAGCGCGGCGGATCCCGCGTCCGCGGCCTGGCAGGCCAACGAGTCGGCGCACCACGAGCTGGCCGCGACCCTGCGCGCCAAGCTCGCCGCCGCCGCGCTGGGAGGCGGTGAGAAGTCCCGCGCCCGGCACACGGCGCGCGGGAAGCTGCTGCCGCGGGACCGGGTGGACACCCTCCTGGACCCGGGCTCGCCCTTCCTGGAGCTGGCCCCGCTGGCGGCGAACGGGATGTACGGCGACCAGGCGCCCGCCGCCGGGGTCATCGCCGGCATCGGCAGGGTCTCGGGCCGCGAGTGCGTGATCGTCGCCAACGACGCGACCGTCAAGGGCGGCACGTACTACCCGATGACGGTGAAGAAGCACCTGCGCGCCCAGGAGGTGGCGCTGGAGAATCGTCTCCCCTGCCTCTACCTGGTCGACTCCGGCGGCGCCTTCCTGCCGATGCAGGACGAGGTCTTCCCGGACCGGGACCACTTCGGCCGCATCTTCTACAACCAGGCCCGGATGTCCGGCGCGGGCATCCCGCAGATCGCGGCGGTCCTCGGCTCGTGCACGGCGGGCGGCGCGTACGTCCCGGCGATGAGCGACGAGGCCGTGATCGTCCGGAACCAGGGCACGATCTTCCTGGGCGGTCCGCCGCTGGTGAAGGCGGCGACCGGCGAGGTCGTCACGGCGGAGGAGCTGGGCGGCGGCGAGGTCCACTCCCGGATCTCCGGCGTCACCGACCACCTCGCCGAGGACGACGCGCACGCCCTGCGGATCGTGCGGAACATCGTCGCCACGCTCCCCGAGCGCGGCCCGCTCCCCTGGTCGGTCGAGCCGGCCGAGGAGCCGAAGGTCGACCCGGCCGGGCTGTACGGCGCGGTGCCGGTGGACTCCCGCACCCCGTACGACGTGCGCGAGGTGATCGCCCGCGTCGTGGACGGCTCCCGCTTCCAGGAGTTCAAGGGCGAGTACGGGCAGACGCTGATCACCGGCTTCGCCCGGATCCACGGCCACCCCGTCGGGATCGTCGCCAACAACGGCATCCTGTTCGCGGAGTCCGCCCAGAAGGGCGCGCACTTCATCGAGCTGTGCGACCAGCGCGGGATCCCGCTCGTCTTCCTGCAGAACATCACCGGCTTCATGGTCGGCAAGGCGTACGAGCACGGCGGCATCGCCAAGCACGGCGCCAAGATGGTGACGGCCGTGGCCACCACCCGGGTCCCGAAGCTGACGGTCGTCGTCGGCGGTTCGTACGGCGCGGGCAACTACTCGATGTGCGGCCGCGCGTACTCCCCCCGCTTCCTGTGGATGTGGCCCAACGCCAAGATCTCCGTCATGGGCGGCGAGCAGGCCGCGTCCGTCCTCGCGACGGTCAAGCGGGACCAGCTCGGCGACGACTGGAGCGCCGCGGACGAGGAGGCCTTCAAGGCGCCGATCCGCGAGCAGTACGAGACCCAGGGCAGCGCCTACTACGCCTCGGCCCGGCTGTGGGACGACGGGGTCATCGACCCCATGGAGACCCGGCAGGTCCTCGGCCTCGCTCTGACCGCCTGTGCCAACGCGCCCCTGGGTGACCCCCAGTTCGGCGTCTTCCGGATGTGAAGGGCCCTCAGGAGATGCACAGCATGTTCGACACCGTCCTCGTGGCAAACCGGGGCGAGATCGCCGTCCGCGTCATCCGCACCCTGCGGGAGCTCGGCGTCCGCTCGGTGGCCGTCTACAGCGACGCGGACGCCGACGCCCGGCACGTACGGGAGGCGGACACGGCGGTACGGATCGGTCCGCCGCCGGCCGCCGAGTCCTATCTGTCGGTCCCGGCCCTCCTCGACGCCGCCGCCCGCACCGGGGCGCAGGCCGTGCACCCGGGCTACGGCTTCCTCGCGGAGAACGCCGCCTTCGCGCGGGCCTGCGCCGACGCGGGTCTGGTCTTCATCGGCCCGACCGCCGAGGCGATCTCCCTCATGGGCGACAAGATCCGGGCGAAGGAGACCGTGAAGGCGGCGGGCGTGCCCGTCGTCCCCGGCGCCGCCGATCCCGAACTGGCCGAGGCGGCCCGCGAGCTGGGCGCGCCCGTCCTGCTCAAGCCGTCCGCCGGCGGCGGCGGCAAGGGCATGCGGCTCGTGCGGGACCTGTCGGTCCTGGACGAGGAGATCGCGGCGGCCCGCCGCGAGGCCCGCGCGTCCTTCGGCGACGACACGCTGCTCGTGGAGCGGTGGATCGACCGGCCCCGGCACATCGAGATCCAGGTCCTCGCCGACACCCACGGGAACGTGGTGCACCTCGGTGAGCGCGAGTGCTCGCTCCAGCGCCGTCACCAGAAGATCATCGAGGAGGCGCCGAGCGTCCTCCTGACCCCCGAGATCCGCGCGTCGATGGGCGCGGCGGCGGTCGAGGCGGCGCGGTCCTGCGGCTATGTGGGCGCGGGCACGGTCGAGTTCATCGTGCCGGGCGGCGACCCGTCGGCGTACTACTTCATGGAGATGAACACCCGTCTCCAGGTCGAGCACCCGGTGACCGAGCTGATCACCGGCATCGACCTGGTGGAGTGGCAGCTGCGGGTGGCCGCCGGTGAGCCGCTCCCCTTCACCCAGGACGGCATCCACCTGACCGGCTGGGCGATCGAGGCCCGTATCTGCGCGGAGGACCCCTCGCGGGGCTTCCTCCCCTCGGGCGGCACGGTCCTCGCGCTGAACGAGCCGCAGGGGCCGGGGGTCCGGACGGACTCGGGTCTCTCCGAGGGCACGGAGGTCTCGTCCCTCTACGACCCGATGCTGTCGAAGGTCATCGTCCACGCGAAGGACCGCCCGACGGCCCTGCGCAAGCTGCGCGCGGCCCTCGCGGACACGGTCACCCTCGGCGTCCCGACGAACGCGGGCTTCCTGCGCCGCCTCCTGGCCCACGAGTCCGTGATCGCGGGCGACCTCGACACGGGTCTGGTGGAGCGGGACGCGGAGAGCCTGGTCCCGGAGGGCGTCCCCGCCGAGGTGTACGCGGCCGCGGCTGCCGTGCGGCTCGCCGGGCTGGCCGCGGAGCCCCGGGAGGGCTGGACGGACCCGTTCTCGGTGCCGAACGGCTTCCGGCTCGGCGGCACGCCCAAGCGGCTCGCCTTCCCCTTCCGGGTGCCGGGGCTCGAACCCGTCACGGTGGACGCGCCCGCCGGAGCGCGCGTCACGGACACCGCGGTGACGGTCACCCTGGACGGGATCACCCATCACTTCCGGCGCGCCGGCTCCTGGCTGGGCCGTGACGGCGACTCCTGGCACGTGCTGGACCACGACCCCGTCGAGGCCGCGCTCAGCGGGGCCCGGCACGGTGGGGCGGACACGCTCGCCGCGCCGATGCCCGGGACCGTCACCGTCGTCAAGGTGGCCGTCGGGGACGAGGTCGAGGCCGGGCAGAGCCTGCTCGTCGTCGAGGCGATGAAGATGGAGCACGTCATCTCCGCCCCGCACGCCGGCACCGTCACCGAGCTCGACGTCACGCCCGGAACCACCGTCGCCATGGACCAGATCCTGGCCGTGGTGACGCCCCGCGAGGAGGAGGAATCGTGACCACCGGCCTGCCCATGACGGTCTCCGATCCCTCGCTCCCCGCCCGGGTGCGGATCCACGAGGTCGGCGCCCGCGACGGTCTGCAGAACGAGAAGACGGCCGTTCCGACCGCCGTGAAGGCGGAGTTCGTCCGGCGGCTCGCCGCCGCCGGTCTGGACACCGTCGAGGCGACCAGCTTCGTGCACCCGAAGTGGGTGCCGCAGCTGGCCGACGCCGAGGAGCTGTTCCCGCTCGTCCGCGACCTGCCCGTCCGCCTCCCGGTCCTCGTGCCGAACGAGCGGGGCCTCGACCGGGCGCTCGCCCTCGGGGCGCGGGAGATCGCGGTGTTCGCCTCCGCGACGGAGTCCTTCGCGAAGGCCAACCTCAACCGGACCGTCGACGAGGCGCTCGCGCTCTTCGCGCCGACGGTCACCCGCGCCATAGAGGCGGGGCTGAAGGTCCGCGGCTACCTCTCGATGTGCTTCGGCGACCCCTGGGAGGGCGCCGTCCCGGTCGAGCAGGTCGTCCGCGTCACGAAGGCCCTCGCCGAGATGGGCTGCGACGAGCTGAGCCTGGGCGACACGATCGGCGTCGCCACCCCGGGCCACGTCCAGGCGCTCCTGACCGCGCTGAACGAGGCCGGGGTCCCCACCTCCCGTATCGCCGTGCACTTCCACGACACCTACGGGCAGGCCCTGTCCAACACCCTCGCCGCGCTGCGGCACGGGGTGACGACGGTCGACGCCTCCGCCGGCGGCCTGGGCGGCTGCCCGTACGCGAAGAGCGCGACCGGCAATCTCGCCACCGAGGATCTCGTGTGGATGCTCGACGGTCTCGGCATCGAGACCGGGGTCGATCTGGCCGCCCTCACCGCCACGAGCGGGTGGATGGCCGAACAGCTGGGCCGGCCCAGCCCCTCCCGTACCGTCCGCGCCCTCTCCCACAAGGAGTGACGAAACCCATGTCCCTCGACCACCGGCTCACCGAAGAGCACGAGGAACTCCGCCGCACCGTCGAGGCCTTCGCGCACGACGTCGTCGCCCCGAAGATCGGCGACTACTACGAGCGGCACGAGTTCCCGTACGAGATCGTCCGCGAGATGGGCCGCATGGGCCTGTTCGGCCTCCCCTTCCCGGAGGAGTACGGCGGCATGGGCGGCGACTACCTCGCGCTCGGCATCGCCCTGGAGGAGCTGGCCCGGGTCGACTCCTCCGTCGCCATCACCCTGGAGGCGGGCGTCTCCCTCGGCGCCATGCCGGTCTTCCGCTTCGGCACCGAGGAGCAGAAGCGGGAGTGGCTGCCCAAGCTGTGTTCCGGTGAGGTCCTCGGCGCCTTCGGCCTCACCGAGCCCGGTGCCGGCTCGGACGCCGGCGGCACCCGTACGACCGCCGTCCGCGACGGCGACCACTGGGTCATCAACGGCTCGAAGTGCTTCATCACCAACTCCGGTACGGACATCACGGGTCTGGTGACGGTCACGGCGGTCACCGGCCGCAAGCCCGACGGCCGCCCGCTGATCTCCTCGATCATCGTCCCGTCCGGCACGCCGGGCTTCACGGTCGCCGCCCCGTACTCGAAGGTCGGCTGGAACGCCTCGGACACCCGGGAGCTCTCCTTCGACGACGTCCGCGTCCCGGTGGAGAACCTGCTGGGCGAAGAGGGCCGCGGCTACGCGCAGTTCCTGCGGATCCTGGACGAGGGCCGGGTCGCGATCGCGGCGCTCGCGACGGGTCTCGCCCAGGGCTGTGTCGACGAGTCGGTGAAGTACGCGCACGAGCGCCACGCCTTCGGACGGCCGATCGCCGACAACCAGGCGATCCAGTTCAAGATCGCCGACATGGAGACGAAGGCTCACATGTCGCGGATCGGCTGGCGGGACGCGGCCTCGCGCCTGGTCCTCGGCGAGTCCTTCAAGAAGGAGGCGGCCATCGCGAAGCTGTACTCCTCCACGGTGGCCGTGGACAACGCCCGTGACGCCACGCAGATCCACGGCGGCTACGGATTCATGAACGAGTACCCGGTGGCCCGCATGTGGCGCGACTCGAAGATCCTGGAGATCGGCGAGGGCACGAGCGAGGTCCAGCGGATGCTGATCGCCCGCGAGTTGGGTCTGCCCGCCTGACCGGCGACGTGCCCGCGTGACCGTGCCCGCCACCCCCTCCCGGGGGCGGCGGGCACGACCGTGTCGGTCACGGCCGCGTACGGGGCGAGACGAACGCGTCGTACTGCTCCGGGCCCTCCGTCGACGGCAGCCGCACGGAGCGCCAGCCGCGGGCGTAGGAGGGCGGTGCGGCGCCGGCGGGCACGATGACGGCCACCGGCATCCGGCGGGCGGCCTCGGCGATGCCCTCCGGGGTGATGCTCTCGTCGTGTCCGCTCGGCTGGCGGGAGGAACAGCCCGCGTAGTGGCCGATCAGCACGTACTCCCGGCCGGTGACGAGGCAGGGCGGCCGCACGCCGAGACCGCGCAGCGCGCTCGCGACGGCGGTGGACCGCTCGTACACGGAACGGCTGTTGGAGACGGCCCGGTCGAGCACGGCGTACTGCACCGCGAGGTGTCCGAGCAGGGCGGCCGCGAGCAGGGCGGTGGCCGCCCGCCGCCGCCGCGCGGAGCGCACCGCGGCGAACAGCGACACCGCGCACTCGCCGACCGGCACGGCCAGCAGGGCGTACGCGGGGAGCAGGAAGCGGGGGGCCGCGTAGCCGACGGTGAAGAGGTACGGAGCGGCCGCCACCACCCCGGTGAGCGTGGCGAGCAGGGCCGGGGCTCCCCGCCCGGCCCGGAAGGCGGCGACGAGTCCGGCGGCGACGGCCACCGGCAGCAGGAACCACCACACCGCGGTGAACGGGTGCTCCCAGGACACGTCGCAGGGCCGGCACAGGGTGCGGCCGACGAGCGCCCGCGCGTGGTCGTCCACGGACAGGTACCAGCCCAGGGAACCCTGGATCTCCCCGGCGCGCCGCAGCCGCGCGGCGAGGCCGCCGTAGTGCGCGTAGGCCTCGACCACCCACGGCAGCGCCCCGAGCGCGAACGCTCCGGCGAGCACGGCGACGAGCGCGACGGCACGCCGCCGCCAGGCGGGCACCAGCACCGCCGCCGCGCCGAGCGGCAGCACGAGCCAGAGTCCGTCGCCGGGCCGGAAGAGGGTGACCGCGGCCGCGGTCAGCCCGAGCCCCACGAGCGCCGCGCGCCCGCCCACGCCCTCGCCTTCGCCCTCCACGCCGGTCCGCCGACCACCGCCCACGCCCCCGCCTTCGCCCTCCACGCCGGTCCGCCGACCACCGCCCACGCCCTCGCCTTCGCCCTCCACGCCGGTCCGCCGACCACCGCCCACGCCCCCGCCACCCTCACCGGCGTACCGCAGGAACAACCCCACGGCGGCCAGCGCGCCGAACGCGCACCACAGGTTGGGCATCACCCGCGGGCCGTAGAACAGCGTGACCCACAGCCCCGCGAACAGCGCGCCCCCCGCCGTCGCCACCGACAGGGGCACGATCCCGCGCCAGGCCCGGAGCGCACCCCAGAGGGCTGCCCCGGACAGCACGGCGAGGTAGACGTGGATCGCGGTCGCGGAGGTGGTGACGGCGGCCACCGGGGCGACGAGGTACGAGACTCCGCGGGCGCGAGGGGCGCTGAAGAAGGCCGCGGGGGCGTCGCCTCCGACCTGGCTGACGTACACCACCTCGTCCCAGCCGAGGCCCGACCCCGGGACGACCAGAACCAGTTGGGCCAGGACGAAGACCACGGCGAGTCCGGCCGGCCAGCTTGGCGACCCCGGCGGCGGACCGGCCGCCGTGGACGGGCGGCGGACAGGCTCTCCCGGGGAGTTCGCGGTCGCGTCGACGGTGACCATCCCGTCCACCCTGCGGTCGCCGCCCGACCCGGGGCGGGCGGCGCGCCGGGCGCGGCGCACCCTTCGCCTCGTCAGGAGTAGCGAGGCTCACACCTGTCGGGGGGAGATCCACCCTGTCGGAAAATCGTGAGGTTAGGCTAACCTATCTTCGACTTCACCGGCCGGCTCCGGCCGGAGCCCCGCCGTTCCCGGCTCGTACCGAAAGCGACTCCGCCATGCCCAGCACCGCCCGCGCCACCCATCTCACCCGTCGCGGCCTGCTGGCCGCGGGCGGCGCTCTCGGGCTCGGCGCCGCGCTCGTCGCCTGCGGCGGCGACAAGAAGAAGGACGGCGCCACCGCCCCCTCGGCCTCGGCGAAGTCCGGCTCCTGGGAGTTCAAGGACGACCGCGGTCTGACCGTGAAGGCGAAGACCACGCCGAAGCGGATCGTCGCCTTCACCGGCACCGCCGCCGCTCTGCACGACTTCGGCGTCGAGGTCGTCGGCGTCTTCGGCCCGACCTACGTCGAGGACCCGAAGACCAAGGCGCGCAAGCCCGACGTCCAGGCGGGCGACCTCGACATCGACAAGGTCGCGGTCATCGGCAACGTCTGGGGCGAGTTCAAGATCGAGGAGTACCTCAAGCTCAACCCCGAGGTCCTGATCACGGACATGTGGGAGAAGAACGACCTCTGGTACGTCCCGGCGGAGCAGAAGGACAAGATCCTCAAGATCGCCCCGAGCGTCGCCCTGTGGGCCTCGGACCTGTCGATGCCGGCGGTCCTGCAGCGCCACGCCGATCTGGCCGCCTCGCTCGGCGCCGATGTGCAGACCGCTCAGATCAAGGCCGACAAGGCCCGCTTCGAGGCCGCCGCCGAGCGCGTCCGCAAGGCCGCGAAGGGCAAGAAGGACATCAAGGTCCTGATCGGCTCCGGCTCCCCCGACCTCTTCTACGTCTCCACCCCGGTCCGCCCGACCGACACGCTCTTCTTCAAGGAGCTCGGCGTCAACCTGGTCGTCCCGACCAAGCTGGACCAGGGCGGCTGGTTCGAGGGCCTCAGCTGGGAGAACGTCGACAAGTACCAGGCCGACGTCATCATGCTCGACAACCGCACCGGCACCCTCCAGCCGGAGCAGCTGAAGGCCAAGCCGACCTGGGGCGCGCTGGCCGCCGTCAAGGCCGGCCAGGTCATCCCGCGCGTGACCGAGCCGATCTACTCCTACGCCAAGTGCGCCCCGCTCCTGGAGGACCTGGCGAAGGCCCTGGAGAACGCGAAGAAGGTTTCCTGACCCATGACGACCGCCGAGACCGCCCCGTTCCAGTTCTTCTCCCTCCAGGTCGACCGGACGCGGCGGCTCGGCCCGTCACTGGTCCGCGTCACCTTCACCGGCGAGGACCTGAAGAGGTTCGCCTCCGGGGGCCGCGACCAGTCGCTCTCCCTCTTCCTGCCGCACCCCGGCCAGGAGGCACCCGCCCTGCCGCCGCTCGACGACCCGGACATGTACGCGATCCTGGGCGCCTGGCGGGCGATGCCGGACGACGAGCGGGCCGTCATGCGCTCGTACACGGTCCGCGAGCAGCGCACGGACCCGAACGAGATGGACATCGACTTCGCGATCCACGAGGACGGGGGCCCCGCCTGCCGCTGGGCCGGCCGCGCCAGGTCCGGTGACCGGGTGGTCGTTCTCGGCCCCGCGGTCGCCGCGAACACGGCCGTCCGCTTCCAGCTCCCCGAGGACGCCGACTCCGTGCTGATCTGGGCGGACGAGACGGCCCTGCCGGCCGCCTCGGCGATCCTGGAGTGGCTGCCGGCCGAGACCCGCGCGCAGGTCTTCCTCGAAGTGCCGTACTCCGGCGACCGCACGGAGCTCGCGACCGAGGCCGACGCCACGGTCACCTGGCTCGTACGGGAGGAGGGGGCGCCCTCCGCCGTGGACGCGGTGCGCGGCACCGAACTGCCGGGCGAGGCCCCGTACGTGTGGATCGCGGGCGAGTCCGGCTCGGTGAAGGCGCTGCGCCGGCACTTCGTGCGCGAGCGCGGGCTCGACCGCCGCCGGGTGGCGTTCGTCGGTTACTGGCGCAAGGGGCTGTCCGAGGACGCCCTGCGCGAGGTGCCGGACGAGACCCAGGAAGACGCGTAACCCCCCGTTTCCCCAATGGCCCCCCGCCCCTCATGGGTTGGGGGGCCATTGCGTTGTGAAATTAGGTTAGGCTAACCTTACTTCCACAGCGCCTTCCGGCGTGTTCCGAAGGTTCCGAAGCATCCCTCAGCGTTCCTCCCGAAAGGGCCCCCACATGCGCTCCCACCTGCTCAACGACGCCACGGCGGAGAGCTACCGGCGCTCCGTCACCGAAGGAGTCGAGCGGGTGGCGGCCAAACTCGCCGCGACGCACCGCCCGTTCACCGGCGTCACCCCCGCCGAGCTGGCCCCCGTCATCGACGCCGTCGACCTCGACCGGCCGCTCGGCGACGCCTCGGCGGCCCTCGACGAGCTGGAGGACGTCTACCTCCGCGACGCGGTCTACTTCCACCACCCGCGCTACCTGGGCCACCTGAACTGCCCGGTCGTCATCCCCGCCGTCCTCGGCGAGGCCGTCCTCTCGGCGGTCAACTCCTCGCTCGACACCTGGGACCAGAGCGCGGGCGGCACCCTCATCGAGCGGAAGCTGATCGACTGGACCACCGGACGGATCGGCCTCGGCCCCGCCGCGGACGGCGTGTTCACCAGCGGCGGCACCCAGTCCAACCTCCAGGCCATGCTCCTCGCCCGCGAGGAGGCCAAGACGAAGGACCTGGCGAAGCTCCGGATCTTCTCCTCCGAGTGCAGCCACTTCAGCGTCCAGAAGTCGGCCACCCTCCTCGGCCTCGGCGCCGACGCCGTCATCTCCATCCCGGTCGACCGGAACAAGCGCATGCAGTCCGTCGTCCTCGCCGCCGAGCTGGAGGCCTGCCGCGCCGAGGGCCTCGTCCCGATGGCGATCGTCGCCACCGCCGGCACCACCGACTTCGGCTCCATCGACCCGCTGCCCGAGATCGCCGCCCTCGCCAACGAGTACGGCGCCTGGATGCACGTCGACGCGGCCTACGGCTGCGGACTGCTCGCCTCCCGCACCCGCCGCCACCTCCTGGACGGCATCGAGCGCGCCGACTCGGTCACGGTCGACTACCACAAGTCCTTCTTCCAGCCGGTGAGTTCCTCCGCCCTGCTGGTCCGCGACGGCGCCACCCTGCGCCACGCGACGTACCACGCGGACTACCTCAACCCCCGTCGCACGATCGCCGAGCAGATACCGAACCAGGTGGACAAGTCGCTCCAGACGACCCGCCGCTTCGACGCGCTCAAGCTCTGGATGACCCTGCGCGTGATGGGCGCCGACGGCATCGGCGAGCTCTTCGACGAGGTCTGCGACCTCGCCCGCGAGGGCCACGCCCTGCTCGCCGCCGACCCGCGCTACGACGTCGTGGTCGAGCCGCAGCTCTCCACCCTCGTCTACCGCTACGTCCCCGAGGCCGTCACCTCGCCCGCCGAGATCGACCGCGCCAACCTCTACGCCCGCAAGGCCCTCTTCGCCTCCGGCGAGGCCGTCGTCGCCGGCACCAAGGTCGACGGCCGCCAGTACCTCAAGTTCACCCTGCTCAACCCCGAGACGACCGCGGCCGACATCGCCGCCGTCCTCGACCTGATCGCCGGCCACGCCGAGCAGTACCTGGGAGAGACCCTTGTCCACGCCTGAGACGACCGAGACGTACGACTTCATCGGCATCGGGCTCGGCCCGTTCAACCTCGGACTCGCCTGCCTCACCGAGCCCATCGACCACCTGAACGGCCTCTTCCTGGAGTCCAAGCCGGACTTCGAGTGGCACTCGGGCATGTTCCTCGAAGGCGCCCACCTCCAGACGCCGTTCATGTCGGACCTCGTCACGATGGCCGACCCGACCTCCCCGTACTCCTTCCTCAACTACCTGAAGGAGAAGGGCCGGCTGTACTCGTTCTACATCCGGGAGAACTTCTACCCGCTGCGGACCGAGTACAACGACTACTGCCGCTGGGCCGCCGCGAAGGTCACCTCCGTCCGCTGGTCGACGACCGTCACGTCCGTGACCTTCGACGACACCGCCGAGGTGTACGAGGTCACCACGGAGACCGGCGAATCGTTCCGCACCCGCCGCATCGTCCTGGGCACCGGCACCCCGCCGTACGTCCCCGAGACCTGCGCGGACCTCGGCGGCGACATGATCCACAACTCGCGCTACCTCCCCAGCAAGGAAGCGCTCCAGAAGAAGAAGTCGATCACCCTGGTCGGCAGCGGCCAGAGCGCGGCGGAGATCTACCACGACCTCCTGAGCGAGATCGACGTCCACGGCTACCAGCTCAACTGGGTGACCCGCTCCCCCCGCTTCTTCCCCCTCGAATACACCAAGCTCACCCTGGAGATGACCTCCCCGGAGTACGTGGACTACTTCCACGCGCTCCCCGAGCGGACCCGCTACCGCCTGGAGACCCAGCAGAAGGGCCTCTTCAAGGGCATCGACGGCGAGCTCGTCGACGCCATCTTCGACCTGCTCTACCAGAAGAACCTGAACGGCCCCGTCCCCACCCGGCTCCTCACCAACTCCGCGCTGCACACCGCCGCGTACGAGGAGTCGACGGGCGCGTACACGCTCGGCTTCCGCCAGGAGGAGCAGGAGAAGGACTTCACCCTGGACACCGAGGGCCTGATCCTCGCCACCGGGTACAAGTACGCGACCCCCGCCTTCCTGGAGCCCGTCCGCGACCGCATCCGCTGGGACGGCCAGGGCCGCTACGACGTGGCCCGCAACTACACGATCGACACGACCGGCCGGGGGATCTTCCTCCAGAACGCCGCCGTGCACACCCACTCGATCACCGCGCCCGACCTGGGCATGGGGGCGTATCGCAACGCGTACATCATCGGGGAGATGCTGGGCTCCGAGTACTACCCCGTAGAGAAGACCATCGCCTTCCAGGAGTTCGCCGTATGACGATCCGCTTCCGCCCGCTCGATCCCCTCAAGGACGCGGAGCTGCTCCACGCCTGGGTGACCCACCCCAAGGCCGCCTTCTGGATGATGCAGGAGGCGACCCTGGAGGACGTCGTACGCGAGTACTCGGCCTTCGCCGCCGACCCGCACCACCAGGCCTTCATCGGCCTGGTCGACGAGGTCCCCGCGATCCTCATGGAGCGCTACGACCCCGCCCACCTGGAGCTGGTCGGGCTGTACGACCCGCTCCCCGGCGACGTCGGCATGCACTTCCTCGTGGCCCCGAGCGACACCCCCGTCCACGGCTTCACCCGCCGGGTGATCACCGCCGTGATGGCGGAGCTGTTCGACGACCCGGCGACCGCCCGTGTGGTCGTCGAACCGGACGTGTCCAACAAGGCCGTCCACGCGCTCAACGAGGTCGTCGGCTTCGTGCCCGAGCGCGAGATCCAGAAGCCGGAGAAGCGGGCGCTGCTCAGCTTCTGCACCCGCGCCCAGTTCGAGGCCGCCGTGGGAGCGACGATATGACCGCCTACGCCACCGACCCCGTCGCCCACCTCACCCCCGAGCGCTGGGCCGACGCCAACCGCGCGCTGATCCGCAAGGGTCTCGCCGAGTTCGCCCACGAGCGGCTCCTGCACCCGCAGGAGCTGGGCGAGTCCCGCTACAAGGTCCTCAGCGACGACGGCACCACCGAGTACCGCTTCACCGCCGACCGCTTCGCGCTCGACCACTGGCAGGTCTACGCCGAGTCGATCAGCCGCCACCGCGGCGACGAGCAGCTCCCGCTGGACGCGCTCCAGTTCATCACCGAGCTCCGCTCCTCCCTCGGCCTGAGCGACGAGATCCTCCCTGTCTACCTGGAGGAGATCTCCTCCACCCTGGCCGGCACGGCGTTCAAGTCGACCAAGGAGCCCGTCACCTCCGCCGAGCTGGCCCACGCCGGCTTCCAGGCGATCGAGACGGGGATGACCGAGGGCCACCCCTGCTTCGTCGCCAACAACGGCCGGCTCGGCTTCGGCGTCGACGAGTTCCGCGCGTACGCCCCCGAGGCCGCGAGCGACATCCACCTGATCTGGCTCGCCGCCCGCCGCGACCGCACCACCTTCACCGCCGGCGCGGACATCGAGTACGAGACGTTCATCCGCGCCGAGCTGGGCGAGGAGACGGTGGACGGCTTCGCCGCGACCCTCGCCGCCCGCGGCCTGGACCTGGCCGACTACCTGCTGATGCCGGCGCACCCCTGGCAGTGGTGGAACAAGCTGTCCGTCACCTTCGCCTCCGAGGTCGCGCAGCAGCGCCTCGTCTACCTGGGCGAGGGCGACGACGCGTACCTGGCGCAGCAGTCGATCCGTACCTTCTTCAACACGACGGACCCGGCCAAGCACTACGTCAAGACGGCGATCTCGGTCCTCAACATGGGCTTCATGCGGGGCCTCTCGGCCGCGTACATGGAGGCCACGCCCGCCATCAACGACTGGCTGCACCAGCTGATCGAGTCGGACGCGACCTTCAGGTCCGTCCACTTCTCGATCATCCGCGAGCGGGCGGCCGTCGGCTACCGGCACATGGAGTACGAGGCCGCCACCGACCGCTACTCCCCCTACCGCAAGATGCTGGCCGCGCTCTGGCGCGAGTCCCCCGTCCCGAGCCTCGCCGAGGGCGAGCGGCTGGCCACCATGGCCTCGCTCCTCCACGTCGACCACACGGGGGCGTCCTTCACCGGTGCGCTGATCAAGGAGTCGGGCCTGGCGCCGACGGAGTGGCTCCGCCGCTACCTCGACGCCTACCTCCTGCCGATCCTGCACAGCTTCTACGCGTACGACCTGGCGTTCATGCCGCACGGCGAGAACGTGATCCTCGTCCTCGACGAGCAGGGCACGGTCTCCCGCGCGATCTTCAAGGACATCGCCGAGGAGATCGTGGTCATGGACGCGGCGGCGGTCCTGCCGCCGGCGGTGGAGCGGGTCCGCGCGGAGATCCCGGAGGACATGAAGCTCCTCTCGGTCTTCACCGACGTCTTCGACTGCTTCTTCCGCTTCCTGGCGGCGACGCTGGCGACGGAGGGCGTGCTCGACGAGGACGACTTCTGGCGGACGGTCGCGGAGTGCGTCCGGGCGTACGAGCGGTCGAAGCCGGAACTGGCCGACAAGTTCGCCCAGTACGACATGTTCGCGGAGACCTTCGCCCTCTCCGCCCTCAACCGCCTCCAGCTGCGCAACAACAAGCAGATGGTCGACCTCTCGGACCCGTCGGCGGCCCTCCAGCTGATCGGCGACCTGACCAACCCGATCACCCGCTTCGCCTGACGGACCGGTGCGACCCCCGGCGGAGTACGGTCCTCCGCCGGGGGTCGCATCCCTTTCGCCTCCGATCAGGTGATCACGCTGTGTCACCGATCCGTCTCGCCGATTACCCGGCGTCGCTGTGGCAGGTTGGCCACGGGCCGGGGTCCACCGGCCGGGAGCGGAGGTCTGACGCCATGCTGACTCGAATCGCCCGTGGTCTCGCCGGAACAGCGGTGGTCGTGGCCCTCGCCGCGTCGGCGGCCTGCGGGAGCGAGGGCGGCAGCACGGCGGAGGACGGTCCGACGGAGCGGGCGGAGATCACGGGGACGTCGTCGCCGCCCTCGGACTCGGGCGAATCGATCGGGGCGCTCTTCCCGGGAAAGGGCGCGGGCGGTCAGGCCGCCCCGATCGACGTCCCGACCACCAAGGTGGGCGAGTCGGCGGGCGGGAAGGTGAAGGTCGTCAACACCTCCGACCGGCCCATGAATCTGCGGGATCCACAGACGTCCACCGACAACTCGGACATGGGGGATGCGGCGGTGGACCTCGGCACCTGCGCCGGCACGCTGGCCCCCGGCGCGGAGTGCGAGCTGGACTTCCGGTTCATGCCGTACGAGGTGGGGTCCTACTCCGGCGTGCTGACCGTCGAGACCTCGCAGGGCGAAACGATCACCGTGCCCTTCTCCGGCGAGGCGGTGGGGGACGAGTCCTCGCACACCGCCGAGACGCCGGATCCCTCACCGACCACCGAGACGCCCGAGCCCGAGCCGACCACCGAGACGCCCGAGCCCGAGCCCACCACCGAGCCGACCCCGATCGAGACCGAGCCCGAGCCCGAGCCCGAGGTCACTTGACGGCCGAGGTCAGCGCCACTCGCACGGTGTCGTCGTCGGGCAGCACGACCGTCATGTAGTCGTCCACGTCCCGCGTTTCGTGGGAGACCAGGTAGAAGCGGGACGGAGACTTCACCAGCAGACGGAAACCGGTGTACCGATGCCGGTACGGGCCCCTGGCGGCGCCCAGGTCCTTGTACGTGATGCCCTTCGCGTCGTGCGCGACCGGGATGCGCGAGTAGACCAGCACCGGCAGGCTCTTCTCGTTGCCCGCCTCGATGGCCGCCCGGGCCTCGGTCGCCGCGCCCGCGGCCACGTACCGGCTCACACCGAAGAACAGGCTCATGGCCAGCAGCCCGATCAGCAGGGCGCCGCCCGTGGACCACATCCGCTCGGCGGTCCCTTCACGCCGGTGCTCGTCCTCGCTCCGCTGAAGACGCTGCCGCACGGCGAAGAACGCCAGGGTGGCCCCCAGGGCCACCAGGAGGGGCGGGACGAACGGTCTCCACCAGAGGCTCGCGGGGAGGGGGAGCCAGATCCGCAGCCCGAAGAAGACCGGAAATCCCAGCAGCGCCATGGACAGGCCGACGACGAGGAGCACCCGGCACACCGTGCGGCGCCGGCGCTCCTTCCCCGGGCGGGCCAGGGTGTGTCCGAGGCGGCCGAGCACCAGCAGGACGACCAGTCCGCAGATCAGCAGGAACCACACCGGGCCGAAGACCGCGTCCGGGCTCTTGGCCAGGTAGGACTGGACGGACAGCTGGAGGTCGGCCGCCGGCACGCCGAAGGTCGCGTAATAGGTGTCGGCGTACAGGCTGCCGAAGTAGTACAGCAGGCCGATGACGGCCGTCCCCGGCGCCACGATGTAGGCCGCCTTGTCGAAGAGCGTCGCCCTCGGCGGCGCGGGCGCCGGCTGGGACGGTTCCCCCGGCGGCGCGGGCGCTGGCTGGGACGGTTCCCCTGACGGCACGGACATGCCGCCAGTCTCCGCACCACCGCCCGGCCGCGCGCGACGAGCCCGCCACCCGGCCGAACTCCGGCCTACTCCCAGGGCACCTGCGGTGAGCGGTAGTAGGTGATGCCCAGTGCGTCAAAGCGCGGGGCCTGTTCCGCGAGCCGCGTCCTGTACGTGTCCCAGTCGTGGGTCTCCGCCGGGGACCAGCCCACCTCCGCCAGGCCCGGCAGGCGCGGGAAGGCCATCACGTCGAGGTCGTCCGTCGTGGCGAGGGTCTCCGTCCACAGCGGGGCCTCGATGCCCCGGACGGATTCGGCCGGGGCTCCCGCGAGGTACGTCGCCGGGTCCCAGTCGTAGGAGCGCCGGACCTCGACCGTGCCGGCCCAGGCGAGGCCGAGCTCGGTCTCCTTCGTGTACTTCATGTCGAGGTAGGAGCGGTCGGCCGGCGAGAGGATCAGCCCGGCGCCGTCCCGCGCGGCGGCGGCGACGCGCTCCTTCTCGGCGAGGGGGGTGCGGTCGAGGCCCCAGTACTGGACGAGGGCGCCGTCGACGGGCTTGGTGCCGGTCAGCTGGTGCCAGCCGACGACCGTCTTGCCGTACTTGGCGACGAGCGGCTGCACCTTGTCCATGAAGGTCACGTAGTCGGCGTGGCTGGTGGAGTGGGCCTCGTCGCCGCCGATGTGGAGGTAGCGGCCGGGGGTGAGGGCGGCGATCTCGCGGATCACGTCCTCGACGAAGTCGTAGGTGACGGCCTTGGGGACGCAGAGGGAGCTGAGGCCGACCTTGATGCCGGTGTAGAGGGGCGGGGCGACGCCGTCGCAGTTGAGCTCGGCGTAGGAGGAGAGGGCGGCGAAGGTGTGGCCGGGCACGTCGATCTCGGGGACGACCTCCTGGTAGCGGGAGGCCGCGTACCGCACGATCTCCTGGTACTCCTCCTTCGTGTAGAAGCCGCCGGGGCCGCCGCCGACCTCGGTGGAGCCGCCGTGGGTGGTGAGCCGGGGCCAGGAGTCGATCGCGATGCGCCAGCCCTGGTCGTCGGAGAGGTGCAGGTGCAGGGTGTTGATCTTGTAGAGGGCGAGCTGGTCGATGAACCGCTTCACCTCGTCGACGGTGAAGAAGTGGCGGGCGACGTCGAGCATGGCGCCCCGGTAGGCGTAGCGCGGGGTGTCGGTGATCGTGCCGCCCGCGATCTTCCAGGGGCCCTGCTGGACGGTGCGGCGCTCGACGGCGGAGGGCAGCTGCTGGCGGAGGGTCTGGACGCCGCGGAAGAGGCCGGCGTGCGTGCGGGCCGTGAGGGTGACGCCCTCGGGTCCGGAGCGGAGGCGGTAGCCCTCGTCGCCGAGCCCGGCGTCCTCGCGGTCGAGGTGGAGGCGGATGCCGCCGCGGGCCGCCGCCTCGTCGACGATGTGCAGCGGGAAGCCGGTGGAGGGGCGGAGGAGGCCGGCGAGGTAGCGGCCGACGGCGCGGGACTCGCGGGAGGACTCGTCGACGCCGATGCGGGTGGCTGCGGTGAGGGTGTAGGGCTCGCCCTCGGGGGTGACGGAGGCGGGGACGGGGACGATGCGGCCGAGTGGGCGGACCTCGGGTTCGGCCGCGGCGGCCTTGCCGTCGGCGCCTCTGCCGTCGGTGCCTCCGCTGTCGGCGGAGGCCTCGCCGCAGCCGACCCCGGCGGTGGCGACGAGGAGGAGTGATCCGATGAGGCGAGGAATCCTTCGGCGCTGACTCACGGGCATGGTCCCCTTCGGTGTTCGACACGTCTTCGGGTCATATATCCATTTGGCGACCATGCGTACCGCTACCGTCACCTCGGGTCAAGGTCTGGACCAATTTCCGCATCCAGGATGCCGACCCGGTGACTCCTGCCCGATTTCGGGCAGGATTCTTGCGAAGAACGGCGGGTACCCCTCAGTATTCACGGGTGCTCGAACGCCGCCCGTCGCACGACGACCTCGTCGACCATCTGGTCCGCAGCACCGCGCTCCAGCGCGGTGAGGCCGCCCGGGTGGTGCTCGACGTACTGGCGTACTTCGACGAGACGACCGAGGAGTTCGTCCGCCGCCGCCACCGCGAACTGCAGTCCGGCGGGGCCGTGAACGCCGAGATCTTCGAACGGATCGCGGCGGAGCTGCCGCACCGGGCCGTGGCACCGCCGGAGCTCTCGCTCCGGCAGCTGCGCCGCATCGTCTACGGCTGAGCCACGACCGAACCTCGGACGAACACGGCGAGCACCATCACCAACCTGGAGGGGTTTCACCTTTATGTGCGGAATTGTCGGTTACATCGGAAAGCGCGACGTCGCCCCCCTGCTCCTTGAGGGCCTGGCGCGTCTGGAGTACCGGGGATACGACTCCGCCGGCATGGTCATCACCAGCCCGAAGGCCACCGGCCTGAAGATGGTCAAGGCCAAGGGCCGGGTCCGTGACCTCGAAGCCCGCGTCCCCAAGCGCTTCTCCGGCACCACCGGCATCGCCCACACCCGCTGGGCGACGCACGGCGCCCCCAGCGACGTGAACTCGCACCCGCACCTGGACCCCGAGAACAAGGTCGCGGTCGTCCACAACGGCATCGTCGACAACGCCCAGGAGCTCCGCGCCAAGCTGGAGGCCGACGGCGTCGTCTTCGCCTCCGAGACGGACACCGAGGTCATCACCCACCTCGTCGCCCGCTCCCAGGCCGACACCCTCGAGGAGAAGGTCCGCGAGGCGCTCAAGGTCATCGAGGGCACCTACGGCATCGCCGTGATGCACGCCGACTTCAACGACCGCATCGTGGTGGCCCGCAACGGCTCCCCGGTCATCCTCGGCATCGGCGAGAAGGAGATGCTCGTCGCCTCCGACGTCGCCGCCCTGATCGCCCACACCCGCCAGGTCGTCACCCTCGACGACGGCGAGATGGCCACCCTCAAGGCCGACGACTTCCGCACCTACACGACCTCCGGCGCGTCCACCACCGCCACCCCGGAGACCGTGGAGTGGGAGGCCGCCTCCTACGACATGGGCGGCCACGACACGTTCATGCACAAGGAGATCTCCGAGCAGCCCGACGCGGTCGACCGCGTGCTGCGCGGCCGGATCGACGACCGCTTCTCCACCGTGCACCTGGGCGGCCTCAACCTGGACGCCCGCGAGGCCCGCACCATCCGCCGCATCAAGATCCTCGGCTGCGGCACCTCGTACCACGCCGGCCTCATCGGCGCCGGGCTCATCGAGTCCCTCGCCCGCATCCCCGCCGACGCCGAGCCGGCCTCGGAGTTCCGCTACCGCAACCCGGTCGTGGACCCCGACACCCTCTACATCGCCGTCTCCCAGTCCGGTGAGACGTACGACGTGCTCGCCGCCGTCCAGGAGCTCAAGCGCAAGGGCGCCCGCGTCCTCGGCGTCGTGAACGTCGTCGGCTCCGCCATCGCCCGCGAGGCCGACGGCGGCGTCTACGTCCACGCCGGCCCCGAGGTCTGCGTCGTCTCGACGAAGTGCTTCACCAACACGGTCACCGCCTTCGCGCTGCTCGCCCTGCACCTGGGCCGCATCCGCGACCTGTCCGTCACCGACGGCAAGCGGATCATCGAGGGCCTGCGCAAGCTGCCCGCGCAGATCCAGGAGATCCTGGAGACCGAGGACGAGATCAAGAAGATCGCCGCGGAGTACGCCGGCGCCCAGTCGATGATGTTCATCGGCCGCGTCCGGGGCTACCCGGTGGCCCTGGAGGCCTCCCTCAAGCTGAAGGAGATCTCCTACATCCACGCCGAGGCCTACCCGGCCTCCGAGCTGAAGCACGGTCCGCTCGCCCTCATCGAGCCGGCCCTGCCGACGGTCGCGATCGTCCCCGACGACGACCTGCTGGAGAAGAACCGCGCCGCCCTGGAGGAGATCAAGGCCCGCAGCGGCCGCATCCTCGCGGTCGCGCACCAGCCGCAGGCCAAGGCCGACCACACCATCGTCGTGCCGAAGAACGAGGACGAGCTCGACCCGATCCTCATGGGCATCCCGCTCCAGCTCCTCGCCTACCACACGGCGCTCGCCATGGGCCGCGACATTGACAAGCCGCGCAACCTGGCCAAGTCCGTCACGGTCGAGTAGCAGCCGGTCGGGGCCTGTCCCCCCGACCCGCGCCGCCGGGCCTGTCCCCCGGCGGTTCGACCGGACACGAAAGAGGTCCCTGCCGCACACCCAGGTGCGGCAGGGACCTCTTTCCCTTCCCCCGTCCTTACCCCGCGGCCGGAGCGCTCGCCGGGCGCCGGAGCGCCGTCGGCCAGCCCGCCACCGCGGCCGTGGCGCCGTACCAGGCGAGGAGCCCGCCGACGGCCGCGACCCAGCCGCCCGCCTTCGCCAGGCCGCCGTTGTCGGCCAGCGCGCCGATGCCGATGAGCAGCAGCGCGACGAACAGCAGCCCGTACACGCCCTGTCCGAACAGACCGCTGCCCGACGCGGACACGGTCAGGGTGAGCGCGAGGAGCGCCCACAGGAGCATGAAGAGCCCTACGGCGTCCGCCGAGGCCCCGCCGCCGACGGCGGTCCCCCAGGTGAACCAGAAGGCGCCGAGCGCCGCGTACGCCGTGCCCTCACCGGTGCTGCCGGCGCGCAGGGCGAGCAGTCCGACGAGGAAGAGCGTCACCCCGCCGACCCAGGTGGCGAGGCCCGCGGCATCGGCTGCCGCGACGTTGTCGATGACACCCGTCCCGCCCAGCCCGAAGGCCAGCAGGGTCAGTCCGAGTGCGAGGTTTCCGAGCGTGGAGGTGCTGTTCCCCGCGGCGACTTCGTTGTCCACGGCGGGCTCCCTTCAGGAGTGCAGCCGAGCTGCGTGAGCTGCTGTGATCCGGTGAGCCTTATCTACCCTTCACAAGCGCACAATTCACCTGAGGAAGGCCGAAATTATGGCCGGGGAACGCCAGTTGGGAAACGGGACTCCGGAACGGGTCCGCGTACGGGGGCGGGAGCGGGTCCCTACGGGATGACGATCACGGGCCGCTGGGCGCGGCGCGCGAGCCGGCCGGCGACCGAGCCGAAGATCCGGCCGACGATCCCGTGCGTGGAGCCGACCACGATCGCGTCGGCCGAGTACTCGCGGCCGACCTCCTCCAGCTCGTGGCAGATGTCGCCGCCGCGCTCGACGAGGATCCACGGCACCTCGGAGAGGTGCTCGGCGCAGGCCAGCTCGAGACCGAGGACCTCGGTGCGGTGATCCGGTACGTCGACGAAGACCGGCGGCTCGCAGCCGGCCCACACGGTGGTGGGCAGCCGGTTGGCCACGTGCACGATGATCAGGCCGGAGCCGGAGCGGCGGGCCATGCCGATGGCGTACGCGAGGGCTCGCTCACTGGACATGGAGCCGTCGAAGCCGACGACCACCCCGTGCCGGAAGGCCGGGTCGCAGGCGTGGCGTGGCTGTTCCACCGCGAGGGGGTCGACCGTGGAGTCGGCGACGCGCTTGCGGTCCGCGGGTTCGGGGAATTCGTGACCGGCCATCGGTGTCTCGGCGAAGAGAGTCCTCGTGGGAAGGGACGGGAGTGGAGGGGACGGATACAACGGGTGGCGGCGGAGCTGTGTCCGGGAATCATCTTCCCAAGCCCATACCCCCAAGGGTACGGCGACACTCCTCTCCTGCCCAGAGCCCGCCGTGCCACTCCCCGGCGTGCGCCCCGCTGTGCGCGGCGTTCCAGGGAGCATGCCCGAGGGGTTCGGGATCTGGCAATGCCGGTTGTGCCCTACAGGCGTCCGTACGGGGGCCAAACGGACGCCACCCACAGTGACCGGAACGTTCCGCTCCTCGTTGCCACAGGTCCAGCCCACCGTCGCAGGGAGACCGCCCGTGCCCGCACCATCGACCGCCGCCGGCCAGAGCCCCACCACCTCCGCCCCCACGCTCGGCTCACCCCGGGGCCGCCGCCGGGCGCCCGCCGTCCCCGCGGGGCCGTCCGCGGCGGCGGACCGGGAGTGGGGAGCTCCCGCCGGGGCGGGAACCGCGGATCAGGCCGGTGACGTCGTCCGGTGGGCGGTCTTCTGCTGCGCCCTCGTCCCCGTGGTGCTCGTCGTCTACGGCACCTCGCTCGGCGGGGCCGCCGGGACCGCGCTGGGACTCGTCACGGTGACGGCGGCGTGCCGGGTGCTGCTGCGGCGCTCGGAGCGCGAACTTCGGGCCGAAACCGTACGAACCAGGCGCCGGAGCTGAGCCGGGGACGCACCGGCCCCCCTTCGAGTTGACAGGTTCGCACACCCGACCCCATATGTTTTCAGCCAACTTCCATTCCCCGGCGAGTCCTTGGCGGAACGGTTGGCCAACCCCGGTCCCGACACCCCCCGGAGCCCCGCCACAAGGCCCCGCACCCCACGCTCACGGGGCCTTCGCGGCGCCGCCCCTTCCCCTGGCGGCCGCCAGGTGGAACGCTTCCCGATCGATCGCTTCGCGCCAAGTGGCCTTGTCGACAATCCACCGGATGGAGAACTTGTCACGCCGGCGCCATACGACACAGTAGATTCGATCATGGGTACCGAAGACTGGGGTCTCGTGCAAAACCGAGGGGAAACGTGCAGGAGCGACACGACCAGGGAGACGCGAACACCGAGGGGGGCTTAGCGTCATGAGCCAGGACTCCGCCGTACCGGAGGTCGCCCGGAAGCTGTCCGGACGCCGCCGCCGCGAAGTCGTCGCGGTGCTGCTGTTCAGTGGCGGCCCCATCTTCGAGAGCTCCATCCCGCTCTCCGTTTTCGGCATCGACCGGCAGGACGCGGGCGTGCCCCGCTACCGGCTGCTGGTCTGCGCCGGCGAGGACGGCCCGCTGCGCACCACCGGCGGTCTCGAACTCACCGCGCCCTACGGCCTGGAGGCCATCGGCCGCGCCGGCACGGTCGTCGTGCCGGCCTGGCGGTCGATCACCTCGCCGCCGCCGCCGGAGGCGCTCGAAGCGCTGCGCCGCGCCCACGAGGAGGGTGCGCGGATCGTCGGCCTCTGCACGGGGGCCTTCGTCCTCGCCGCAGCGGGGCTGCTCGACGGCCGTCCGGCGACGACGCACTGGATGTACGCGCCGACGCTCGCCAAGCGCTATCCGTCGGTCCACGTGGACCCGCGGGAGCTCTTCGTCGACGACGGTGACGTCCTCACCTCCGCCGGCACCGCGGCCGGAATCGATCTGTGTCTGCACATCGTGCGGACCGACCACGGCACCGAGGCCGCGGGCGCGCTGGCGCGCCGGCTGGTCGTCCCGCCGCGGCGCAGCGGCGGTCAGGAGCGCTACCTCGACAGGTCTTTACCAGAGGAGATCGGCGCCGACCCGCTGGCCGAGGTCGTCGCCTGGGCGCTGGAGCACCTCCACGAGCAGTTCGACGTGGAGACCCTGGCCGCGCGCGCGTACATGTCACGGCGGACCTTCGACCGCCGGTTCCGCTCGCTGACGGGGTCCGCCCCGCTCCAGTGGCTGATCACACAGCGGGTGCTCCAGGCGCAGCGACTGCTCGAGACCTCCGACTACTCGGTCGACGAGGTCGCGGGCCGGTGCGGCTTCCGCTCGCCGGTGGCGCTGCGCGGCCACTTCCGGCGCCAGCTCGGCTCCTCGCCGGCCGCTTACCGGGCGGCGTACCGGGCCAGGCGTCCGCAGGGTGAGGTCGGCACGGCGGTGCTGGACCAGGCCGTGCCCGTCCAGGTCGGCGCGGGCATGCGCCGGCCGGGCTCCCCGCTCGACGTGGGCAAGCCGCACACGGACGTCTACGCTCCCGGCCGCCCCTCCTTGCCGGGCCAGCGCATGCCGTAACGAGCGCGACGCGGCGACAACCGACCCGCGCCGCCACAAGCGGCGTACCGCAGGACCGACGGGCGCCCGGGGACACCTCCCCCGGGCGCCCGTCGGCCTTGTCCCCGCAGGCCCGTCGGCCGTGTCCCGCCATGCCCGGCAAGATCGGCGGCCCACCCCCTAAGGTGGACGCATGAACGATCGCATGGTGTGGATCGACTGCGAGATGACCGGGCTCTCGCTGACGGACGACGCACTCATCGAGGTGGCCGCGCTGGTCACCGACTCGGAACTGAACGTGCTCGGCGACGGGGTGGACATCGTGATCCGCCCGCCGGACGCGGCGCTGGAGACCATGCCGGAGATCGTGCGCCAGATGCACACCTCCTCGGGGCTCCTCGACGCGCTCGCCGGAGGCACCACGCTCGCCGACGCCGAGGCCCAGGTCCTCGCGTACATCCGCGAGCACGTGAAGGAGCCCGGCAAGGCGCCGCTGTGCGGGAACTCGGTCTCCACGGACCGCGGCTTCCTCGCCCGGGACATGCCCGCCCTGGAGAGCCACCTGCACTACCGGATCGTCGATGTCTCCTCGGTCAAGGAGCTGGCTCGCCGCTGGTACCCGAGGGCGTACTTCAACAGTCCGGAGAAGAACGGCAACCACCGGGCCCTCGCCGACATCCGCGAGTCCATCGCGGAACTGCGCTACTACCGCGAGGCCGTCTTCGTGCCGCAGCCCGGCCCCGACTCGGACACCGCCAAGCGGATCGCCGCCAAGCACGTCGTACCGGCCGAATGACCGCCCGCTCGCGCCCGCCGAACCCCCTCCGGAAAAGGTGGGCGCGAGCACCCCTCAGAACCCTGTAGACTTCTTCTCGGCCGGTCGGGGAAAGCCCCGAGAACCGGTCGTGGTGGGTATAGCTCAGATGGTAGAGCACCTGGTTGTGGTCCAGGATGTCGCGGGTTCGAGTCCCGTTACTCACCCTTGATAGGGGAAAGGCCCCGATTCGCGGAGACGCGAGTCGGGGCCTTTTCGTTGCCCCCGCCTCCCCCACCCCTTCTTCCCTTGATCACCCGTTGTTACGGAATGCAAACTTCCGCAACGCACTGTGATCGATCGCATATGCCCCTGACACTCTCTTCACCTCGTTCTCATGCAAAGCTCACGGGCCACCTACGGGTGATCCACATCGAACGAACAAGCTAAGGGGGAGAGATGCGAAGAGGCGTACGTACCGCTTCGGTCTCTGCTGCCGTGGCGCTGACGCTGTCCATACAGCTGCCGGCGCTCGCGGCCGAGGAAACAGCACCACGCGCCGGGGATTCCGGCACCACGTCCGTCCGCACGACCGAGGCACCTGACCTGGCCTCGGCGCGCCTGGCCGCCGCGCTCGGCGGTACGAAGGTGGAGGCCCTGTCCGAGCGGACGGCGACCTCCAGCACCTGGGCCAACCCGAACGGGACGCTCACCACGGAGACGGCCTCCGGGCCGGTCCGCGTCAAGGAGGGCGGCGAGTGGAAGCCGCTCGACACGACCCTCGTCGACACCGGCGCCCGCCTGGAGCCCGAAGTCGCCGTCGCCGACGTGGAGCTGTCCGACGGCGGCACGGAGGACTTCGCCGCCGTGACCCGCTCCGGCCGGACCTTCGGCCTCGACTGGTCCGCCTCGAAGGCCCTGCCGGCCCCTCAGCTCGACGGCGACACGGCGGTCTACGAGGAGGTCGTCCCCAACGGCGACCTGCACGTCACCGCGCTCCCCCAGGGCTTCACCGAGTCGCTCATCCTGCACGAGCGCCCCACCGAGCCGGTCGAGCTGCGGCTGCCCGTCACGCTCGAAGGACTGAGCCTGGAGAAGGAGAAGTCGGGCCACCTCCGGCTGGAGGACTCCACCGGGACGCTGGTCGCCAGCGCCCCGGCGCCCCGCATGTGGGGCATGGGGACGAACCCGAAGTCGGGTGACCCCACGCACTCCATGGAGATCGAGACCCGCATCGAGCGGGCCGGGGGCAAGGCCGTCCTGGTCCTCAAGCCCAGCATGGAGTTCCTCACCGACCCCGATGTCACCTACCCGGTGAACATCGACCCCACGACGACCCTGGCGGCGTCCACGGACACCTGGGTCGCCACCAACTACCCCGACTCCCAGCGCGGTTCGACCGAGCTGAAGGCCGGCACCTACGACGGCGGCGCCACCAAGGCCCGTTCGTACGTGAAGTTCGACGTCGCGAAGTACGCCGGCACGCAGATCCTGGACACCGAGTTCCGGCTGCACTCCTACTGGTCCTCCAGCTGCTCCGCGACCGGCTCGGGCGTCGCGGTCAAGCGCATCACCGCCAACTGGGACCCCAGCGCGGTGACCTGGGGCGCGCAGCCCGCGACCACCACCGACGGCTCCGTCGTCTCCAAGGCCGCCTACGGCTTCAGCTCCGCCTGCCCCGCGAACTTCATGCGCTGGGACGTCGACGGCATCGTCCAGGCCTGGGCCGACGGCCAGCCGAACCACGGCCTCCAGGTCCGCGCCGTGGACGAGCTGGACTCGCTGAGCTGGCGCCGCTTCCGCTCGGCGAACTACGTGGACGGCTCGCAGGGCCCCACCGAACCGACGCTCGTCGTCACGTACAACACCAAGCCGAACCTGGCCGCGCCCCTGAGCCCGCTCAACGCGACGGTCACCTCGGACACGACCCCGACCCTCACGGGCTACGCCACGGACCCCGACGGTGACTCCGTACGCCTCACCTTCGAGGTCTGGAACAGCGCCGGCACCACCAAGCTGACGACCGGCACCTCCGCCTACGTCCCCAGCGGCAAGTCCGGCGCCTGGACGTCCCCCGCGCTCGCGCCGGGCGCCTACAAGTGGCGCATCGCGGTCTACGACGGGAAGCTCTGGAACGGCGGCTGGTCCGCCTGGCGCACCCTCACCGTCGACACGTCCGTGCCGGTCGCCCCCTCCGTCACCTCCACCACCTACCCCGCCGACGGTCTGTGGCACGGTGGCGCGGGAACGCCCGGATCGTTCACGATCGCCGACACCAAGGGGCAGGCCGTCACGGCCGAGTACGCCCTGGACGGCGCCGCGCCGAGCACCGTCGCGCTCACGGCCGGCAAGGCGACCGTGAACCTGACCCCCGCGACGGACGGCACGCACGTCCTCACCGCCCGGGTCAGGAACGCCGCCGGAACGTGGTCGGAACCGGCCGAGTACTCGTTCCGCGCCGGCCGCATCAGCGGAGGCCTCACCGCCGGCTTCATCAACGAGCTCGCCGAGACGCACTTCGCCGACCTGCTGCACCCGGAGGAGGCGCCGGCCGAGGCCGAGGACCGTCCGGTCGACACCGAGTACCCCGAGGTCGACGACACGCCCGTCGGCTACCAGGAGCAGATCGACCCCGAGGTCACCGAGACCGAGGAGTCCGTCCTGGCCTCCGGGATCGTCGAACTCCCCGGCACCGCGGGCCAGGAGATCGTCGGCACCAGCGCCGACGGCACCACCCAGACCTCGGTGACCATGCCGGAGGGTGCCGCCGCGACCGCCGGCCTCAGCGAGACCGGCGTCATCGTCTACCCGAACACGCAGACGGACGCGGACACCCTCGCCATCCGGACGGGGCAGAACGCCGTCGAGACGTTCCACCTCCTCAGGAGCGCCGCCGCCGCGCAGAGCTACTCGTACACGCTGCGGCTGCTCCCCGGCCAGACGGCGACGCAGGCCGCGGGCAACGTCATCATCATCGCGGACGAGCTGGGCAACCTGACCTTCATCACCGCGCCCATCGCGCGGGACGCGAAGGGCGTGGAGATCCCGGTCAAGCTCACGCTCGACGGGAGCACCGTCACCGCCTCGCTGGACCCGGCCGCCGGTCAGCAGATCGCCTTCCCGGTCCTGATGGACCCCGGCTTCGGCTACGGCAGCGCCACCCCCTCCGAGCGGTCCTACTGCTTCTGGAACCCGATCGACTGCACCACCGCCTACGACGCCGCGAACAAGGCGTTCAAGCAGGCGCAGGACTGGTACCCGGACAGCACCCTCTTCCAGGGGACGGGCGACTCCTTCCGGCACTGCTACTGGAACGCGCGGATGGAGATCCGGCTGTCCACCACGGACGCCTACGAGTTCGCCACCCGGCACGAGTCCACGTCCTCGGGCGTCGACAAGCAGATGGACCTGAAGAACAACGCGATCGGCCGGGAGATCGGCCGCAAGCGCACCGGCCAGACCAACGCCGGCATCAGGGCACGGGACGATTGCCGGAGCGCGCAGCGGAACGGCAAGCTGTGGATCATCAAGAGCGGCCGACTCGTGAGGAGCAACCAGTGACGTCCCTCTACCTGAAGCGGGCGGGTGCGGCGATCCTGGCCCTGGAGGTCGCCTACCTGCTGCTCATGCAGCTGTCCATGGCGGTCTTCATGCCGGACACCTCGGAGATCGACCACACGGAGTCGGCAGGCTCCGGCGCCCTGCTCTTCCTCGGTGCCGAAGCGGTGGCGGTACTGGTCCTGCTCTGGGCCGCGGCCCTGCTCGCGCTGCCGGCCTTCGCGGGCAGGGGACCCACGTGGGCCCGGGTCGCGGGCTTCGGCCTGGCGACGGCCGTCCAGGTGCTCGGCGCCTGGTCGGCGACGGCCAACGCCCTGGCCCAGGACGCCGGACCTGATGTCGTGATCAACGGCCTCATGGTGCTGTTCGCCGTGATCGCCTCCGCCGCGTGCCTCCTGGGCCTCCGTGGCGAGTTCCGGAGGACGGAGCTCACGGCCACGGCCTGACGCCCCCCTTCACCCGCGGTACGGCCGAGGCCCCGGTTTCCCGAACCGGGGCCTCGGTCGTTCCCGCACGTCCCGCGCGACGGGGACTCGCGGGCCCCGGACAGGGAAGCGCGCCCCGGCCGGGGTGGGGTGTCTCGGCCGGGGCGCGCGCCTGTGGGGGGGGACCAGGGGGAGGAGCGGCCTTACTTGTAGGCGGCGAAGGCCTTCGTGAAGGCCAGGGGCGCCTGGAGGATCGACGAGCAGGTGGCGTCGGCGTGGTTCACGGCGCCGGCCGCGCACTGCTTGTCCCGGGTCGAGGACCACATCGAGAGCCAGCCGATGCCCTTGGACCGGGCGAACTCGACGAGCTGTGTGGCGTCGTCGACCTTGAAGATCTCGGTGGTGACGTCGTTGACGCCGATCATCGGGGTGACGGCGACGGCCTTCCAGGCGGCCGCGTCGGAGAGCCCGAGGACTCCCTTGACCTGGGCCTGGGTCGCGGTGGCGGCCTGGATCGCGTACGTGCCCATGTCCGCGCTGTACGCCGGGCCGTAGTCCATCGCCATGATGTTGACGGCGTCGACGCGGACGCCGTTGTTCTTCGCGTCGGCGAGGAGCGCCACGCCCGGCTGCGTCAGCCCCTCGGGCATGACGGGCAGGGTGAAGGAGACGTTCAGGCCGGGGTGGCTCTTCTGGAGCTGGGCGATCGCCTGGGAGCGGCGGGTGTTGGCGGCGGTGTCCGGCAGGGCGGCGCCCTCGACGTCGAAGTCGACCTTGGTCAGCTTGTACTGGTCGATGACCTTGCCGTAGGCGGCGGCGAGTGCCGAGGCGGAGGAGCAGTTCAGGGCCAGCTCGTGGCCGGCGGCGCCACCGAAGGAGACGCGGACGTCACCGCCCTTGGCGCGCAGGGCGCCGATCTGGGCGGCGACCCTGTCGTTCGCGAGGTCGGTGACCCCGCCCCAGAGCGGGGCGCAGGAACCGCCGGAGGTGATGAAGGCGAGGTTGAACTCCTTCACGCCGGTGGCGTCGGCGGTCGCGAGGAGGTCGTACGCCGGGTAGAGCGAGGTGTCGACGTACGGGGCGTACTTGGCGGCTCCGACGGGTCCGCCGGTGGCCGTCGCGGTGGGGGTCGGGGCGGGGGTGGTGGCCGTGGGGGTCGGCTTCACGGTCGCGGTCGCGGTGGGGGTCGGCTTCGCGGTCGCGGTGGCGGTCGGGGTGGGCTTCGTGGTGGCCGTCGCCGAGGGGGAGGCGGTGGCGGTCGGCTGCTCGGTGGGGCGGCCGCTGGGGGTGGGGGCGGGGCCGCCGGCGGAGCAGGCGGCCTTGTTGATGAGGCAGCCGCTCGGGTCGCCCGCCGTGCCCGTGGAGGAGGTCACGAAGCCGACGGTGACGGACCGGCCGGGTTCGAGCTGCCGGTTCCAGCTCGCGGGCCTCACGGTGACGTGGCGGCCGGAGACGGTGTGCTCGCCGTTCCAGAGGGAGCCGATGGTCGTCCCGGCCGGGAGGTCGAACTCCAGGGTCCAGTCGGACTGGGCGGTGGCCGTCTCGTTGGTGACGACGTACTGGCCGGTGTAGCCGCCGGTCCAGGAGCTGGTCCGGGTGTACGCGGCGCCGACGGCGGCGGCCTGCGCGGTCCCGCCGAGCGCGAAGGCGACGCCTCCGACGATCGCCGCCGCGACGACGGCTCCGACGGCCTTGGTCCTGGTGCTCGCCCTGCGCCGGTGCGAACTGGTGCCCATCGCGTGCCTGCCTCTGTGTGCCGGGTGTGGGGGTGGGGTGCGGCAGCACGCTAGCGAGCGGGAATCGGACAAAAGCCCATGAGCGGACGGGGGTTGGGATTCTTAGGGTCCGCTTAAGGAGGGCATCGGAACCACGAAAGGTTCACCCCGCACCCGTCCCGGCCCCACCCCCGTACGCCTCCGCTCAGGCGTCGGCGGCGCGGCGGGTGCCCGTGCCGCCGCGTCGGCGGCGGGCCGGGCGATGGCCGCGGCGGCCCGTCGTGGCACCCTGGCGGCGCCCGTCGAGCCCGATCCAGACGCGGACCTCGGTGCCGCCGAGGACGGAGTGCCCGATGGCGACGTCTCCCCCGGTGGCCTCGGCCATGCGCCGCACGATGTCCAGGCCGAGCCCCGTGGAGCCGGGCTTGCCGCCGCTGTTGCCGCGGGCCAGGGCGGCGGCGGGGTCGGCGATGCCGGCTCCCGCGTCGGAGACCAGGACGATCACGGCGTCGTCGCCGTTGTGGAGGTCGATGGAGAAGGCGGTGCCCTCGGGGGTGTGCCGGAAGACGTTGCCGAGCAGGGCGTCGAGGGCGGCGACGAGTTCGGGGCGGGCCACCGGGATGCGTACGGGACGCTCGACTCCCGCGACCCGGACCAGCCTGCCCTCGTCCTCGGCGAGCGCCGACCAGAAGTCCATCCGCGCGCGGACGACCTCGGCGGCGTCGCAGCCGGCGCCGGGCCCGGTCGCCTGGGTCTGCGGCTTCGCCTCGCGGGCCGTGCGGATGATGGTGTCGACCTCGCGCTCCAGCTGTTCGACGGCGGCCCGGGTCTGCTCGGCGGCGGGGCCGGAGCCGAGCGAGGCCGCGTTGAGCCGCAGCACGGTCAGCGGGGTGCGGAGCCGGTGGGAGAGGTCGGCGGCGAGCTCGCGTTCGTTGGCGAGGAGCTGGACGACCTGGTCGGCCATCGAGTTGAAGGCGACGGCCGCCGACTTGAGCTCGGGCGGGCCCTCCTCGGGCACGCGCGCGCCGAGCCGGCCCTCGCCGAGTTCGTGGGCGGCGCCCGCGAGCCGCTGGGCGGGCCGGACCATACGGACGCCGAGCCGGTCGGCGACGGCGACGGAGCCGACGATCAGGGCGATGCCGACACCGGCGAGGACCAGCCAGGCGGTGGCGACGCCGTTGCTGACCTCGCCCTCGGGGACGAAGAGTTCGACGACGGCGACCTGGCCACTGCTGATCGCGGTGGGCTGGAGCAGCGCGAAGCCGCCGGGCACCTCGGCGATGGAGGCGCGGCCCAGCAGGCGGGTGGCCGCGAGCTCCTCGGCGTCGGCCCTGCGGGTGCCGATCTCCAGGGCCGTGCCGCCCTGTTCGGCGGCGGGCACATGGACGGCGAGCCGTCCGGCGGCGCCGTCCTCGGTGGTGGCGACGGCCTTGTCCAGCTCCTGGCGGTCGGTGGTGATCGCGAGGACGGGGGCGAGTCCGGCGGCCCGGCGTTCGGCGTTGGAGAAGGCCCGGTCGCGGGCCATCTCCTTGACGACGAGCCCGAGGGGCACGGCGAAGGCGACGACGACCATCACGGTGACGGCCAGCGACACCTTGACGAGTGCCCATCTCACGGCTGCGGCTCCCGGGGCGGCTCCAGCTTCACGCCCACCCCGCGCAGGGTGTGGAGGTAGCGGGGCCGGGCGGCCGTTTCGCCCAACTTCCTTCGCAGCCATGACAAATGTACGTCGATGGTCTGGTCGTCCCCGTAGGACTGCTGCCACACCTCGGCGAGCAGCTCCTTGCGCGGCACGACCACGCCGGGCCGCCCGGCGAGGAAGGCGAGCAGGTCGAACTCGCGCCGGGTGAGGTCCAACGGCGCCCCGTCCAGCTCCGCCTGACGGCGCAGCGGATCGACGGTGAGGCCGCCGACCCGGATGACGCGGGACGGCGGCGCCTCGCCCGCGCCGGACCGCGCCCGGCGCAGGACGGCCGCCATGCGGGCCGAGAGGTGGTCCACCGAGAAGGGCTTCACGAGGTAGTCGTCCGCACCGGCGTGGAGGAGCCGTACGATCTCGGCCTCGTCGTCCCGGGCGGTCGCGATGATCACCGGTACGTCGGTGATCCCGCGCAGCATCTTGAGCGCCTCGGACCCGTCCAGGTCGGGGAGTCCGAGGTCGAGGATGACCACGTCGAAACGGAAATGGGCGACCTCGCGCAACGCCTCCAGAGCCGTCCCGACGCTCCGTACCGTGTGGGAGGCCTCGGAGAGCTGGCGGATGAGGGCGGAGCGCACGAACTGGTCGTCCTCGACCACGAGCACACTTGCCATGGGCGGCACCGTACGCCATTCGGGCGAACGGGTGAGCAGGGGCGTGTCCGCCGACAGGCCCCAGGTCCACCCTCCCGTGGGGCTGCTGACGGGGTGGTGCACTATGGCCCGGTGCGAAGAGGACTCGTTCACGCCCTGGCCTGGTCGCTCGCCACCGGCGCGGCGGTCACCCTGTCCTGGTGGGGAGTGCACACCGTGCTGTCCGGCACGGTCTACGACCCCCCGCGGGCGCTGCCCCTCCCGGCCGGCACCACCGAGGACGCGCCGGGCGCCGGGGGCAGCGATCCGCTGACCTCCTCGACCCGCCGGCCCGAGACGCCCAGGACCTCACCGCCGTCCCCGACGTCCACGCCGACCGCGGAGCGCACGGCCTCCGCCACGCCCGCCACGACCTCCGCCGACCGGCCCCCGGCCACGACGACGGCGCCCGCGAGCCCCACGGCCCCGCCCGCCACGAGCCCGGCGTCCACCCAGGCGTCCTCGGTGAAGAGCTACACGGTCGACGGCGGCCGGGTCACCTTCGACCTCGGCGAGACCTCGGCGGAGCTGGTCTCGGCGATCCCCGCGTCCGGCTGGCAGATGCAGGTGTGGAAGCAGCCGACCTGGATCCGGGTGACCTTCACCAGGGACGGCCGCGAGCTGTCGGTGTTCTGCCTGTGGCACGACACCGCGCCCCGCGTGGAGATCGAGGACCGCGCGACCTGAGGCCGCTCAGCGGAAGACGGACGCGGGCGGTACGGGCGAGGGCTTGGCGCTCGCGTCGGTGACGGGGGCCGCACCCCCGGCGAAGTCGGCGAGCTCCCGGCCGTGCTCGACCCGGCCCGGGTGCGGATCGGTCGCGACCCGGCGCGTCAGCTCGGCCACCGGCAGCTCCCGGTCGGAGGCGAGCAGCACCGCGTTGCCGAAGCGGCGGCCGCGCAGCACCGTGGGGTCGGCGGTCAGGGCGAGTTCGGGGAAGACGGCGGCGGCCGTGGCTATCTGGCCGCGCAGATGGGTCAGGGGCGGACCGTCGGCGAGGTTCGCCGCGTAGAACCCGCCGGGCCGCAGGACGCGGCGCACCTCGGCGAGGAACTCGGTGCTGGTCAGGTGGGCCGGCGTGCGGGCCCCGCTGAACACGTCGGCGATGACGAGGTCCGCCCAGCCGTCCTGCACCTTGGCGAGTCCGGCGCGGGCGTCGGTGGTACGCACTCGGATGCGGGCACCGACGTCGAGGGGGACCTCCCGGCGGACGAACTGGACCAGGGGGCCGTCCACCTCGACTATCTGCTGGGTGGAGCGGGGGCGGGTGGCGGCGACGTACCGGGCGAGGGTGAAGGCGCCGCCGCCGAGGTGCACGACCTGGAGCGGCCGGTTCGGCGGGGCGGCGAGGTCGGCCATGTGCCCGAGGCGCCGCTGGTACTCGAAGGAGAGACGGGCCGGGTCGTCCAGGTCGACGTACGACTGCGGGGCGCCGTCGATGAGCAGCGTCCAGGCGCGCGGACGCTCCCGGTCGGGTACGAGTTCGGCGAGCCCGCCGTCGACGGTCTCGACGACGGCTGCGGCGGTCGCCGCCCGGTCACGCTGTCTGTTCCTGGCCACGGCTCCATTATCCGGGCAGGTCAGGCGGGGGGCTCAGCGGCCGCCCGGGCAGACCGGGCGGGGTCCTGTGACGGCCGGGGCGGAGGCTCGGTGGCGGCCGGGGCGAGGGGCCCTGTGGCGGCCGGGGCGCGGGCTCAGTGGCAGCCGTCGGCCGCCTCGATGAGCCGGGCCGCCTCCCCGAGCGCCTCGCGCAGCACCGCCGGGTCGGTGACGGGGTCGGCGTCCCCCGGCGGCAGCAGCCAGCCCGCCGGGCGGGGGGTGTCGCCGGTCGGTTCGGGGAGCTCCGGCAGCTCGGGGAGGCGGAGTCCGCGCCCCGAGGTCCTCGTACACGCGCTGCCCGGCATGTCCCAGGCCGCGGCCGTGCCCGGCGGGACCAGGAAGCCGAGGGTGTCGCAGGTCCCGTCATGGACCACCGGGCCGACCGCGGGGGTGCCGCCGCGGCGCAGGATGTCGACGGCCTCCAGGCCCTGCCGGACCGGCACGGTCACCAGGTCCCAGGGCTCGGCGGGGGACTGGGCGCCGCCGTCCGGGGCGGGCGCGTGCCACGTGGCCGACTGCGAACCGATCTCCGACATGGGACCCCTCCTCGCTCCAGAGGAGACACGTTCCGTCTCTCCCTTACGGTTCAACGCCCGTGCGCGTCAACGGCTACGGCGGCATGCCGCTGCAAAGGATGGCAGTTCATGGCAGATCACAGGCGAGATATCCGATTTGTAGCCAAACTCAGCGTACGCATCCGGTCACAGCAGGTACGTTCTTGCCGCCGGACCACCCGGCAGCACCAGGAGAGGGCTCGGCCATGGCGATGTCACGGGCAGTTCCCAATCTCGCCTTCCGCCGGCTCCGCGGACAGCACTCGCCGGCGGAGTTCGCCGCGGCTGTCCGCCGGGCGGCGCGGGAGATCGGCGAACAGGTCGCGTGCGACGCCCGCTACATCGGGCGCGTGGAAGCGGGCGAGATCCGCTGCCCCAACTACGCGTACGAGCGGGTCTTCCTGCACATGTTCCCCGGACTCGGCCTCTCCGACCTGGGCTTCTCCGCGCGGGAGACGGTGCGCGGCCGGCGGCAGGCCGCCCCGGTCGGCGCCTCGCCCCCCGCCGCGATCTCGACCCGGAACGATGAGGAGAGCGACGTGCTGCGTCGCGCATTCATGACGAGCGGCTCCGCCACCCTGGCGGCCGCCTCGCTGGGACTCGGCGGCCCCGCCGTCGCGATCCCGTCCCCCCGCGGCACCCACAGGATCGGCGAGACCGAGGTCCGGGCCGTCGAGGAGGCCGTACGGCAGATCCGCCTGCTCGACGACCGGCACGGCGCCGACGGGCTCTACAAGGTGGCCGCGCAGCCCCTCCGTACGGCGTACGCGCTGCTCGACACGGGGAGCATGACCCGCCGCTCCACCGAGGACCGGCTGCACGCGGGCGCCGGCGAGCTGTCCCTCTCGGTCGGCTGGCTCGCCCACGACTCGGGCCGCCACGAGGACGCCCGCTCGCACTACGCCGAGGCCCTCGCCACCGCGCGGGTCTCGGGGAACGCGGCGCTGGAGGCGCACGCCTTCTGCAACACCTCGTTCCTGGCCCGGGACACCGGCCGGTACCGCGAGGCGGTCCGGGCGGCGCAGGCGGGGCTGCGGGCCGCGCAGCCCCTCGACTCGGCCCGGCTGCTCTCGCTGCTCTCGCTGCGGGAGGCGGGCGCGTGGGCCGGGCTCGGCGACCGGTCCGCCTGCGACCAGGCCCTCGGCCGCGCCCACGCGCACTTCGACCGGGGGCCCTCCGACGGCGACCCCGAGTGGATGTCGTTCTTCGGCGAGCCCGAGCGGGAGGCCCTGGAGGCCCAGTGCTGGGCGGCCCTCGGCGAGTGGGGACGCGCCGCCCGTCACGCCCACCGGGCCACGGTCCTGCAGAATCCGTACTTCGCCCGGAACCTCGCGCTCTACCGCGCCCACCTCGCCCGGGACCTCGCGCACGCGGGGCGCCCGGAGGAGGCGGCGGCGGAGGCGAAGCGCGTCGCGGAGTCCCTCGACGGCATCGCCTCGGCCCGGATCCGCGGGATGCTCGCCGAGACGGGCCGGGTCCTCGCCGCGTACTGAGCCGCCGTCGGTCGATCCGGGTCACCGGCGTCCACGGTCCGGGCGTCCCGACGTGCCGACGCCCGCGGTCCGGGCGTCCCGACGTGCCGGCGCCCGCGGTCCGGGCGTCCTGACGCCCCGAGGTCCCCGCGTCCCGATGTCCCGGGCGTTCCCGCGTCCTACTCCAGGTGCCCGGTGTCGTTCCAGCGCTCGATCGCCGGTGCGCCGTACGCCCAGCCCAGGACCGAGAGGCTCGTCGGGTCGAGGCGGATGCGGGAGGCGTACGAGACGTCCTCACCGAGCCAACGCGCGCCGATCGAGCGCAGGATGTGGCCGTGGGCGAAGACCAGGACGTCACGGTCGGCGGACCGGGCCCACTCCACGATCGCGTCGGCGCGGTCCGACAGCCCGGCCATGGACTCGCCCTCGGGGACGCCGTCGCGCCAGATCAGCCAGCCGGGACGGATCGCCTGGATCTGGGCCGGGGTCATGCCCTCGTACGCCCCGTAGTCCCACTCCATCAGCGCGTCCCACGGCTCGGCTCGGTCGGCGAAGCCGGCGAGGGCGCAGGTCTCGCTCGCGCGGACCAGCGGGCTGGTGCGCACCTCCACGTCGGGCAGGCCCTGCCACGGTCCACGGTGCAGCCGCTCACCGAGCAGCTTCGCGCCGCGCCGGCCCTCGTCGAGCAGGGGGATGTCGGTCCTGCCGGTGTGCCGGCCGAGAAGCGACCACTCGGTCTGGCCGTGCCGGGCGAGCAGGATGCGCGGTGCCATGGGAAGGAGTCTCCAGGAGGTTCACGGTGCGGACGTGCGGGGCGTGCACCCTATGAGGCGCGGGGCCTGTGGGGCGTGCGGCCGCCTGTGAGGCGGGCCTCTTCCATCATCGCCCACGTGCATTCGGGGTGACGTCCGGGCGACTCCGGGACGGTTGTCAGTGGCGGATGCGAGACTTCCGCGGGTGAGCGCATCCCTTGACAGCGGTCTGCCACGACCGTCGCAGACGACGACACTCAGGCAGCATCTGGCGGAGCTGCGCGGACCGGGCACGGCGCCGCGCGCCCTGGACGCGCGGGCGCTCGCGGCGCTCGCCGCCAATCCCGGCTGCCGGCGCCGGGCGCTGCTCGACGGCGCCGGGGTCGACAAGGCGGCGCTCGCCTCGAAGCTGGGCTCCCCCGCGCCGTTCGGCCAGTCCCAGTTCGCGATCATGCGAGGCAACTCCTTCGAGGCGAAGGTGAAGGCGGACGGCGGCCGTGAGCTGCTGCGCCTCCTCGGCGTCGAGGAGCCCGGCGCGGTCTCCGTGCCCGATCTGGCGGCGGCCGGGCCCCAGGGCCGGACCGCCCGGACGGCGCTCGCGCTGCGGGAGTCGACCGCGGCCGGGTCGTGGACACTCCTCGACCATCCGCTGCTGGCCCTGGAGGTGGCCGGCTCCCCGGTCTATCTGGAGCCGGACGCGGTGGTGGTCGGCCCGGACGGGCGGTGGACGGTCGTCGAGATCAAGTCCTTCCCGATGATCGACGGCGCGGCCGACGCCTCGAAGGTGGGCGCTGCGGCCCGCCAGTCCGCCGTGTACGTGCTCGCGCTGGAGCGGACGGCGGCGGTGACCGAGGGCGCGAAGGTGGCGCACTCGGTGCTCCTCGTCTGCCCGAAGGACTTCTCGAACGTGCCGACGGCCTCGGTCGTGGACGTGCGCAAGCAGCGGTCGGTGACGCTGCGGCAGCTGGCCCGGCTGACCCGGATCGAGGAGATCGCGGACGCCCTGCCGGAGGGCACGACCTTCGACGTGGCGGGGTGCTCGGCGGCGGAGCTGACGGAGGCGGTGGAGTCCGTGCCCCACGCGTACGCGCCGGAGTGCCTGGCCGCCTGCGAGCTGGCCTTCCACTGCCGGGCGCGGGCCCGGGAGGCGGGCGCGGTGGAGACCCTGGGCCGGGCGGTGCGGGGCGAGCTGGGCGGCCTCACGACGGTCGGCGCGGTCCTGGCGGCGGCGCGCGGCGAGGCCGGTGATCCGGACGATCCCGCGGTGGCGGCCCTGCGCCGGGCGCGGGCGCTGCGCCAGGAGGCGCTGGACCGGGTGCCGGCGCCGGCCGGGGAGGCTCCGGAATGTCACTGATCTCCGCGCTCGCCCGCATGGAGGCCGTCGAGTCGGGCCGTGCCCAGCCGCTGGCCACCGTCCGCCACCGGCACGTGTCCGCGCGGCCGCTCGTCCTCGTACCGCTGACGACCGCCGGTGAGGCGGGAGCTCCGCTCGGGGCGCTCGTCGGCACCGACCCCGGGGCGCCCCGGCTGCTCGTGGTGACGCAGCCGCGTGACCGGGACCTGCGGTTCTCGTTCCTCGCCGACCTGGCGGAGGAGGTCCTGCCGTACGTCGACTCGTTCACGGACGTCGTGGAGGCGGCGGAGCGCAGCGAGGTCGACCCGGAGACCGGCAAGAAGGTGAAGGTCGAGGTCGAGCTGTGCGCGGACGCGCCGCAGCTGATCGTGCCGAGCCGGGCGGGCATCGAGTACGTACGGCTGCTGGGGCGGTCGACGCGGTTCCGGCGGACGGCCGAGCAGGACCCGGAGACGCCGTTCCCGGCGCCGCCGCGGGTGCCGCTGCTCGGGCGCTGGCTGACGCACTACGGCGACCGGGCGCGGGTGCCCGGCTCCTCGCTGCTGCTCGCGGCGACGGACCTGCTCAACCGGCACTGGGCGACCGGCCAGTCGTCCCTGGAGGACCAGCACCTGGGTGCGCTGCTCGCCTGGATCGACCCGCGGGACGGGGAGTCGGGGCCCGAGGGGGCGCTGCGGGCCGAGACGGGGCGGGACGAGCGGGGGCAGCTGCTGTGCCCGCCGGCCGGCCCCGCCACGGACCCCGCCTTCGACAACCGGCTCCTGGCGCCCGCGATCGAGCGGTACGACCGGGCCCGGCTGGCACTCGGCGCGGCCGAGGACGGCGAGGCGGCCGACGCGGGCCTCGGTGAGCTGCACCGGGCCGAGCGGGAGGTCCGGCGGCTCGTCGCCGCGCAGCTGAAGCCGACGTGGGACGCGGTCTGGCGGGCGCTCGGCCTGCTGCGGGAACTGCCGGAGGGCGCCAGGGTCGAGGACCGCTGGACCCGGGACCGCTGGTCGTTCACCGGCCACCGGGACCGCGTGGTGGCCGGTGAGCCGCCGCAGCCGCGCCAGGACGACGTGATCGCTGCCGCCTCGAAGCTCGCGAACCGGGAGCGGGCGCAGGGGCAGCTGGAGGCGCAGGAGGCTCTCGACGACCCGCTGGTCCTGGCGGGGCGGCGGCTCGCGGGTGAGGCGTTCGCGGCGGAGGTGGCCGAGGTGACGATGGCCTGGACGGAGTCGAAGCGGCCCGCGCCCCGGCCGCTGCTCACGGTCCGCACGGACGACCGGCCGCACCTCGCGGAGAAGGCGAGGGTGTTCCGCTCGCTCGACGGGAAACCACAGGCGGCGGAGTTCGTGCGGTACGAGGAGGACGGCTCGCTGGTGCTGCGGCTCCTGGACCGGATGGGGCGGTCGAAGGAGCCCGCGGAGGGCTCGGTGCCGGAGAAGGGCGAGCACATCGCCTGGACGCTGTTCGAGCACGAGTCGCGGGTCGGGCCGAAGCTTCCGGAGCCGGAGGAGACGCCCTGGACGCACGGCGGTCCCCCCGGGACGGACGCCGTGGAACTGCCCGACGCCGTGACCCCCGAGGACGTGCTGTGACGATTCCCGAGCCCCGTTTCGACCCGTCCGCCGAGGCCGGCCGGGCGACGGACGGCATCCTGGCGGACACCCTGCACGGCACCGCGCGGGGTGTCGTCGTGGACTCCCCGCCGGGTGCCGGGAAGTCGACCCTGGTCGTGCGGGCCGCGCTCGAACTGGCCGCCGCCGGGCGCCCCCTGATGGTCGTCGCGCAGACGAACGCACAGGTGGACGACCTGGTGCTGCGGCTCGCCGAGAAGGAGCCCGGCCTGGAGGTGGGCCGGCTGCACTCGAACGACAGCGACCCGTACGACAAGGCGCTCGACGACCTGGCCAACGTGCGGAAGTCGGCGAAGCCCGGCGAGCTGACGGGGCTGCCGGTCGTCCTCTCGACCTCCGCCAAGTGGGCGCACGTGAAGAACGTCGAGCCGTGGGCGCACGCGATCGTCGACGAGGCGTACCAGATGCGCTCGGACGGGCTCCTCGCCGTGGCGGGGCTGTTCGAGCGGGCGCTGTTCGTGGGCGATCCCGGGCAGCTGGACCCGTTCTCGGTGGTGGGCGCCGAGCAGTGGGCGGGGCTCTCCTACGACCCGTCGGCGAGCGCGGTCTCGACGCTGCTCGCGCACAATCCGGAGCTGCCGCAGCACCGGCTGCCGGTGTCCTGGCGGCTGCCCGCCTCGGCGGCGCCGCTGGTCTCGGACGCGTTCTACCCGTACACGCCCTTCCGCAGCGGCACCGGGCCCGGGGACCGGAAGCTCTCGTTCTCGGTGACGTCGGACGGTTCGGGGCCCGACCGGGTCCTCGACGAGGCGGCGGAGTCGGGCTGGGGGCTGCTCGAACTGCCTGCCCGCACCACCCCGCGCACCGATCCGGAGGCGGTCGGCGCGGTCGCCCTGGTCGTGCGGCGGCTCCTGGACCGGGGCGGCGCCGCGGTCTCGGAGCGCTCGGAGACGCCGGTGCCCCTGACGCCCGACCGGGTCGCGGTCGGCACGGCCCACCGCGACCAGGCGGCGGCGGTGCGGGCGGCGCTCGCGGCGCTCGGCGTGTCGGGTGTGACGGTGGACACCGCGAACCGGCTCCAGGGGCGCGAGTACGACGTCACGGTCGTCCTCCATCCCCTGTCCGGCCGCCCGGACGCGACCGCCTTCCACCTGGAGACGGGCCGCCTGTGCGTGCTGGCCTCCCGGCACCGGCACGCGTGCGTCGTCGTGTGCCGGGCGGGCGTCACGGAACTGCTCGACGAGCACCCGTCGACGGAGCCGGTCCAACTGGGCGCGGCGGTGTCCTTCCCGGACGGCTGGGAGGCGAACCACGCGGTCCTCTCACACCTGGCGGAGCACCGGGTGACCTGGACGCCGTAGGGCGCGGGCCGCGGAGGCGAGCACACGACGGGTCCCCCTCACCCGGGATGCCCCCGCCGGGCACGCTGCGCATGAGGGCACGGCACCACCCGCCGGACGGAGTCCGGCACGCCGCCGGAGGCGGCCGATGATCACAGCCCGGACGGCTGGGAGGCGAACCACGCGGTCCTCTCACACCTGGCGGAGCACCGGGTCTCGTGGCGTCCGTAGCACCGGGCCCACGCCCCGGGGGCAGCCGCTCCGGCGTCATCGAGCCGTCGCGGGGGCCGATGCGAGGGTGAGGAGCTCGTCGACCGACCACTGGTCGTAGACGTGCTCGCCGTACTTCGCGGCGAGGAGTCCGCCGTCGGGAGCGATCAGGAAGTCGGCCGGCAGGCCCAGCCGCCCGGCCGGCTGCGAGGTGGCGGGCAGCCGGCCGCGGCCACGGGCCAGCTCGATGACGCCGCGCACGACGGCCCGCACGATGGCGGGCCACGCGCGCGGGTCGAGCAGGGACCTGCAATGGGCCTCCACGCCGAATTCGGCGTAGAGGAGTCGGTCGGGATCGGCGACGACGGCGAAGGGCAGATGGGCCACGTGCTCGCGGAGCTCGTCCGCGGGTGAGTGGAAGAGCACGACCTCCCGGATTCCGGCCCGTTCGATCTCCTCGTGCCGCAGGACCACCGACCGCAGGTGGAGGTTGCAGACCGGGCAGCCCGCGAAGCGCCGGAACTGGACGTGGGTGAGGCGCCCGGGATCCGGGAGGGTCACCGGGGGACCGAGGACCGGGTCGAGAGTGCGGCGGGGCACGGCGTGGCCGGGCTCCAGTCGTGTGCGGGACGTGGGCGTGCGCATGGGACACCTTCCTCAGGGGATTCGTAGGCGTACGGCGTACTCCTACAGCGTAGGCGTAGGGCGTACGCTGTCAACCGCCATGCCTCGACCCCGCTCCCTCAGCCAGAACCAGCTGGCCGCCGCCGCCCTCACCGTCATCGACCGCGACGGGCTCTCCGCCCTCTCCATGCGCGCCGTCGCCAAGGAGCTCGGCGTGAGCACCATGGGGCTCTATCGCTACGTGGCCGACCGCGACGAACTGGAGGAGCTCGTGGTCGAACACGTCCTCGGCTCCGTCGACACCACCCCGCCCGCCGAGCCCGCGCCCTGGCAGGAACGGATCGAGATCATGGCGAGGCGGCTGCGCGACGGCGTGGCCGCCCACCCCGGGGCCGTCCCCCTGGCCGTCACCCACCGACACCGCGCGGTCGCGGGGCTGCAGTGGTCGGAGACCGTACTCGGCATCCTGACCGAAGCCGGGTTCGACGGCGGCCGGAGGGTCGTCGCCCTCCGCGCCCTCCACGGGTACGTGACCGGGGCGATCCAGCTCGAACACCTGGGGCCGCTCGCAGGCGAGGGCACGGCAGCCATCGCGGCGCTGCCCGAGGACCGCTTCCCCCATCTGACGGCAACCGCACGGAGCGCGGGCGAGGTCGGACCGGACGAGGAGTTCCTCGGCGGCCTGCGCTTCCTCCTGCGCGGCCTGGCCGGCGAGCCGACCCCGTAAACCGGGGCCCGGGAGCGGAGTCGGGGCGCGCGGCGGGGGCCTCGCGCTCTTGCGCGGCGCGGGACAATGGAAAGCGGCCCGGGATCCCGGGCCGTGTCTGTGCGAGGAGGAGAAGAACGATGGCGGAACCCGCGGAGCGGAGCGGACAGCGACGGCTGCGGCCGGCGCCGCTGGTCTTCGAGCCTGCCGAGGCGACCGCCGATCCGGAGCACTTCTTCGACCTGGAGTCGATAGAGGACCCGCGCGAGCTGCTGGCCCGGGCGACGGAGCTGACGCTCGCGTTCCGTGCGGCGACGGACCGCGCGACGGAGTTCCAGGCGATCGCGGCGGCGCAGCTGGCGGATCCGCGCCGGTTCGACCGGCTGACGGCGGCGGACGTCGCCGAGCGGGCGGAGTGGACCGAGGACTACGCCCTGAAGATGATCGAGTTCGGCCGCGGCCTGATCCGGGCGAACGGACGCCCCGCGGAGGAGTAGGCCGGCAAGCGGCGGGCCACCCGTCCGGGGCGGCCCGCGGAGACTCCCCGGGCGGCGGCTCGCGCCCCGTCCCGTGGCATATGCGGGGCGCACGATACTCCTCGACCACCCGCCTTGTCAGGGATTCCGCGACTCTCGGAAACCGGGTCGTCACGGCCGGTAGATGTGGTCGTATGACGACCTGGTTGCGCGACGAGACCCCGTACGACATCTTCCGTTTCCTGCGGCAGGGCGACGAGGGCCGGCACCAGACGGCCCGGGTGACCGCCGACGGGGCCGCCTGGCTCGCCTCGGCCGCCGGGGGCCGCCCCGGGGCGGCGCTCACCCGCTGGGAGGCCAGCCCGGCCTCGCCCGCGGCGCTGCCCTGCGGGACGGTCTTCGACGTCGTCAACGTGGACCCGGTCTTCGGGCGCCGGATGCTGGACCGGCTGTGGGAGGAGGGCCCGGGCTCCGGGCCGGTCGCGGTGCACCGGGGCCGGATGCTGCTGTTCACCGCGGCCGGGACGGCCCAGCGGCTGCCGGCGCTGCTCGACTGGGAGGAGTGGGGCGACGCCGTCCCCCGGCCGATCTGCCACGGCGTCGGAGACGCGGTGACCGTGCCCCCGCTCACGCCCGCCGACTCCGCGGGACCCCGCTGGCTGGTGGCCCCCGACACGCGGAACCCGTGGCTGCCCGGTCCCGAGGTCGTGCTCTGGGCCTGTGTGCGGGCCGTCCGGACGGCCGCCGCGCCCGACGTGCGGGTATCGATTTTTCCTCCCGCCGATCCGGGTGCTAATGTCTACGACGTCAGCAGGCGCCGCTAGCTCAGTTGGTTAGAGCAGCTGACTCTTAATCAGCGGGTCCGGGGTTCGAGTCCCTGGCGGCGCACAGACGGAAGAAGCCCCTCGCGGAAGCGGGGGGCTTCTTCGTGTGCGGCGGCGGACCGTTCCCGGCGGGGGTCCGTCTCCGGCGGGGCTTCCGTCAGTCCGTGCCCGTCGGGGTGACCTTCACGGTCCAGCCGCCCGCCTCGGTGCGGTCCGCCACCTCGACGCGTACGCCCGTACCGGGCACGGTGAAGGTCTCGCCCTCCTCCAGCGGCGCGTCCGCGAGGGGCGGGTAGACGGAGCGCTCCCAGCAGGCCTCGGTGCTCGGGTGGGTGTCGACGACCTGGACCGGGCCGTCGCCGGAGGCCGCGCCGTTGCGTACGCGGTACAGGAGGACGCCCTCGGTGCAGGTCTCGGCGTCGTTGCCCGCGGAGCCGCGCGCCTCGATCGCCAGGACGCTGTCCGGGCCGGTCCGGACGACGGCGAGCCGGGTTCCGAGGGTGCCGCTCTCCGTGGGCGGGGCACTGTTCGGCTCCAGGCTGACCAGCTGGGGTCCGGGCCCCTGGACGCAGGTCACCTGGGCGCGGGAGAGCCAGCCGAGCTTCCACTTGTGCCAGCCGAAGAGGTCGGGCGCGAGCCCGAACTGACTGCCCATGACGTCCCAGTCGCCCACATGGGTGTCCCAGTCGCCCTTGCCGTCGGACGGGCGGTGGTACAGGTCGGGCAGGTCGAAGACGTGGCCGGTCTCGTGGGCGAGGACGTTCCGGTCGGGCGGGTGCCGCTCGAAGACCGTCACGACCCGCTTGATCTCGGTGCCGTCAGCCTTCAGCGGGCGTTCGAGGTTGACGACCTTCGTCGCGTCGGAGTCGACGCCGGGCGCGTCCGGGTCGGCGACCAGGTAGACGATGTCGTACAGCGAGAAGTCGACGTCCGCGTCGACGGCGGCGACCGCGTCGCGCAGGTAGGCCGCGCGCTTCTTGGAGTCCCAGTCGCGCCGTATGTCGTACTCCCCCGACTCCCGCGGCATCCGGGTCCAGTCGGACCGGGGGTGCGGGCGCAGGTCGAAGCGGCCGTAGGAGGCGCGGTCGAAGTACTCGCTGGTGGCGGGGAAGTGGTCGGCGGTGAGCTCGGCCGGGGTGGTCAGCGGGGTCGAGTCCGGGAACGACAGGAAGATCATGACCGCGTCGAGGGTGCGGGTGGGGCGCGGGTAGGAGCCGTTCCAGGTGTCGAGGCCGAGCGAGTGATGGGCCGAGGTGCGGGGCAGGGTGCAGGGACTGCCCGCGGGCGCGCCGACCGCGGGACCGGCGACGAGACCGGTGGCGGCGAGCGCGGCGAGCGCGGTGAAGGCAGCCGCACCGGCACGCAGCCTCGGCAGCTCCACTCCCCCGGGTGGCTGCTGACCCCTCACGTGGACCTCCGGATCGATAGGGCGGGACACCACAACCACCTTGTGACGATTCGCGGCGTTTCGCATGTTTCCGCTGCCCCGGTCGGGTGAGGGGACACCGCCGGGTCGACGCGACACGAGCGGGCGCCGGCTCACGGAAAGTCACAATCGGTCACGACACCACCGACCCGTGTCAGACCCGCGCAGAAACGATCGGGCGCGGGGTCGGGGCAGGGGTCCTCACGGCGCTCACCGGTCCCCGGAGGCGCCGCGGAGCTGGAACGGCCCCCCGGGCTGGCTCTATGATCGGCAGACTTTCCAGATGGCCGACCATCCCGACCACATGTGAACGGCCCGACTGCACTACGGGAGCGAGCGGTGAGCGGAACCCCCGAAGGACCGGTGCATCCAGAGCCGCCGGAGACACCCCCGGCCGACCTCTCCGTCACGGAGCGTCACGCCAAGGCCTGTGCCACGCGTCAGACCGAGCCCGGACACACCCCCGAGCCCGACCGCGGCCTCACCCCCGCGCCCGACCACGAGCTCGCCCCGGAGCCCGCCCCCGAGCTCGACGCCGGGTTCCGCGCCGACCGCCGGGCCGCCGAACTCCGCGACTACCACGCCGCCTTCCGCGCCGCGCAGCTCGCCATGGCCGTCGTCGACCAGGACGGCCTCGTCGTCGCGGCCAACGACTCCTTCGGCACCCTCCTCGGCACCGAGGCCGGGGAGCTCCGCGAGCAGGCCGCCGCCGACCTCGTCGACCTCGCCTCCGACGGCCGCACCTGGCACGCGTACCGCGAGGTCCTCCGCGGCCGGCGCTCCCGCTTCCGCTGCACCCGCCGGCTCAAGCACCCCGACGGACGCTCGCTCTGGGCCGAGGTCACCGTCTCCCCCGTGCCCGACAGCCGGCGCGTGCTCCTGTCGATCGCGGACGTCAGCGACCGGCGCGAGCTCCAGGCGCGGCTGCGCCACCTCCAGATGCACGACCCCGTGACCCGGCTCCCCAACCGGGCCCTGTTCTTCGAGCGGCTCTCCTCGGCCCTGGACGCCGCCGCCCAGGACGCCGACCCGGCCTACGCCCCGCACGATGCACATGAATCGCATCAGTCACATGAGTCATACGGGTATGGCAGAACAGGGCGGATCGGTCTCTGCTACCTCGATCTCGACGGCTTCAAGGCCGTCAACGACACCCTCGGCCACCGGGTCGGCGACCGGCTGCTCGCCGCCGTCGCCGCCCGCCTGACCGCGTGCGCGGACAGCGACGGCTACACCCGCAGCGGCGGCCACCTCGTGGCCCGGCTCGGCGGCGACGAGTTCGCGATCCTCGTCGAGGACTCCACCGGTACGGAACAACTGGCCGACCTCGCACGCTCGGTGCTCTGCGCACTGCAGAACCCCTTCGACCTGGGCGGCCAGCGGCTCTCGGTCTCCGCCTCGATCGGCGTCGTCGAGCGCACCGCGCACGGGACGACCGCGACCGCCCTCATGCAGGCCGCGGACACCACGCTGTACTGGGCGAAGGCCGACGGCAAGGCCCGCTGGACGCTCTTCGACCCGGAGCGCAACGCGCACCGGATGACCCGTCAGGCGCTCTCCTCCACGCTCCGTCCGGCCGTGGAGCGCGGGGAGTTCGGCCTGGAGTACCAGCCGCTCGTGGACCTGTCGGACGGGGCCGTGCGCGGGGTGGAGGCGCTGGTGCGCTGGAACCACCCGCAGTTCGGCTCGCTCGCGCCGAATCGGTTCATCGGGATCGCCGAGGAGGACGGCTCGATCGTCGAGCTCGGGCGGTGGGTGCTGCGGACCGCCTGCCGTCAGGCCCGGCAGTGGCAGAAGGACCATCCGCGCGAGCGCCCGATCTTCGTGAGCGTCAACGTGGCGGTCCGTCAGGTCTGGGACTCCGACCTGGTCGCGGACGTCGCCGGGATCCTCGCGGAGACCGGGCTCGCCCCGCACCTGCTCCAGCTCGAACTGACCGAGTCCGCCGTGATGGGCTCGGCCGGGCGGCCCCTCCAGGCGCTCAAGGCGCTCAGCGACATGGGCGTGCGGATCGCGATCGACGACTTCGGCACCGGCTACTCGAACCTCGCCTACCTGAGCCGGCTGCCGGTCTCCGTGCTGAAGCTGGACGGCTCCTTCGTCCGCGGCTTCCAGGACGAGGAGCACCCCAACCCGGCCGACGAGCTGATCGTCGAGGCGCTCGTCCAGCTCGCGCACCGGCTGGGGCTCACGGTCACCGCCGAGTGCGTCGAGACCTCGGGGCAGGCGGCCCGGCTGCGCCGGATCGGCTGCGACACGGGGCAGGGCTGGCTGTACTCGCGGGCGGTGGCCCCGGACCGGATCGCGGAACTGATCGGCGCGGAGCCCCTGCGGGTCTGAACCCGGACGCCCGGCGCCCGGCCTCCCGCGGACGGGCCCGTCCCCGTCCGGCGTACGACCCGGGGCATGGAACTGCCCCCGGCCGGAGGGACATTCCGGGCGGGGGCAGTGGTCATGTGGTGCTCAGTGGGTCCTGGTCAGGGCCTCAGCAGGCGCCGAGGTCCTTCCAGACGCCCCACTCGCCGGTCGTGCCCGGCGTCTCGTTCTGGGTCCACCACTGGGCCTTGTACTTGCGGCCGTTGTGGGAGACCTCGTTGCCCGCGTTGTAGATCGTGCCGGCCACGTACGCCGGGAGCGAGCCGCAGCCCGTGGGCGGCGTGGTCGGAGGCGTCGTCGGGGGCGTGGTCGGCGGGGTGGTGGGCGGCGTCGTGGTGGGCGGCGTCGTGGTGGGCGGCGTCGTGGTGGGCGGGGTGGTGGTGCCGCCGAGCGCGGAGTTGATCTGGGTCAGCAGGGTGGCGTTGTTGTCCAGGCCGAGGAGCGAGTACATCATCGCGCCGGCCAGACCGCGCTGCTTGCCGTAGTCCACCCGGGCCTGGATGGACTTCTGGTTGAGGCCGGTGAAGAACTCGCCGTCCTTGTAGAAGTACGAGGACTTCGACTGGTCGTCCCAGAAGGTCGTCGACGCGTTGTCGACGATGCCGCCGAGCTCCTTGTAGTGCGCGATGCCGGCCTGCTGGCTGAGCGGGCGGGCGCCGGAGCCGCCGGTGGCGGTCTGCGCGAGGCCGTTGGTGGTGCCGGCCGGCACGCCCTTCCAGCCGCGGTAGTAGAACTCGTAGCCCAGGGTCAGCTTGTTGGCGGGGAAGCCGCCCGCGATGCCGTAGGCCGGGTTGCCGTCGATCCAGGAGTCGATGGCCGAGTCGATGCTGTACTTCTCGGTGCCCGGCGCGATCACGTCGGTCGGGTCGTTCGGCGAGGGGTAGAGCGGGGACTGGTGGTACGTCGGCCCGTCGCCGTCCCAGGCGCCGTGCATGTCGTACGTCATGATGTTGGCGTAGTCCAAGTACTGGCCGATCTTGTCGGTCTCGATGTACTTGATCTTGTCCTGGCCGGCCGGGAGGGCCGAGGTCAGCAGGTACTTCTTGCCGCCGTTGGCCGCGCCGTACTCGTCGAGCTGCTTGCGGAACTCGGCGAGGAGGAGGGTGAAGTTCTGCTTGTCCTCGGGGCCGTAGTGGTTGCCCAGGTGGCCGCCGGAGGAGCCCGGGTACTCCCAGTCGATGTCGATGCCGTCGAAGATGCCGGCCGCCGTGCCCGCGCCGCCGAAGCCGCCCTCGACGGGCAGGTTGCCCTTGAGGTACTGGTCGATGCAGGAGGAGACGAGCTTCTTGCGGCTCGCGTCCGTCTTCGCCGCGTCGTGGAAGTACTTGGAGTAGGTCCAGCCGCCGAGCGAGATGTTGATCTTCAGGTGGGGGTACTTCGCCTTCAGTTCCTTGAACTGGTTGAAGACGCCCACGATCGGCTGGTCCCACTTGTCGGCGACGCCGTCGACGCTGTCCGCCGCGCTGAAGGACTTCTGGTAGTCGGCGTACGAGTCGCCCGCACCGTCACCCGCGTTGGGGTTGTTGTCGTCACCCGCGGCCTTGTTGGCCATGAAACAGGTGAGGTTGGTGGGGTGGATGTTGCCGAACGAGTAGTTGATGACGTCCAGCTGGCTCGCGATGCCCCGGGTGTCGAGGTGCTTGGGGTAGAACGCGTTGCCGTAGACGCTCCACTGGTCGTAGTACGCGATGCGCACGTTGCCCGCAGAGGCAGTGGTCGACGTGTCGGCCGCCTGGGCGGAGCCGAGGCCGACGGTCGCGGCGAGCGCGCCGGCGGCGAGGGCCGAGCTGAGAAGCGCGGCGATCAATGGCTTACGGGGGTGCACGTGCGGCCTCCGAGAGGGGGAACGGGGTGGTGCCGTACAGGAGCTGAGGAAGTGATAACCGGCGCATGAACAGTGCGTCAATGGTCTGAACCAGATTGAGGACTAGACCAATTCGCCGAGGAAACGCCTCGTCAGAGGGGTGCAGCACAAAACGGAACCGCCCGCCACCATGGGTGACGAGCGGTTTAAGGTTCACTTAGGGGTGAGGGGGCGGGGGTTCGGGACCGAACCACCCCGCCACGAAGACCCGGGTTTTCGAGCCGGGGTCCAGCGCCCCGCGAGGCGCGGGGGGCCCCTCCGAGAAGCTCCCGGCTACTCCGCGAGCTCCGGAAGCTCGTACGCGTCCGCGATCAGCGCATGACTCCGCAGCCGTGCCGCCCCGCTGTGCACGTTGGCCGTGAGCATCACCTCGTCGGCGCCCGTGCGCTTCTGCAGGTCGTCGAGGCCCGTGCGGACCTCGTCCGGGGTGCCGTACAGAACGTTCCCCACCCACTCGTCCATGAACTCCCGCTCGACGGGGCTGACTCGGTACGCCTCCGCCTCCTCGGGCGTCGGCATCAGCCCCGGCCGGCCGGAGCGCAGCTGCAGCATCGCGAGGGCCCCGGTCAGCACCTGGCGGCGGGCCTCCGCCGCGTCCTCGGCGGCGAGCGTCGCGACGCTGATCACCGCGTACGGGGCGTCGAGGAGGCCCGAGGGCCGGAAGGACTCCCGGTAGAGGTCGAGCGCCGGAATCGTGTTCCGCCCGGAGAAGTGGTGGGCGAAGGCGAAGGGCAGGCCGAGCAGCCCCGCGAGGCGGGCACTGAAGCCGGAGGAGCCGAGCAGCCAGACCGGCGGCCGGCCCTTATGACCCTGCACGGGGCCGGGGATGGCGTGGATACGGGAGTACGGGTGCCCGTCCGGGAAGTCGTCGTCCAGGAAACGGGTCAGCTCGGCGAGCTGCTCCGGGAAGTCGTCGGCGCCCTCCTTCGGCGACTCGGCGCGGCGCAGCGCGGCGGCCGTGGCGCCGTCCGTGCCGGGGGCGCGGCCGAGGCCGAGGTCGACCCGGCCCGGGGCGAGGGCCTCCAGGGTGCCGAACTGCTCGGCGATGACGAGCGGGGCGTGGTTGGGCAGCATGACGCCGCCGGAGCCGAGGCGGATGCGGCGGGTGTGGGCCGCGAGGTGGGCGAGGATCACCGCCGGCGAGGAGGAGGCGACGCCGGGCATGGAGTGGTGTTCGGCCACCCAGTGCCGATGGAAGCCACGCCGCTCGGCGAGCCGGACCAGTTCGACGCTGGTGGCGAGCGACTCGGTCGCGGAGCCGCCTCTGCCGACGGTCACCAGGTCCAGTACGGACAGCGGTACGGGCGCGGTGCCCCGCGTCTCTCCTCGAATGGCGTCGGTCACCGTGGGGACCCTCCTCGGCACGTGCGGTCGGTAACTCGGGACACAACAGGAGGGCGCCTCCGGTTATTCCGCACCCCGCTGCAGTACCCCTCGACCGTCTCGCGCTCACCTCGTGCACGTCTCGCGTATCTCTGTCGTCCGGTCGTCCGCATCCGCCCTGCGTACGTTCTCGGCCACGGTGGAACCGCTCGCAGCGGCGCCGGCGGTGCTTTCACGGGTCCGCTTCCCCGTAAAAAATCTCTCGGCCGCCGCCACCCGAACGTGAGCGCGAACCCGGCCCCGCACGGCCCTGACCTGAGACTCTGTGAAGGAGTCATGACACAGGCATATGCCAGAGTGGTGCGCCCCAGCCCAGGCCATGGATCCTCCGCATCATTCTCGCCAACAGCCGCCCCTGAAAGGGCTCTTGGCGGCTATCGTGGTACGAAAGCTTGCGGTCACAACCTGGTAGGGGGAAACCGTGGCGCTGAAGCCCGAGCCCACCGCGCCGTTCCACTCGGTGCAATACGCCTTGCGCGTCCTCGAGACGGTCTCACGGCACGGTGGCGGAGTGACGGACGTCCAGATCGCCCGCGAGACCGGCCTGCCCGTCGCCCACCTCTCGTCGCTGCTCCTCATGCTCCGCCGCGAGGGGTACGTCGAGCAGGTCGCCGACGGCGCGTACGTCATCGGGGACTCCCTCGTCCTCCTCGGTTCCGGCCTGACCCGCCGCGAAGCGCTGGAGGCCAAGCTCCAGGAGACCCTGACCGAACTCCGCGACTCCGTCGGCGCGGCCGTCTACATCAGCCGGTACATCGACGGCGAGGTGAAGATCACCCAGTTCGCCAACGGGCCACGCACCCCGAAGGTCAACGAGTGGGTGGACTTCCGCTCGGCGGCGCACGCCAGCGCCGTCGGCAAGTGCCTGCTCACCCAGCTCGACCAGAACGGGCGGCGGGACCACCTCGCCCGTCACAAGATCGCCCGGCTGACCTCCAGGACGATCACCAACGAGCGGATCCTCTTCTCGAAGCTCGACAGCCAGCCGGCGACCGTCCCCGTGCTCGACCTCCAGGAGTACGCGGTCGGCACGGTCTGCGCCGCCGTCCCGCTGACGGCCGGCTCGGCCGTGGGCTGCCTGGCCCTGTCCCTGCCGATCGAGCACGCCCACCGGCTGCGCGCCGCGGCGGACACCCTCAACCGGCGGGCCGCGCCCGTGGTGCTCTCGCTGGCCATCTGAGACAACCGGCCATCCGAGGCATCGGACCCCAGGACGACCCCCGTCGGACGACGCTCCGGCGGGGGTGTCACGAGCACCCCTCGGGACCAGGTAGTATTTTCTCTGTCAGCAGGCGCCGCTAGCTCAGTTGGTTAGAGCAGCTGACTCTTAATCAGCGGGTCCGGGGTTCGAGTCCCTGGCGGCGCACAGACAGGGAAAGCCCCTCGCTTCGGCGGGGGGCTTTCTTGTGTTCCGGGACCGGCCGGGACCCGGGCCCTGTGCTCATGCCCTGTGCTCATGCTCTGTGCTCAGGCCCTGTGCTCAGGCCCTGAGGTAGGTCAGGACGGCGAGGACGCGGCGGTGGGTGTCCTCGGCCTGCGGCAGGTCGAGCTTGGCCAGGATGTTGCCGATGTGCTTGCCGACGGCGGCCTCGGTCACCACCAGCCGCCGGGCGATCTCCCCGTTGGAGTGTCCCTCCGCGACCAGGCCCAGGACCTCGCGCTCGCGCGGGGTCAGCGCCGCCAGCGGGTCCCGGTGGCGGCGCAGCAGCTGCCGTACGACCTCGGGGTCGACGACCGTGCCGCCCTCGGCGACCTGGGTGAGGGCCTCGACGAACTCCTCGACCTGCCCCACCCGGTCCTTCAGGAGGTAGCCGACGCCGGTGCCGTCGCCCGAGTCGAGGAGGTCGGCGGCGTAGCTGCGCTGCACGTACTGGCTGAGGACGAGCACCGGCAGCGCCGGCCGCTCGGCCCGGAGCGCGACCGCGGCGCGCAGCCCCTCGTCCTGGAAGCCGGGCGGCATCCGGACGTCGGTGACGACGACGTCCGGGTCGTGGGCGGCGACCGCCTCGCGCAGACCGTCGGCGTCACCGACGGCGGCGGCGACCTCGTGGCCGAAACGCGTCAGGAGGCCGATCAGTCCCTCGCGGAGGAGGACGCTGTCCTCGGCGAGGACGACGCGGAGCTTTCTCGGAGGGTGCGGCACGGGATCTCCACTCGCAGGACGGTCGGCCCGCCCGGCGGGCTCATGATCGTCAGTGTGCCATCGAGGACGGCGATCCGGTCGGCGAGTCCGGTGAGCCCGGTGCCGCGGGCCGGGTCGGCGGCCCCCCGCCCGTCGTCCTCGACGTCGAGCCGCAGGACGCCGTCCGTGTGCCGGGCCGTGATGCCCGCCCGGGTGGCGCCGCTGTGCTTGCCGATGTTGGCGAGGGCCTCGCAGGCCACGAAGTAGCCGGCGCTCTCGACGGAGGCCGGCAGCCGGGGCAGGTCGACGTCGGTGCCGACGGGGACGGCCGAGCGGTCGGCGGCGTCGGCGAGCGCCGCGCCGAGACCGTAGTCGGCCAGGACCTGCGGATGGATGCCGTGGATCAGCTCCCGCAGCTCGGTCAGGACCTGCCCCGCCTCCGTGTGGGCCTTGGCCAGCTGCTCGGCGAGCGGCCCCGGCGGGGCGTCGAGGCGGGCGAGGCCGAGGGTCATGGTGAGGGCGACGAGCCGCTGCTGCGCCCCGTCGTGGAGGTCGCGTTCGATGCGGCGGCGCTCGGCCTCGAAGGCGTCGACGAGCCGGGCGCGGGAGGCGATGACCTCGCCGATCCGCCCGTCCCCGTCCGTCTCTCGCGGGGCGAGCAGGGCCCGGGCGAGGGCGGCGCGGGCGCCGGCGACGGCGGCCAGGGGGTAGGCGAGGGTGACCAGGAGGAGGGCGCCGAGGAGGGCGGCGGCGAAGGCCTCGGGATAGGAGGTGACCAGGTACGCCTTGACGACCTTGGCCTCCTGGCCGTCCACCGCCAGCTGGACCGGGGCGCTGAGGAGGGCGAGGGGCAGGCCGACACCGGCGGCGAGTACGAGGAGGTCGAGCGGCCACAGGACGGTGGCGAGCAGCAGGCCGTACCCGAGCTCGCGCCAGGTCGCCTGCTCCCCCGCCCGGAGCCGGAGCCAGGCGGCGAGGCCGGCGGCGGCGGGGAGGCGGTGCGGGTCGGGGGCCGGGTCCAGGTCGACGAGCCGGAGCCGGAACCGCTCGACGGAGCCGAGGGCGAGCCCGGAGAGGAGCAGCAGCGGCAGCCCGACGAGGAGCAGCGAGAACACCCCGAGGACGAGGAGCACGAGGAGGGCCAGGCCCCCGACGACCGCCCCGGACGCGAGGTATCCGGCGGCCCGCCAGGGCCAGGGGCCGAGCGGGAACCGGGACCGGGTGAGCGCCTGCCAGGGGTTACGGGGTTCCATGGGCGCCCACGGTAGGCGCGGCCCCGGGGGCGGGGCCATGGGCCTGGAGGGCGTGGCGGGGGTGGGGCCGGCCCTACCCCGGGCCGGCCCAGGTCGGGGTGCGGTCGTGGCGGGCGTACCGGTCCCGGAGGGCGGCGGTCGCCTCGGGGGTGAGGGGCTCGTACGGGGCACCGGGGGTCGGTCGCCACCAGACGGGGTCCGCGCAGAGGAAGGAGTCACGGCGCAGGCCCACGCGGTGGATCTTGTTGGTGGCCGTCAGGGGCAGCTCGCGCGTCACGCGGACGAAACGCGGCGGCATCTTCGTGCCCAGGTCCGGCTGTGCGGCGAGGAAGGCCGCGAACTCCGCCGGTTCGAAGACGGCCCCCTCGCGCAGGGCCAGCGCGGCCATGACCTGGTCGCCGGCCACCGGGTCCGGTATCGCGTACACCGCCACCCCGGCGGCCCGGTCCCAGCGGGCGAGGATGTTCTCGATCATCGCCGCGGCCAGGTTCTCGCTGTCGACCCTCAGCCGGTCGTCCGTGCGGCCGGCGAAGTAGAGGAAGCCGGCCTCGTCCCGGTAGAAGAGGTCGCCCGTCCAGTACCAGCCGCCGCGCAGCCGGACCGCCTCCGCCTCGGGGTTGCGCCAGTAGCCCTCGAAGGGGCTGCGGCCCCGGTTGACGAGCTCGCCGACCGCCTCGTCCGCGTTGAGGAGCCGTCCCCCGCGCGAGAAGCGGGCCGGTGGGCACTCCTCGCCGGTCTCCGCGTCCAGGACGGCCAGGTCGTCGCCGGGGGCGGCCCGTCCGATCGCGCCGGCCGGGGTGTCCGGGGTGCGCTGGACCGCCGCGCCGCCCTCGGAGGAGCCGTACCCCTCGACGAGCGGGATCCCGAAGCGCTCCCGGAAGCGGGCGGCGTCCACCGCCCCGGCCTCGGTGCCGAAGCCGAGGCGCAGCGTGTGCGCGCGGTCGTCCGGTCCGGGCGGGGTGGCGAGCAGGTACTGCACGGCCCGGCCCACGTAGGTGAAGTAGGTGGCGCCGAAGCGGCGTACGTCGGGGAGGAAGCCGGACGCGGAGAAGCGGGCCCGCAGCGCCACCCCCGCGCCGGCACTGAGCGCGGGCGCCCAGTCCGCGATCACCGCGTTGCCGTGGAACATCGGCATGCAGACGTAGTGGACGTCGTCCCGGCCGGCCCCGAAGTGGGAGGCGAGGGAGGCGCCGGCCGCCGCGAGACGGCCCTGGCTGCAGAGCGCGGCCTTGGGCGCGCCCGTCGAGCCGGAGGTGAAGGAGAGCAGGAAGCGGCTGTCGGGGCGTACGGGACCGAGGGTGGCGTCGCCCGGGCGGGCGCCGGCGTAGGGCGCGAGGAGTTCGCGGTAGGCGTCGGTGTCGGTGACGAGGATGCGCAGTCCGGGCAGCGCGAGGCCGTCGAGGAGCGGCAGGTGGGCGCGCTGGGTGACCAGGATCCGGCAGGCGGTGTGCCGGATGTCCCGGGCGAGTTCGGCGCCGCGCCGGGTCGGGTTGATCCCGGCGACGGCGGCCCCCGCGAGGGCCGCCGCGCTGAGCCAGAGCGGGTACTCCGGCGTGTTGTCGAGCAGGATGCCGAGGTGCGGCTCGCTCCCCGGCAGGGGTGGCATCAGGTCCACGAGCAGTGCGGCCCGCGCGGCGGCGCCCGCGGCGACCTCGTGGTGGCTGAGGGTGTGGTGCTCGTCCCTCAGGCCGGTCCGGTGGTCGCCCCATTGGCGCCGTACGAGCTCCGCGACGGTGTCCGCACCCCTCATGGGCCGGACTGTAACTGACGTACCGTCAGAACTGAACGGCCGGGGCTCCCGACTGTCAGAACTTGACGTCCGAGCAGGCGTAGAAGGCGTTCGCGGTGTCCGCGATCGTCCACACCGCCAGGATCAGGTGACGGCCCGTCTTGCCCGCCGGGACGGTTCCGGAGTGCGAGAGGGTCGCCGGCGGCTGCTGGTTGTTGTAGGGGACGGTGAGGAACGGCTGGGGGTCGAGCGCGGCCCGGGTCAGCTTCTGCGTGGGGTTCCAGCCGTTCTTGGTGATGTAGTACTTGAAGTCGGTGGTGCGGTGCCGGGCCGTGAACTGCCAGCGGAAGCTGTAGCTCTGCCCCGCCGTGAGGGTCGTGGCCGGCCAGGCGCCGCCCCGGGGGTCGTCGAGCTGGGCGAACTGCGTGAGCCCCGCCGAACAGATCTTGCCGTCGGCGGGACCGGCGGCGGGGAAGCCCTTGAGGCCCTCGACCGACTGCGGCTCCCACTGTATGGAGCCGCAGTTGGTCACGGTGCCGTTGGCGCAGAGCTTCTGGCGGCTGATCGGCGAGTCGGTGTAGCCGTGGCTGCCCGCGCTGCCGGTGGCGAGGAGGGAGGCGCCGGCGACGCCGAGCGCCACCACCGCCGCCCCGACTGACTTCTTCTTGCGCATGTGCATGCTGTCGCTCCAGGAGAACGTGGGGGAGTTCCGTTGGGCCGTGCGCACGCGTGCGGTCTTGCCGGTTCTGCTTGTACGGGTGGTACGGGTGGTACGGGTGGTGCGGGGTTCCGCGGATCGCACCGGTGAGTCATTTTGGTCTGGACCAAGTACCAAGGTATGGACGGAAGTTGAACATGTCCATCCCCTCAGGCGCCCTCGACCGGCGCCGTCCTCCCCGTGTAGAACGCCACCGTCAGGTCCTTGACCAGCGCCTTGCGCTCGTAGTCGTCCAACTCCACCAGACCACGACTGGTCAGCCGGTGGACCACGTCGTCCACCGCGTCCACCACCGACGTCAGGACGCTGTCCCGGTGCTTCGCGTCGATCGCCGCGATCCGGCGCCGCTGCATCGCCGCCGCGACCTCCGGGGCGTACTCGATGCGCGTCGGCTGCGCCGAGAAGACGTCGACCCCGACCGGGGCGCACTCCGCCGACAGCATCCGCGTCAGCGCCTCCCCGACCGCCTCGGCGTCCCGGAGCGTCGGGGCGTCCTCGTGGAAGGCGTCCGCCGGGAGCTGCGACAGCACCCGGGCCATCGCCGCCTCCACCTGCTCCCGCAGGTACTCCTCGTGGCCGTCGACCCCCAGCGCGGCGCGGACGGTGTCCCGCACCCGCCAGACGACGAGGACGACGACGTCCAGGGCCGTGCCCTTCGCGTCGACCGCGGGCAGCGGCTCACTGCGCCAGTGCCGGAGCCGGACGTCCACGCGACGGCGGAGCAGGAGCGGGCTGACCCACACCAGACCCGTCCTGCGGACGGTGCCGCGGTAGTCCCCGAACAGGGTCAGGACCCAGGCGTAGCCGACCCGGCCGCGGCCGAGACCGCCCACCGCGAACAGCGCGGCGACGACCCCGAGCGCGAGCAGCGCCCACTGGCCGAGGTGGATGCCCTGGTACGGGCGGGCCGGCAGCCGCAGCATCCGTGCCGCCTCCGCGGGCACGGCCCCGGCCCACCACACGACCGCCGCACAGCCGGCGAGCGCGAGCGCGCCACCGACCACGCCGACCCAGCCGGGCAGCACCGCGCCGGGCCGCTCGACGAGTTCGGGATCGGCGGTGGGGGCGGGCCGGGCCTTGGCGCTGCCGTTCCCCGGCTTCTGCCGGTGCGCCGCCTGCGTCTGCTGCGTCTGCTGCGTCTGCTGCGTCTTGGCGGGCGCCGGGATGGCAGCCTTGCCGATCTTCGCGGGCGCGGCCATCGCGACGGTGTCGGGGCCCCCGTCGTCCCCGTTCGCACCGGGCGCGCCGCCCTCCGGCTCATCCCGGAAGAGCAGGTGTACGGGGATGGAGCCGGTGGTCTCGGCCCCGATCACGTTCTTCCGCCGCACGACCCGGACGATCCCCGCGACGGGCACGGAGAGCGCGGCGACCCGCGCACCGGCGATCCGCCCGAAGTCGGGCACGTCGACGCGCCCCTCGGCCACGGAGCCGGACTTCGCACCCCGCTCACCCACCGACACGGCACCGGACACCTTCCCCGACTCCGCCCGGCCCACCGCGGCCGGGCGCCCCGCGTCGGGGCCGGGCGCACTCGTCCGCCCGCCTCCGCCCTCCGAACCCGCCGAAAGGGGACCGCGCGTCGCCGCACCGGCACCAGCGAGCCCCGAAGGGGCGGTGGGCGTGCCTGCCGGGGTGGCGGGCGAGCCCGTCGGGGCGGTGGCCGAGCCCGTCGGGGCGGTGGCCGAGCCCGTCGGGGCGGCGGGCGAGCCGGCCGGGGTGATGCGTGTGCCCGTCGGGGCAGTTGGCGCGCCTGACTGGGCAGTGCGCGCCGCCGCGGCTGGGGAGATGGGCGGATGCGCGGTCTGGGACGTGGGCGCCGTTGTCGCCTGAGAGGCGGACGGGCCTGCAGTGCCGGGCGCCGGGGGCCCGACGCGGGGCTCGGACACCGCGCCGGGCGGGGCGGCCGCCGGAGGCGCGGCGGGCGCGGAGGCCGCCGGCGCGGGTGGGGTCGCCGCACCCGCCGGGGCCCGGCCAGGAGGGGTGGCGGTGGGGGCGGGAGCGGTGGCCGAGGCGGGAGCCGTGGGCGCAGCCCCGGGTAGGGGCGTGGTTCGGTCCGGGGGTGCGCTCCGGTCGGGAGCCGCAGGTCGGCCGGAAGCGGGGGCCGTGGACACGCCCGCGGGCGAGGTCGGGGTCCGGTCCGAGGTCGGGGATCGGTCCGAGGTCGGGGTCCGGTGCCGGTCCGCGGTCGCGGGCGTACCCCCGATCGGCGTCCCCGGTGAGTCCGGACGCACAGTCCGCTCCGAAGGCCCGGCCACACCCCGCTCCCCGGTCGGGGTCCCTACCTGGGGCGCAGTCAGGGCTCCACCCATGGGGGCCGCCGGGGTCCCCGCACCGGAGGCGGGCGGGGTCCCACCGTGGGAAGTCCCCGAAGTCCCCGCCTCGGAGGCCGGCAGGGTCCCACCACGCGAAGTCCCCGGAGTCCCCGCATCGGGGGCCACCGGGGTCCCGCCCCGGGGAGCCACCGGAGTCCCGACCTCATGGGCCGCCGGGGTCCCGCCCAAGGGAGCCACCGAAGTCCCGCCCTCGCGGGCCGTCGGAGTCCCGGCCTCCGGAGTCGCCGGGGTCTCGGCCTCCGAAGTCGCCAGGGGCCCGGGCCCGGGGGTCGGTGGGGTTCCGTCGCGGGGGAACTCAGGGGTTCTCGGGGTCGGGTCTCCGGTCTTCGGTGGGGACGTGCGGGGGAGGGTGCCGTCCGTCAGGCGTCTGGCCGTGCGGGCCGCGTCACGCGAGGCCGCCGCGCCGGAGTCCGCGGGGGTCGGGGTCGATGCGGTCATTCGGGTCCACCTCATGCTCTCGGGGTCATCGGAACAAGCGCCGCCAGGTCTCCGAGCCCGGGTAGCCGTCGGCCGCTGCGCCGCGCCAGCCCTGAGCCCGCTGGAACGACTCGACGTTGCGGCGGTCCGCCTCCGTCCAGCGCGGACCGGGTCCCGACAGGTAGTGCTTGCCGAAGCCCCGCTTCACCAGTTGTTTGCCCAGCTTCTCCACATATGCGTTGGATTGGCCCGGACGGAAGTAGCCACGCCCGGGGAACCCCGTCGCATTCGCGCTCGAACCGCCCGAACCACCCGATCCGCCGATGCTCCTGCCCTCGCCGGTCACGAGGAGCTCCCACGTCTGCGGGCCCGGCAGGCCGTCCGCGTCCCTGCCCTTCCAGCCCTGCGCGAGCTGGAACGCCTGGGTCGCCCGCCGGTCCGCCTCGCCCCACTTCGGGCCGGGCCCCTTGGTGTAGAACTTCTTGCCGCCGCGCTCGACGAGGAGCTTCCCGAGCTGGGTGACGTAGGCGTTGTTCGCGCCCGGGCCGAACTTCCCCGCCCCCGGGTACGGCGTCGCCGGCTTCGGGGTCGCGGTCGACCCCCCGCCGGTCGTGCCGCCCCCGCTGCCGCCGCTCACCACGGCCTTGTAGCGGTAGGCCACGTACCGGTCGGAGTTCTCCCAGTACGCCATGGGCGTCGCCTGCTTCCGCGTGCGCGGCTTCGTCTGCTCGTACGCGATGTACGAGGTGTGCGTGTAGTCGGTCCAGCCGCCGAAGATCGTGACGTGCGAGCCGCGCGTCGGGTTGGCCGGGTTGTGGAACAGCAGGATGTCCCCGGGCTGGAGCTCGGTGCGGTCGATCTTCTCGGCGAAGCGGTCGAGGCTGCCGGTCCACTCGTTGCTGCGCAGGTTCCAGGCCATGGAGATGTAGCCGGAGCAGTCCTGACGGTAACCGTCCGACCAGTACCTCTCCATGGAGTACGGGACCTGGGCCGTCACCCACAGCTTCGCGCGGTTGATGATCTCGGCCCGAGTGGTCTGCCTCAGCGTGCCCGTCGAGATCTGGTCCGTGGAGGGAGGCGTCGTGGCCGTGCCCGTACCGGGGGCCGGTGTCGTGGACGGCTGGGGGCCCGGGCCGGGCGCTCCGTGCAGCGGGCCCCGGCCGCCCTGCGGGGTCTCCGGTCCCGGCCAGGGGTCCACGGCCGGCGCCTCCCGCAGAACCGCCGCGTCCACCCCGGGGCCCGCCCCCGCATCCGCCGGGGTGAACGGCTCCGCCGGGCGCGCGAGGGCCGTCGCCGCGCCCGCGCCTCCCCCTCCGAGCACCACTCCCGCCGCCGTCACCAGCACCAGCGCGCGGCGCGCGCCGTGCGCCGCCGGGTGGCCGCCCGCCCGCACGGGCAGGCCGAGCGCGAGGCCACGGCGCTGCTGGGCGCAGCCCGGGCAGCCGCAGTCGGCCGCGGGTTCGAACTCCTCGAAAACCGGCACGCTCATGCGATTCCCCTCCACACTCGTCAAGATCTTTTGACCCTTGTTTCGGGCGCCAGTGTCTCAACTGTCTGGACAAATCGCATTTTGACGGATTGAAGGGCCAGTACGACCATCCGACAGGCCGGACGCGATCGATATTGGTCAGGAGCACCCCTCCAGGTCAGGTAGAGTTCTCTTTGTCAGCAGGCGCCGCTAGCTCAGTTGGTTAGAGCAGCTGACTCTTAATCAGCGGGTCCGGGGTTCGAGTCCCTGGCGGCGCACGCAAAGTCAAGACCCCCTCACCATCGGTGAGGGGGTCTTGGTGATTTCCGGCCCCGATCGGCCCTGATCGGCCGCGACCGGCCTCGGCCGCCCGAACTACCGGGTGTTCCTGGCCAGTTCCAGCGCGTACGCGTCGAACCGCTCCCCCGCCCGCGGGCCGCCCCGGCACTCCCCGTCCGACTCTCCCGGGCGCTTGATCCACAGGTAGGCCGCGACCAGCGGGTCCCCCGTGCTGCGGGTCGGCGGCGTGCCGAGCGCGCGGCCCGGCGGGTTGCACCGGTTCCGGGCCGGGTCGCCCTCCAGGTAGGGGCCGTTCCCGTTCCTGCTGGTGTCGATCACGAACGGCTTGCCGCCGAGCAGCGTCGACAGCTGCCGGCCGTACCCGGTGCTCGCCGTGGTCGCCGGCTGCCGCTTCAGCCGCAGGACGGCCGCCTTCAGCAGTGCGTACCGCTCCCCGGGACGCTCCTCCACGACGGCGGCGGAGACCTGGGCGGTGGCGCCGGGCGGGGAGCCCCGGCCTCCCGTGCAGCCGGCGGCGAGGCCCGCCGCGAGGAGCAGCAGGAGCGCGCGGACCGGGAGGGTCCTGGGCGGTCGGGGCCGGCGGTGACGTGCGGACATTCCGGGCCCCTCGGCACGTACGGACCGGTCGTCGTCATCGTGACACGACAGCCCTCTGGGCCGGGCGGGGCAGGGCCTCTACAGTTTCCGGAACCCCGACCTCCCGCGGCCGGCACCGGGCTCCTCCCGCCGCCCGTGAGCCCCGCGGTCGAGGACCGGACCGGCCGGTGGCGCCGCGGGACGCGAGCCGCCGGCCGGGCGCCGGTCGGCCCGGGTCCCCCGGGTTCAGGTGCCGGTGAGGTACGCCGAGACGACCACGTTCGCCGAGTACGCGCCGGCCGTGCGGTCGAAGGTGCCGCCGCAGGTGATCAGGCGGAGCTCGGCGCGGCCGGGTTCGCGGCGGCCGTAGACCCGGCTCGCGTCGAAGTCCTCGCGCGGGAAGACCTGGACGTCGTCGACCGTGAACTCGGCGACCGTGCCGTCCGTCCGGGTGACCAGGACCTTCGCGCCGGGGCGGGCCGCGCTGAGGCCGTAGAAGACCGCCGGGCGGGCCTCGGTGTCCACGTGGCCGACGAGGAGGGCCGCCCCGGCCGCCCCGGGCCGGGTGCCCGCGCCGAACCAGCCCACCGTGTGCGGCAGGTCGAAGGGCGGCGGGTCGATCGCGCCCGTGGCGTCCAGGCCGCGCGCCACGACGGGCGCGGCGATGCCGAGCGACGGGACCTCCACGCGCCGGGGTTCGACGGCGGCGATCGGCTCGTGGGCCGGGGGCAGCGCCGCGCCGAGCGGCCGGCCCACGGCGGCGATGTCGCCGTGGGTGGGCGCCGAGCTGCCCCCGGGGCCCTCCGTGACCTCGCGGCCCCAGAGCCAGAGCCCGAGGAGCAGCAGTGCCCAGGCCACGCCGGTGACGAGTCGCCCGGTGCCCGCCGGGCGGGTTCCGGACGTCATCGTCAGTCCGAGCCCGAGCCCGACCCCGCGCCGGAGCCCGGACCCGTACCGGAGGCGGCGCCCGTGCCCGTACCGGAGGCCTCGGCGGCGCGGCGGCGGGAGCTGCGGAAGGCGACGGCCACGGCGGCGATCGCGGCCATGCCGAGGCCGAGCAGGGTGTACGGGGTGCCGAGGCCGCTCTCGGTGGTGGTCTGGGCGACTCCGGGGGCGGCCGGGGCGGCGAAGGCGGCGGTGCCGCCGCCGCCCGCGCGGACCGGGGCGACCGGGGTCGCGTGGTGGGTCGGCTCGTGCGCCGGCTTGTCGGTCGGCTTGTGCGTCGGCTCGTGCGCCGGCTTGTCGGTCGGCTTGTGCGTCGGCTTGTCGGTCGGCCGCCGGTGGCCGACCTGCACGGTGCCGGCGTCCCGGTGGTCGTGGCCGTCGCAGACCACGGCGACCCGGTACGTACCGTCCTTGAGTCCGGACCTGACCGTGGTGTCCCCGGACAGGGGGCGGTCCCCGCCGTCCTTGCCGGTGAGCTCGACGTCGGCGACGAACGCCTCGGACTTCGCGGCACCGGTCGTGCCCTTGCAGCCCTGGACGCGGACGTCGACGTCGGCGCCGGGCGAGGCCGGGGACGGGGTGACGGTGGCCTTCACCCCGTCGTGGGCGTACGCGCCGCCGGTGGTGGGCGCCAGTACGAGCACCACGGCCGCCCCTGCGGCACGGAGAGCAATGGGACAGATGCGCATCGTGACCTCCTGGTACTGGCAGGTTCACCCGGATCGGCGCTCTTCGCATCCGCAGGGGACGGCGGCGGGGCGTCCTTACACGCGGTCGACGATGTCCGCGATCGAGTCGACGATCTTCGACGGGCGGAACGGGAAGCGGTCGATCTCGGCCTGGCTGGTCAGGCCCGTCAGGACGAGGAAGGTCTGCATGCCCGCCTCCAGGCCGGCCAGGATGTCGGTGTCCATCCGGTCGCCGATCATCGCGCTGGACTCGGAGTGGGCGCCGATCGCGTTGAGGCCGGTGCGCATCATGAGCGGGTTCGGCTTGCCCGCGAAGTACGGCTCCTTGCCGGTGGCCTTCGTGATGAGCGCGGCGACGGAGCCGGTGGCCGGGAGCGGGCCCTCCAGGGAGGGGCCGGTCTCGTCGGGGTTGGTGCAGATGAAGCGGGCTCCGGCGTTGATGAGCCGGACGGCCTTGGTCATCGCCTCGAAGGAGTACGTCCGGGTCTCACCGAGGACCACGTAGTCCGGGTCGTGGTCGGTGAGGACGTAGCCGATGTCGTGCAGCGCGGTGGTGAGGCCGGCCTCGCCGATGACGTACGCGGTGCCGCCGGGGCGCTGGTCGTCGAGGAACTTGGCGGTCGCGAGGGCCGAGGTCCAGATGTTCTCGACGGGGACTTCGAGGCCCATGCGCGCGAGGCGGGCGTGCAGGTCGCGGGCCGTGTAGATCGAGTTGTTCGTGAGGACCAGGAAGGGCTTCCCGGTCTCCCGCAGCTTCCTGATGAACGCGTCGGCGCCGGGGATCGGGACGCCCTCGTGGATGAGGACGCCGTCCATGTCGGTCAGCCAGGATTCGATCGGCTTGCGCTCTGCCATGGGTGCGGGACTCCTGCCGTACAGACGTGCGGTGTGCTGGGGGCGCCGCGACAGCGCTGTGGCGACGCCCCCAGGGTAGTCAGGATGCGGTGACCTTGACCCCGTCGATCGTCCAGTACCAGTTGTTGGCGCCGGTGTAGCGGAAGCGGAAGCTCACGCTGGACGCCCCGGCGGGGACGTTCACGGTGAGCGACTGCGGCTTGGAGACCACGTCGGAGGTGTAGCTCCTGACGACGGTCGGGGTGCCGCCGTTGAAGCCGGCCAGGACCTGGGCCGTCTGGCTGCCCTCCTGGCGGTAGAAGGTGGTGAAGTCCAGGGTCGCCCGGGTCGCGCCGGAGACGTCGTACGCGGGGGTCACCAGCGTCGAGTCGTACGTACCGGAGAAGGACTTGTCGGCCCACTCGTCGGAGTCGGCGACGGCGAAGACGCCCCGGGCGCGGACGTTGAGCTCGCGGGACTGGTCGCGCTGGGCGCGGGACCAGAACTCGTCGGTGGCGAAGGACCAGCCGCGCCACTCGGTCATGCCACCGGTGCCCATCGCGTTGTTGATGACGGACCAGCCGCTGGGTGCGGTACGGGTGAAGCCGAGGACCCCGGCGGGGATGCCGGTCTCGTCGACGCGACCGGAGAGCGATCCGTAGAGCGCGTCGAAGGGGTCGGTGGAGCGCTGCTGGACCGGCTTGCCGTCGAGGCCCCAGGACGGGTCGGGGACGATGCCGAGCTGGTGGAAGACGGTGGCGGCGACGTCGACGAGGCGGGTGTCGATCGGGCGGGCGCCGGCGGCGATGCCCGGGCCCTGGGCGAGGACGAAGGTGCGGCGCTCCTCGATGCTGGAGCCGCCGTGGCCGCCGCCGTCGGTGTGGCCGTGGTCGGTGGTGACGATGACCGTCCAGCGCTCGGTGGCGTACGACGGGCGGGCCTTGATGGCGGCGAGGAGGCGGCCCAGGTAGGCGTCCTGGACGTCGATGGCATCGAGGTACTTGCTGTGCGCTGCGCCGTAGTTGTGGCCGATCTCGTCGGTCTCGCCGAAGTAGACGAAGAGGACGTCGGGGTTCTGGTTGCGGAGGACGTCCTCCGTCGCCTCGGTGATCACCAGGTCGTTGACGACGTAGTTGTTGTTGAACACGAGCTTGGCGTCGGCGCCGGGGGTGACGGTGCCGTGGGTGTCCAGCTCGGGCCAGTCGACGGCGGCGAAGAGCGAGAGCTGCGGGCGGACCTGGTGCAGCCGGGCCAGGAATCCGGGGTACGTGCCGTAGTTCTTGCCGGCGAAGGTGTTGTCCTTCACGCCGTGCTTGTCGGGCCAGACGCCGGTGGAGATGGTGGACCAGCCGGGGCCGGAGGAGGTCGCGGCCATCGGGTCGGCGTAGAGCAGGGAGCGGCCGAACGTGCCGCCCGCCATCAGGGACTTGAGGTGCGGGGCCTTGGCCGCGTCGATCCTGTCGTACCGCAGGCCGTCCATGCCGACGACGAGCACCTTGTCCTTGCTGGTGCCGTCGGGGAGCGTGGGCGCGGCGGTGGCGGCCGCGTGGGCGGCGGGGGCGGCGAGCGCGCCGGCGGCGGTGACGGCCGCGCCGGCGCCTGCGGCGGCGAGCACGGTGCGGCGGGAGATGCCGGTGATCGGCATGTCGGAGTCCTCCGTGGAATTCCGTGGAAAGGGAAGCGAGGGCATGCCAACGCCCCTGATTTCTCAGGGGCGTTGACCTTCGGTTCGTACCCGTTATCTTTCCGCGATGTACGGGGGCTTTCCAGGGGCGTGCGGTGAACTCTTGGCTGCGGGTCGGCTACGGGTCAGCTGCCGGTCGCGGACTTCCACGCGTCGACGTACGTCTTGAGGTTCTTGTCGATGTCGGACCAGTCCGGCTCGAAGATCTCGACGCCTTCGAGGAGCTTGGCGAGTTCGATGGCGTTGGCGTCGGTGGGCTTGACGTCCCTGCGGGCCGGGAAGCCGCCGCCGATCACGCTGACCTCACGCTGGGCCCGCTCGCTCAGCATGAAGTCGAGCAGCTTCCTGCCGTTGTCGGCGTGCGGGGCCTTGTCGACCAGGCCGGCGGCGTACGGCAGGGCGAAGGTGGTGGGCCTGCCGGTTCCCTTGGCAGGGAACCAGATGCCGAGGTTGGGCATGGACCGGGCCTGGGCGAAGTTCATCTGGACGTCGCCGTTGGCGACGAGCAGCTCGCCCTTGTCGACCTTCGGGGCGAGCTTGGAGGTGGAGGACGACGGGCCGACGTTGTTGGCCTGGAGCTTCTTCAGGTACTCCATGGCCGGCTCCTGGCCGCCGAAGTCGTGCATGGCCTTGATGAGGACGGCGGTGCCGTCGCCCGCCACGCCGGGGGTCGAGTACTGGAGCCTGTCCTTGTACTTGGCGTCGAGCAGCTCCTCCCAGCTCCTGGGCGCGGCCTGCAGCTCCTTCTTGTTGTGAATGAAGCCGAAGTAGTTGTTGACGACCGAGGTCCACTTGCCGTCGCCGGACTTGTCGCCGCCGCCGACCTGGTCGGCGCCCTTGGGCACGTACGCCTGGAGGAGGCCCTTGGAGTCGGCCTGCTGGATGAAGGGCGGCAGGGTCACGATGACGTCGGCCTGGGTGTTGCTCTTCTCGCGGAGGGCGCGCTGCACCATCTCGCCGGAGCCGCCCTCGACGTACTCGACCTTGATGCCGGTCTGCTTCTCGAAGTCCTTGAAGACCTTGTCGTACCAGCCGTCGCCCGCCTCGCCCTTGAGGCCGTCGGCGCTGTAGACGGTGACGGTCTTCGCGTCGGCGGCGGAGGTGGAGCCGCCGCAGGCGGTGAGGGTGGCGGCGAGGGCGAGGGCGCCGGTGACGGCGGCGATCGGCTTGGCGTGCGTAAGCATGGCGTCGTTCTCTCCTGATGACGGGTGCGGCCACCGGTTCGGGGCCGGTTAGGGCGTGTTGCGGAAGTAGCGCCGGCCGCCCGCAGGGCGGGCCCGACGGCGTCTGGTGCGTGCGATCGCAAGGCGGAGGGTCGCCCCGATACTGGATGTATCGGGGTGATCCCGACAACGCGGCGAGCGTGCGTGCCAGGCGCCGTCGGGCAGGCGGGACTTTCGCAACACGCCCTAGCGGAAGGAGGCTCTGGTACGGATGCGGGAGACGGCGAGCAGGGCCAGCAGGGTCGCGGCCATGAGGATCACGGCGAGCGCCGAACCGGTGAAGAGCGAACCCCGGTCGGTGGCCGTGAAGATGAGCACCGGAAGGGGCAGCCAGTCCGGCGGGTAGAGCATCATCGTGGCGCTCAGCTCGCCCATGGAGAGGGCGAAGCAGAGCCCGGCCGCCGCGTTCAGCGACGGCAGCAGGAGCGGGAGCCGCACCCGGAGCAGGACGTACGAGGGGCGGGCGCCGAGGCCCGCCGCCACCTGCTCGTACACCGGGTCGAGGCGGCGGACGGCCGCCGACACCGACTGGTGGGCGAAGGCCGTGACGAGGACGGTGTGGGCGAGGATCACGATCCAGCGCGTGCCGTTGAGGAGCACGGGCGGCTGCGAGAAGGCCACGAGGACGGCGAGTCCGACGACGACGGACGGCACGGCGACCGGCAGCATGAACAGGGCGTCGAGGATCTGGCGGCCCCGCCTGCCCAGGGCCGCGGAGGCGAGCGCCGCCCAGGTGCCGACGGTCAGGGCGATCAGGCTCGCGGCGACGGCGGTGACCAGGCTGGTGGTGAGCGCCTGGAGGGACTCCCCGCGCACGGCGGCCGCGTAGTGGGCGGTGGTGGGGCCGGAGGGGAAGGCGCCGGACCAGTGCGTGGAGAACGAGGCGGCGACGACGACGAGCAGGGGCAGGGCGAAGAGCGGGACGAAGAGGACCGCGAACAGCGCCCACGCCGTCCACCTGCCCGTACGGCTATGCACCAGCACGGCGGCTCACCCCCCGGTAGAGGACGTAGAGGCCCACGGAGAGCGCGACGTTGACGACGGCGACGACACAGGCGGCGGCGTAGTCGGATTCGAGGATCGCCTTGCTGTAGACGAGCATCGGGAGGGTCGTGACGCCCTTGGCGCCGGTGAAGAGGACGATCCCGAACTCGTTGAGGCACATGACGAGGACGAGGCTGCCGCCCGCGGCGAGCGCGGGCAGCGCCTCCGGCAGGATCACCTGCCGGACGATCCGCAGGGGCCGGGCGCCGAGGGAGGACGCGACCTCCAGCTGGGCGGTCTCCAGCTGGGAGAACGCGGCGAGGAGCGGGCGCATCACGAAGGGCGTGAAGTACGTGATCTCGGCGAGGAGGACGCCCCAGGGCGTGGCCAGGAACCGGAAGGGGCCGGTCGCGTCGCCGGTGACGTCCGTCCAGACGCCGTTGGCCATGCCGACCGTGCCGTAGAGGAACAGCAGGGCGAGCGTGACCAGGAACGACGGGAAGGAGAGGAAGACGTCGACGAACTTCGCGACCGCCCGCCCGCCCGGGAAGGGCACGAAGGCGATCACCAGCGCGAGCACGAAGCCGAGGACCAGACAGCCGGCCGTGGAGGCGACGGCGAGCCACACGGTGGTGACGAGCGCGTCGCGGAACGACTCGGAGGCGAGGACACCGGCGTAGGCACCGGGCGCCAGGGACTCCTGGACGACCAGCGCGAGCGGGTAGAGGAAGACGAGCGCGAGGACCGCGACGGGCGGCAGGGCCCAGACCCAGGTGGGGGTGGTACGCCTCGCCTTCGGGGTGCGTCCGGCGGGGGCGGCGGCGGTGACGGCGCTAGGGCGTGTTGCGAAAGTCCCGCCTGCCCGACGGCGCCTGGCACGCACGCTCGCCGCGTTGTCGGGATCACCCCGATACATCCAGTATCGGGGCGACCCTCCGCCTTGCGATCGCACGCACCAGACCCCGCCGGGCCCGCCCTTCGGGCAGCCGGCGCTACTTTCGCAACACGCCCTAGCCATCGGCCACCCCCGCGCCGAGCAGGACGGCGTCCTCGGGGGCGAAGTGCAAGGTGACCTCGGCCCCGAGAAGCGGCGTCTCCCGGAGCTCGCGCACGTCCGCCTTCACGCGGTGGCCGCCGACCTCGACGTACAGCCGGTGGGTGGAGCCCCGCCACTGGACCTCGGCGACGCGGCCCCGGAGCGCGTTCGGGCCGTCGCCGAGGCCGACCAGGTGCGGGCGGACGCACAGGGTGGCGCCCGAGCCGGGGGCCACGCCGTCGGTGGCGACCTCCAGGTCGGTCCCCGCGAAGGCGACCCCGCGCGCGCCGACCGTCACCGGCAGCAGGTTGGCGTTGCCGACGAACGACGCCGTGAACTCCGTACGCGGGCGCCGGTACAGGTCCTGCGGGGTGCCGCAGTCCTGGAGCCGGGCCTTGTCCATGACGGCGATCCGGTCGGCGAGGGTGAGCGCCTCGACCTGGTCGTGGGTGACGTACAGGATCGAGACCTCGGGCAGCTCCCGGTGCAGCCTCGCCAGTTCGGCGAGCATGCCGGAGCGGAGCTGGGCGTCGAGGGCCGAGAGCGGTTCGTCGAGGAGCAGGACGCGCGGCCGGATCGCGAGGGCGCGGGCGATGGCGACGCGCTGCTGCTGGCCGCCGGAGAGCTCGCGCGGGTAGCGGCGCGCGTAGGCGGCCATGCCCGTCATCTCCAGGGCCTCGGCGACCCGGGCGGGGATCTCGGCCTTGGGTGCCTTCTGCGCCTTGAGGCCGAAGGCGACGTTGGCGTCGACGCGCAGGTGCGGGAAGAGCGCGTACTGCTGGACGACCATGCCGATGCCCCGCTTGTACGGCGGGAGGGCGGTGACGTCCTCGCCGCCGATGAGGACCCGCCCGGAGGCCGGCCGCACGAAGCCGGCGACGGTCCGCAGCGCGGTCGTCTTGCCGGATCCCGAGGGCCCGAGGAGGGCCATGACCTCGCCGGGTTCGACGGTCAGGTCGAGGTGGTCCAGGACGGTGGTCCCGCCGTACGCGACGGAGACGCCCTCGAAGCGGATGCCGCTGTTCACGCCTCGGTCTCCGACTCCGTGACGAGCGACGGGAGTTCGGCGATCGAGGCGAGGACGTGGGTCGCGCCGTGCTCCTTGAGCGCGGTCTCGCCGTGGGCGCCGGTGAGGACGCCGGCCACGATCCCGGCGCCCGCGCGGGAGCCGCTGAGCATGTCGTACGAGGTGTCGCCCGCGACCACTACCCGGCGGACGTCGTCGACCGCGCCCGTACGGAGGAGGGCCGCGAGGACCAGGTCCGGGTAGGGGCGGCCCCTGCCGCCGGCGTCGGCCGGGCAGAGGGTCAGCTCGACGAGGTCGCGCCAGCCGAGGGCGTCGAGGAGGGCGTCCTGGGTGACCCGGGCGAAGCCGGTCGTGAGGACGACGGTCCTGCCCTGGTCCCGCAGCGTGGCGATGGCCTCGGCCGCGCCGGGGACGGGTGTGACCAGGCCGCCGGAGACGAGCTCTCCGTACGCCTCCTCGAAGGCGAGGTTGGCCTGCCGGGCGCGGCTCTCGTCGCCGCCGAGGAGATGGCGGAAGACGGAGATCTTGGACTCGCCCATGGTCGCGCGGACGTGGTCGATCATCGTGGCGGGGTCCTCGCCGAGGCGTTCGGCGGCGGCCGTGAAGGCCCGCTCGACGAGACCGCCGTCGGCGACGGTCGTGCCGGCCATGTCGAGGACGACGAGGTTCATGGGGTGCTTCGGGTGCATGGGGTTCTTCGGGTGCATCGGGTGCATCGGGTTCTTCGGGTTCATGGGGCTCTTCGGGTTCATGGGGCTCTTCGGGTTCATGGGGCGCTTCACCAGGCCAGTTCGTTCGCGGTCGTCTCGGCGATGGCGGGCGAGCACGTCATGCCGCGTCCGCCGGGTCCGGTCACCAGCCACACGTCGTCGGCGACCCGCTGGCGGTGCACGACCCTGCTGGTGTCGACGCACTGCGCGTACACCCCGGCCCAGCGGCGCCTGATCCTCGGCAGCGGGCGGCCGAGGAAGGACTCGACGACACGGGTGAGGTGGTCGTACGGGTCTTCGAGGGTGTCGAAGGCGAAGGGGTGCTCGTACTCGTGGGTGTCGCCGATGGTCAGTCCGCCGTCGAGCCGCTGCACCATCAGGAGCTGCATCCTGTGGGCGGCGGCGGTCGGGTCCTGCGGCCGGCCCTCGTTGAGGGCGTCCAGGGCCGGGGACGCGTACGCCGGGTAGTAGCGGAACGAGTCGGCGTCGGCGACGGAGGTGGTGAGCGGCTCGCCGAGGGGCGCGGTCTGCATCATCTGGAGCCGGACCCGGCGGACGGGTATCTCGCCGGCGATCTCGCGGACCAGGCCGGAGAGCCAGGCGCCGGTGCACAGGACGACGGCGTCGCCGGTGTGCGTCTCGCCCCGGTCGTCGCGGACGGCGCCCCGGCCGACGACGTCCCGGACCTCGCGGTTCGGCAGGAAGGTGTACTTCCCGGTGGCGAGCAGGGCCTCGCGGAGGGCGAGCTGGGCGAGGCGCGGCTCGACGGCGGCGTCCCGCTCGCACCAGAGGGCCGCCTCGAACGTCCCGCGCAGGGCGGGGTTGACCGCGCGGGCCTCGTCCGCCGTCAGCAGCTTGTAGCCGCGGGCGGCGGCGTCGGGCCGCGCGAGGGCGGCCTCGGCGACGGCCAGCTCCAGGTCGTCCCGTACGGGCGTGAGGGAGCCGATGGCCCGGAAGCCGAGCCCGGGGACCCGGGCGCCGATGCCCTCCCACAGCTCACGGGCGCGCAGGGCGGTGTCGAGCTCCTCCCCGCCGGCGCGGCCGCTCACCCAGATCTGGCCGAAGTTGCGGAGGGACGCCCCGCGCGCCTCGGCCTCGCGCTCGATGTGTACGACCTCGTGGCCGCGTTCCACTGCGTGCCAGGCGTGCATGGTTCCCACCACGCCGGCTCCTACGACGATCACCTTCATGGCCGAAACGGTCGTGGTGGCGGGTGGCCCGGACGGATCCGGCGGGGAACGGGACGGTGAACGGACCGACAAGCTTGGACCAGACCCGTTATCTGTTCGTTATGCAGTGTCCGGGGCTGCCCGGCAGGACCTGTGGGTCAGTCCTGGCGGCCCAGGTGCGCGGTGAAGCTGAACCGGTCGCCTCGGTAGAGCGTGCGGACCCGCTCCAGGGGGCGCCCCGAGGTGTCCCGGGAGACCCGGTGGAGCAGCAGCATCGGCAGCGCCGGGGGCGTACCGATGAGCAGGGCCTCGCGCGGGGTCGCGAGCACGGTCTCGATGCGCTCGTCGGCGTCGCCGAAGGTCACGCCGAGGTGGTCGTGGAGGTAGGCGTAGAAGGAGGAGTCCGGGTCGAACTCGGTGTCCAGGCGCGGGGCGCGGGCCTCGGAGACGTACGTGCTCTCCAGGCCGACCCGCTCGTCGTCGGCGAGCAGCACCCGCTCCATGTGCCAGACGGGTTCGCCGCGTTCGGCGCCGACCTCCGGCGCGAGCGCCTCCGGGCAGGGGAAACGGTCGAGGGAGATGAGGCTTCGGCCGGGGCGGCGGCCCTGGCGGCGGACGCCCTCCGTGTAGCTGGCGAGCGAGAGGGGCTGTTCGAGCTTGGGACCCGCGACGACCGTGCCCCGGCCCTGGCGGCGCACCCGTCCCTCCAGGAGCAGTTCGCGCAGTGCCTGCCGGAGGGTCTCGCGGGACACCTCGTACCGGACGGCGAGGTCGCGCTCGGTGGGCAGCAGCCCACCCTCCCCCAACTCGTCGACGAGCAGGGTGAGTTTCGCCTTCACGGCGTAGTACTTGGGAACCCTGCCGTGCTCGGGCACGCCGGAGCGGACGGGGGCGCCGGGGTCGGCGGGGGCGGTCTGGTAGTTCACGGAGGGATCGTCGCAGACGGGGATGAACGGGAAGGTGTACGGGACGTGGCCTGGGGGTGCGGGGCGCCGGGGGTACGGGGCGCCGCGGGTGCCTTGGGTGCCGGGGGCGCCGGGGGTACGGGGCGCCGCGGGTGCCTTGGTTGCCGGGGTGCGGGAGGGGGCGGGGGGCGGGAGGGGGCGGGGGCGGGAGGGGGCGGGGGTCAGCCTCGGGGGCGGGCTGCATTCGCCCGTCGGGCGGTGCGGACCAGGGTGGCGCCCAGCAGGAGCAGCCCGGCCGCGAACGAGCCGATCAGGAGGGCGTCGTCCCGGCCGGACTCCCTTCCCGTGTGGGCCAGTTCGCGATCCGGGTGGGCACCCTCCGCGCCCTCGGGGGGTTTCGGAGCCTCCGGCCTCCCGGAAGGCGGGGCCGACGGGTCGGCCGCCTCGCGGCTCGGCTGGGGCGGGGCCGACGCCTCGGGCTCGGCGGGGCCGACGGTCAGGCGGTACTCGTCGGCCGCGCCGACCCAGTCGCCGTCGGCGCCCCGGCGCTGGACGACCGCCGCGCTCACGGTGACCTCGTCGGGGGCGGTGTCCTCGCGGAACGCGAGCCGTACGGGGACGGTGAGGGTCCGGCCCGCGGGGACCGCGAAGCCGCCGAAGTCGGTGAACACGCCCACGTTCTCGGCCTCTTCGGTCGTCTCGAAGGCCACGGGCCGCCAGCGGGCCGAGCCCTCGTCGTAGAACTCGAAGCGGATCTGGGCCGGCCGGAGCACCCGGTCCCGGTCGGCGAGGACGAGGACGGGGTGGACGCCGGTGCAGAACGCGTCCGTCGCGTTCGTGAGGTCCAGCTTCCAGGTCCGGAGCGGGCCGCCGGCCGGGTACTCGTCCGGGCCGCCGTGGATCCGGGCCGCGAGCGGGAACCCGCCGTCGGGGGCGTTGCCGCAGGAGGGCGTGGGCGGATCGGGGGCGGGGACCTTCGGGGCCTCGGGGGCGGGGGGCGCGGGGGCGAGCGGCAGGGAGGCGGGGGTCCCCGGGGTGGATCCCCTGGGGGCGAGCGCCTGTGGACCGAGCTCCTGCGGACCGGACGCCATCGGAGCGGAGGCCTTGGGGGCGGAGGCCTTTGGGGCGGAGGCAGCCGGCGCCGGGGCCGCGAGTGCTGGGGCCGCGAGGGCGAGGGTCGCCGTCACGGCGGCGGTCACGGTCGCCGTCACGGCGGTCACGGTGGCGGTGGTCGCGGTCACGACGAGGGCGCTGCGCTGGCGCAGGGGGGCGGATGCCATGGGTGGCTGCCTTTGCTGCTCGCGGGCGTACGGGTCGGCCGCGACGCTGCCACGCCCGCGCGGGCGGTCCGGGCAGCGACACCGCCCCCACACCCGCACGGCCCGGGCATTCCGCCCGATCAGCCTATTGTCCGAAGATCGGAGCGAGAACGAGCCACGCCGCCCCCACCGCGACCGCCTGCGGCGCCGAGGCCACGGCGACCGGCGTCGGGAGCCCGAGCCTGGCGAGGACCTCCCGCACCCCGTCCGCGAACACCTCGGGCGCGCCGAGCACCACGCGCCCGCCGAGCAGGACCTGGTCGATGTCGAGGAGCCGTACGAGGTTGGCCGCGCCCGCACCGAGGATCCGCGCGGCCCCGGGGAGTTCGCCGCGCGCGACCGCCGCCAGGCAGAGGACCTCCAGGCAGCCGCGGCCGCCGCAGTCGCACGGGGGCCCGTCGAGCTGGACGGCCTGGTGTCCGAGCTCGCCGGCCCCGGTCCTGGCCCCGCGCAGCGGCGCGCCGCCGAGGACGAGGCCGGCGCCCAGCCCCGTACCGAGGTGGACGTAGGCGAAGGAGCCGGGGGCGCCGGGCCGGAGGGCGAGGCCGAGGGCGGCGGCGTTCGTGTCCTTGTCGAGGACGACGGGCAGCCCGAGGCGCCGGGCCAGCTCGTCCCGTACCGGGTACCCGTCCCAGGAGGGGAAGCCCGTCACGCGGCCGGGCATCCCGGCGCGATGGTCCAGGGGCCCGGGCATCGCGACGCCGACCCCGAGGACGGGGCGGGGTCCGGGGCCGGCCGGCTCCCGGCCTCCCTCACCGGCCGACTCCCGGCCTCCCTCACCGAGCGGCTCCCGGCCTCCCTCACCGGCCGGCTCCCGGCCTCCCTCACCGAGCAGCGCCCGTACCTCCTCCGTCACCGCGTCCAGGACCGGACCGGCCCCCGCCCCCAGGTTGACCGGGCGGCGGCGCAGGGTCACGACCGTGCCCGCGAGGTCCGTCAGGAGGGTCGTCAGCTCGTCGCGGTCGAGGTGCACGCCGACGGCGTGCCCGGCGGAGGGCTCCAGGCGCAGGACCGTGCGGGGCTTGCCGCCCGTCGAGGCGCGGTGGCCCGCCTCCGCCGCGAGGCCCTCGGTCCGGAGCCGGGCGGTGATCTTACTGACCGCCTGCGGGGTGAGACCGGTCCTCTCGGCCAGCTCCAGGCGGCTGATCCCCGACTCCCCCGCCGTGCGCAGGAGGTCGAGCACGAGCGCCGCGTTGTGGCTGCGCAGCGCCGGTACGTTCACGCCGCCGAGGCCCTTCGCATACATCTGCTCCCTCTTCACGCCCCCATTGTCGCGGCCGCTTGCACTTTGGCAACAGCGTTGCTTAAGTGAGGTGCATGACTGGCACAGGCTCCGGCACCGACACCGACCCCCGTACCCCGCGCACTCCGGGCGCCCCGCTCCGCGTCGGGCTCGTCGGCTACGGCCTCGCGGGCTCCGTCTTCCACGCCCCGCTGATCGCCGCCTCCGAGGACCTCACCCTCGCCGCCGTCACCACCCGCAACCCGGAGCGGGCCGCCGAGGCGCGCGCCGCCCACCCCGGCGTGCGGGTCGCGGCCTCCCCCGAGGAGCTGTGGGAGCAGGGGGCCGACGAGCTGGACCTGATCGTCGTCGCCTCGCCGAACAAGACGCACGTCGCGGTCGCCACCGCCGCCCTGGAGGCCGGTCTCCCCGTCGTCGTCGACAAGCCGCTCGCCGGTACCGCGGCCGAGGCGCGCGCCCTCGCAGCCCTCGCCGAGGAGCGGGGCCTGCTGCTCTCGGTCTTCCAGAACCGCCGCTGGGACAACGACTTCCTGACCCTCCGCAGGCTCCTCGACGAGGGCGCGCTCGGCGAGGTCCAGCGTTTCGAGTCCCGCTTCGAGCGGTGGCGGCCGCAGCTCAAGGGCGGCTGGCGCGAGTCCGGCGCCCCCGAGGAGATCGGCGGCCTGCTCTACGACCTGGGCAGCCACGTCGTCGACCAGGCACTCGTGCTCTTCGGCCCGGCGGTCTCGGTGTACGCCGAGTCGGACGTACGCCGCCCGGGCGCCGCCGCCGACGACGACACCTTCCTGGCGATCACCCACGCCGACGGGGTCCGCTCCCACCTGTACGTCAGTGCCACCACCGCCCAGCTCGGCCCCCGCTTCCGGGTGCTCGGGCAGCGCGCGGGCTTCGTGAAGTACGGGCTCGACCCGCAGGAGGCCGCCCTGCGCGAGGGCCTGCGGCCCGTGCCGGGCACGGTCTGGGGCACGGAGCCGGAGGAACTGTGGGGCCGGCTCGGCTCCGGGGAGTCCCCGGCGACCGGCGGCGGCACCCCGGTCCCGTCGCTGCCGGGCGCCTACCCGGCGTACTACGCGGCCGTCGCCGCCGCCCTCCGCGGCACCGGCGAGAACCCGGTCACCGCGCACGAGGCGGCCGCCGCGCTCGACGTCCTGGAGGCGGCGAAGCGGTCGGCCCGCGAGGGCGTCACGGTGAAGCTGTGAGCACGGTGGACGAGGTGGGCGCCCTGGAGGCGCAGGAGGCCCGGCTGGTCCTCCCCCGCTTCACGTACGAGGACGCCTGGACGCTCGGCAGCCTCCTCGTCGGCATGGCGCGGGAGCGCCGCGCCCCCGTCGCGATCGACGTCCGGCGCGGGGCCCAGCAGCTGTTCCACTGCGCGCTGCCGGGGTCCAGCGCCGACAACGACGCGTGGATCGACCGGAAGCGGCGGGTCGTCGAGCGGTACGGCGCGAGTTCGTTCCTGGTCGGCGCGCGGTTCCGCGCCAAGGGGACGACCTTCGAGGCGTCCTCGCGCCTCGACCCCGACCGGTACGCCGCCCACGGCGGTTCGTTCCCGGTCGCGGTCGAGGGCGCGGGGGTGATCGGCTCGGTCACGGTCTCCGGCCTGCCGCAGGCCGAGGACCATGCACTGGTCGTCGAGGCGCTGGAACGGCTGCTCAGTTCGTACGCCTCCGCCGACGGCTGACCGTCACCAGGATCCCGCCGCCGAGGGCGAGTCCCACGGCCGTGGCACCCATGACGATCTTCCCGGTGCCCGCGCCGGTCTCGGGCAGCTCGCCGTGCGGGCCGTGGTTGCCGCCGGTGTCGCCGTAACCGCCGGAGTCCCCGTAACCGCCCGGGTCACCGGAGTCGCCGTACCCGCCGGTGTCACCACCGGTGGAGCCACCGGTCGTGGGGTCGGTCGGCGTGGGCGTCGGATCCGTCGGCGTGGGCGTCGGGTCGGTCGGCGTGGGCGTCGGATCCGTCGGGGTCGGCGTGGGGTCCGTCGGCGTGGGCGTCGGGTCCGTCGGCGTGGGCGTGGGGTCCGTCGGCGTGGGCGTCGGATCCGTCGGCGTGGGCGTCGGATCCGTCGGCGTGGGCGTCGGGTCCGTCGGCGTGGGCGTCGGGTCCGTCGGCGTGGGCGTGGGGTCCGTCGGGGTCGGCGTCGGATCCGTCGGCGTGGGCGTCGGATCCGTCGGGGTCGGCGTCGGATCGGTCGGCGTCGGCGTCGGGGTGGGCTCCCCGCAGGACGGCAGGTCGCCGTCGAACGGATAGGCGTGCATCTCCTGGCCGCCGCCGCCCGTGGGTTCCGAAGCGTGCGTCAGGTTCCCGGTGGTGAAGAAGCGGCCGTTCGTGCCCGGCATCGTGACCGTCGTCGTGCTGGCCTGGTTGCCGACGAGCACACTGCCCGCGAACTGCGCCCCGCCCTCGAACTTGACCGTCGCCGCGTCCGGGAAGTTCCACAGCACGCGCTCGCGCAGCCCGTTCGGCAGCTGGTTGATGTTGGTGTCGACGGTGCGCTCGGAGCCGAGGACGTTGACCAGGACGGTCGCACCCGCCGGGATGCCCTCGAAGCGGATGTCCTGCGCCCCTCCGCTCGCCGACTCCAGGTCGAAGTCGACGTTGAAGACCTGGAGGGCCGAGCTTCCGTCGCCCGTGAAGACGGTCTCGTAGCTCTTGTTCTCGGCGGTTCCGGTGGCCGTCCGGGAGGCGCCGTCGACGTACGCGTAACACTGGCTGGCGTCGGTGAGCTGACCCCGCAGGGCGGTGTACCGGGCAGCGGCCGCGGCGTCGTGGACCGCGGCGGGGACCACTGTTCCGGAGAGCACGCCCCCGTACTCGACGACTCCCTTGACCGTGCCCTCCTCGGCGAGGAGGCTCTGCCCGGCGGCCACCGTGAGGTCCTTGCCGACGGTGAGGAACTCGCTGTCGTTGTCGGGCGGGATGCGCGAACCGGCACCGACGATGCCGACGTTGTAGACGCTCGAGACGCCGGCCTTCTTGTTCTGGTCGAAACCGCCGAGGACGACGATCTTTCCCTCGGCCTCGGCGGCGGCCTCACGGACGAGGAAGTCGCCGCCGACGAAGATGTTGATGTTGTTGTCGCGGTACACGACGGTGCCGCTGTTGATCTCGGGGTAGCCGCTGGGTGGGCAGTTGCCCGGCTTGCAGGGGCCGAGGCCGCCCGGCAGGGGATCGGCGAAGCCGTTGACGGCCAGCGCGCCGACCAGTCCGGTGGCGCCGACCGTGGCCGCGGCGATGGCAGCGAGGCGGCGCCAAGAGGGCCGCTGACCATGAGCGTTTCGTTCCATAAGGTGCAATATGCAAAAAAACAGTATGAAAATGGCGACGCCCCACGGGGACGCCGCCGATTTCACGCTTCACGCGCCGCACGCGTGATCATGCCCTCAGGCCGCCTCAGGCGCCCTTGAGCTCCTGCCGCTGCCGGCCGAGCCCCTCGACCTCCAGCTCGACGACGTCGCCGGGGCGCAGGTACGGCTTGGGCTCCGGCTGCCCCATGGCGACGCCGGCGGGGGTGCCGGTGTTGATGATGTCGCCGGGGTAGAGGGTCATGAACCGGCTGACGTACCGGACGACCTCCGCGACCGGGAAGATCTGGTCGGAGGTGTGGCCGTCCTGCTTGAGCTCGCCGTTGACCCAGAGACGGAGGGAGAGGTCCTGCGGGTCCGGCACCTCGTCGGCGGTGACGAGCCAGGGACCGAGCGGGTTGAAGGTCTCGCAGTTCTTGCCCTTGTCCCAGGTGCCGCCGCGCTCGATCTGGAACTCGCGCTCGGAGACGTCGTGGGCGACCGCGTAGCCGGCGACGTGCGCGAGGGCCTGCTCGTCGGTCTCCAGGTAGCGGGCGGTACGGCCGATGACGATCGCGAGCTCCACCTCCCAGTCGGTCTTGACCGAGCCGCGCGGTACGAGCACGGTGTCGTCCGGGCCGACGACGGTGTCGGCGGCTTTGAGGAAGACGACGGGCTCGGCCGGGGTGGCCTGGCCGGTCTCGGCGGCGTGACCGTGGTAGTTCAGCCCGATGCACACGACCTTGCCGATGCGGGCGATCGGCGGGCCGATCCGCAGGCCGGCCGCGTCGAGCGCGGGCAGCACACCGGCCGCGGCCGCGCCCCGGACCCGGTCGAGCGTCGAGGCGTCGGCGAGGAGAGCGCCGTCGATGTCGTCGACCAGGGCGGACAGGTCGCGGAGGGTGCCGTCCTGGTCGAGCAGGGCAGGACGCTCGGCTCCCGGCGGGCCTACACGCAGCAGCTTCATGGTCTTCTCCCTGTGGTCGAGGTGGGCCCGGGAAGGGCCCTGAGGTGCCCCGGCCGATGGAGTGCGGCCATCGGAGGATTGGTCGATCCTCCAAGACATCGGGTCACTCTGCAAGACCCCGTTCACGCACTGGACCCTTACGCGCGAGTAGCAACGGTGCCGGAGGCCTTCCTCCCGCCCGTCGGCCCCTTCTCCTCCCGGAAGAGGAAGGCCCGTTCGACGGCGCTCCAGGTGGTGCTGGTGACGACGTAGAGGGCGGCGGCGAGGGGGACGACGGCGACCGTGATGAGGGTGGCGAAGGAGAGCAGCGGCATCACCTTGGTGATCGCCCCCGCGCCGGGTGTGGGCTGGCCCAGGTCGAGGGGCTGGGCGGCGAGCTGCCGCTTCGTACGGCGGTAGGTGAAGACGGCCACGGCGGTGACGAGCGCGAACAGGACGAGGTAGACGCGTCCCGCCGGCCCGAACACGCCGCCGTGGGAGAGCGCGTCGGCCCAGTGGTCACCGAGCGGGGCGGCGAACAGCGTGTGCCCGGCCATCCGGTCACCGGAGAACAGGTGGTACATCAGGAGGAACGCGGGCGCCTGGAGAAGGCTGGGCAGGATCCCGGCGAAGGGTGAGACCTTCTCCTTGGCGTGCAGCTCCAGCATCGCCTTCTTGAGGCGCTCGGGGTTCTTGGCGTGCTTCTTGCGGAGGGCCGCGAGCTGCGGGGCGATCCGGGTGCGGGCCTTCTGGCCGCGGGCCGCGGCCCGGGAGAGCGGGTGGACCGCGAGGCGTACGAGCATCGTGAAGAGGACGATCGCGGCGGCCGTGGCGGTGGTGGCGAAGAGCGGCTGGAGCAGGTCGGCGAGCCGCTCGACCAGGGAAGCGAAGACGGACAAGGGAGCCCTCCGTGGGGTCTCGTCGTGCCGGGAGATATTCGGGTCTCGGCATGACGGATCCGCGTGAGGACCTCAGGCGTGCGGGCGCTCCCCGTTCTCCGGGGGTGCCGGCGTGGGCTCCCTACGCGGCCGTCGGGAGGGGACGGCCGGGAGCTCGGGGTCTGCGGCGGCCGGCGGCGTCTGGATCGCGCTGGGGCAGGAAGGCGGTCCGCCGCTCCCGGTCGCGTATCGCCGTGCGGACGCGGGTGGCCGGGACGGCGGGAGCCGCCGGGGCGCCGATCAGGGCGCAGACGACGGTGGTCGCGGCGAGGACGACGGCGGCGAGCCCCGCGCCGTCGGAGAGGAGGAGTCCGGCGAGGGCGAGCAGGAAGAAGACCGGCGCGAGCACGCGCAGCAGCCGGCTCCTGACCGTCATCTCACACCCCTTCCCGCCCGGTTCTCCGACACGTCTCACCCTGAAGACGCCCGGCCCGGATCAGGAGTTCCCGCGTCCGGCCACGTCTTCGCGCCCCGACGGGAACACGGGAGCGAGGAGCCGGCGGGGCAGGAGCAGCGCGCGGCCGACCGGATCGCCCGGATCCGGGTCGAGTCCCTCGCCGGGCCGCATCTCGACGTCGGCGGGCGGCACGGGGACGCGGCAGGCGGGGCATTCGCCGTACGCGCCGAGTTCGGTGCCGCAGGCGGCGTGGTGGAAGTGGCGCACCGGTACGGCTCCGGGGACCTCGGCCCGCCCCCAGGCGCCGAGCGCGCGCAGGACGGGCCAGAGGGCGAGGCCGCGCTCGGTGAGCACGTACTCGTCACGCGGCGGCGAGTCCTGGTAGCGCCGCCGGTCGAGGACGCCGGCCTCGACGAGGGCCTGGAGGCGGGCGGCGAGGACCGCGCGCGGGACCCCGAGGTGAACAAGGAAGTCGTTGTAGCGGCGGACGCCGTAGAAGGCGTCGCGGACGACGAGGAGGGTCCAGCGCTCGCCGACGACCTCGAGGGCGCGGGCGATGGAGCACTGCTGGTGGGCGTAGTCCTTGCCGAGTGCCATGGCTCCATCGTACCCATCACGGGTTCATTGAATGAACTGAGCTGCTAGCGTAGGTTCATTCAATGAACCAACAGGTGTGGAGGTCCCCACCATGCCCCGACCAGCCCTCACCACCCCCCGCACCCCCTCCCCTCTCCGTACGCGTACATCCCGCCCCTCCGCCACGCTCGCGGTGACCGGCGCGGCCACGGCCGTGGCCCTGATGAACTACACGGCGCCGATGCTCACCCTCCCCGCCACGGCCGCCGCCTTCGGGACGCCGGACTCGGCCCGGGCCTGGCTGCTCAACGGCACCCCGCTCGGCCTCGCCGTCCTCCTCCTGGTGGCCGGCAGCCTCGCCGACGCGCACGGGCGGCGCCGGGTCTTCCTCCTCGGCACCCTCGCCCTGGGCGCCGCCACCGCCCTCGGCGCCTTCGCGGGCTCCACCCTCACCTTCACCCTGGCCCGGATCGCCCAGGGCGCGGCGAGCGCGGCGGTCCTCGCGGGCAGCCTGGGCCTGCTGGCCGACGCGTACCCCTCGGGACGCGACCGGATCAGGGCGACCGGCGTCTGGGGCGCCTCGGTGAGCGGCGGCATCGCGCTCGGCCCGCTGCTCGCGGGCGCGCTGAGCCTGGTGGACTGGCGCCTGGCGTACGGGGTACTGGGCCTCGGCGCCCTGGTGATCGCTGCGGTGGGCGCCCGCGCGCTCGACCTGGAGACGGCGAAGCCGCCCCACGCACCCGCCCTCGAGACGAGCGAGCCGCCCCACGCACCCGCCCCGGAGACGGCGCGGCCGGCCCGGCGGACGCGCCCCGACCTCCCGGGCGCCCTCACCCTCGGCCTGGCCCTGGCGGCCCTGCTCACGGCACTCACGCTCGGCCGCGACGGCTGGCTGCGGGCGCCGGTGACCCTCCTGCTCCTGGCCTCCGCCGCCCTGACGGCGGTCTTCGCGACGATCGAGCACCGGAGCCGTACGCCCATGGTCGACCCGGCGCTCCTACGGCGGCCGGCGTTCCTGGCGTCGACGCTCGGGGCCCTCTTCACGGGCCTGGCCGTGATCGGCCTGTTCAGCGTGGTGCCGGCGCTGCTCCAGAGCGGGGCGGGGATGTCACCGCTGGGGGCGGCCTGGCTGTTCGTGCTCTGGTCGGGCACCGCGTTCGTGGTGGCGCTCCACGCGCGGCGCCTGGCGGGCCGGCTGTCCGCCGCGTACCAACTGACCCTGGGCTTCGCCCTGTCCGCGGCAGGCGTCCTCACCCTCCTCGGCGCGCTGGAAGGCCCCTGGCCACGCCTCCTCCCCGGCCTCCTGGTGGCGGGCGCGGGCAGCGGCCTCCTGAACGCCGCCCTGCCCCGGCTCGCCGTGGACTCCGTACCGCCGGAGCGTGCGGCGATGGGCTCGGGCGCGAACAACACCGCCCGGTACATCGGTTCCGCGGCGGGCGTGGCCCTGACCCTGGCCTTGACACCGGCGGGCCCGGACACGGCGCTCCTGGTCTCGGCGGGACTGGCCCTGACGGGCGCGGCGCTCACGCTCCTCCTGGGCCGACGAGCTTCGCCCACACCACGAGCCGGTAGGCGCTGCTGAACTCGGGGGTGCAGGTGGTGAGGGTGAGGTAGGAGCCGGCGGTGGAGTACCCGTAGGACGGCTTGACGAGGGACCGGGGCACGGGCCGGACGACACCGACGTCACGGGGCGCGGTCTGCGGAAGGACCTGGTCGACGCGGTACGTATAGGTACGCGCCCGGGTCCGCACAGTGATGACGTCCCCGGGAACGAGCCGGTTGATGTACCGAAAAGGCTCACCATGGGTGTTCCGATGCCCGGCGAGGGCGAAGTTCCCGGCCCGGCCGGGCCCGGCGGTGCCGGGGTAGTGCCCGACGTACCCCTTGTCGAGGACGGACCGCTTGGAGATGCCGTGGGCGACGGGCGCGGTGAGCCCGAGCCGGGGAATACGAAGCACGGCGAAGGCGGCGGAAGCCCGCACCGGCGGAACGGACACGTCACGCCCCGCGGACCGGGTCTCACGGGGCACGGCGGACCCCCGAGACCCAGGACTCTCCCCTATATCCCCACCTCCCTCGACCTCCCCTGCCTCAGGCACCTCAGACACCTCAGGCACCTCAGATTCCTCAGATGTCCCAGACGTCTCAGGTGCCTCCCCAGAAGGAGAGATCTCCCACTCCCGCTCAAGGACGGCGACCTGCTCGCGGGCCTCGGCGCGGGCCCGCTGGTTGGTCCACCAGAGCTGATGGACGACGAGCAGGAGAACGACAACCCCGCAGGTGACGACGGTCTCGGCGCACACCCACAGCACGCGGGCGCCGGCGCGACGCCGCCCCCGCCCCTGGACGACGACCGGCACTCGCGCCCGTCGCTCCCGCACCCTGTCCCGCACGCGGGGCACGATAAGCGCTGAGGCGCCAACTCTCCAGGCCCGTACAGCAGTACGGTGAAGGTATGCGCCCCGACACTGCTGCCTCCCACATCACCGAAGCCGAGCGCCTGCTGCGCACGGCAGCGCAGTACCCGGGTGACCGGGAACCCCTGTACCTCCAGGCCGCGGCCCACCGGGAACTGGCGGGCGACCGCCCAGGAGCGACGGCCCTCTACGACGACCTCCTCGACGGCTCCCCCGCGGACCCCCTCCTGATCAGGGCGCTGAAGGCGGCGAACCTCTGGGAGTACGGCCACGAGGCGGAGGCGCGGGCGATCATCGAGGGGGTCCGGGCCGCCAAGCCCACGGACGCGGCACCCTGGGAGATCACGGCGCAGACCCTGGAAACCCACGACGAACTGGAAGCGGCGGAGTCGACCCTCACGGAGGCGGCGAAACTCCTGGCCGCGCCGGCAGAACTCCCTCACGCCACGGTGTCCCTGATCACGACACGCCACCGGATCCGCCGCATGCTGGCACTGGAGCACGACGACTGGGACGACCGGGCGGACCGCCTCCACACGGCATCGGTCCCGCTGGACGAACTCCACGACCCGAAGCGCCTCTGGTCGCTCGGCTCCTCGGACCCGGCGGAACTCCAGGCCGAGATCACCCGCCTCCGCTCGGAACTGGGCACCTACCGCACGGCCCTCTCCCGCCCGTTCCCGGTGGCGGTCCTGCACTGGCCGGAAGCGGAACTCGACGAGCTCCTGGCGGCGTACCCGGAACTGGAAGCCGAATACCCCACGTACCGCGCCCACCTCACGGACATCGAGGCGTCCCTCCGCGAACTGGCCCAGGCGGGCACCCCCAACCTGGGCATCGTCCGCGCCACGGTCCCCTCCTACGAAGCCTTCGCAGCCTCGGAATCCACCCACCCCTCCGCAGCGGCCCTCCTCCCCCAATACGCCACCACCCTGGCAGCCCGAGGCCGAGCCACAACCTGGCCCCCGGCCCAGGACGCAGCGTGCTGGTGCGGGTCGGAGACGACGTACGGGGAGTGCCACGGGAGTCCGACCTCGCCGTGATACTCGAAGCGCCGCCGGCATGTCCGTGACAGCTGATACCAATGAGGAGGTCGATCAAGAGGGGAAGACGATGAGCGGGCTGTCCCACACCAGCGAGCCAATCTCAGGTCTCTACGAACAGTTGATGACTCTTCGGCTCGAAGTACAGCTCAAGACGCTCACGGATCGTGGTTGGCATGCGATCGAGGATGCTGTCGGCCCCGAGTCCTCCCCACGGGTTCTCGCACAACATGTGTCCGACACAGTGCGTCGCATCCTCGCCGGGCTACCTGAAGCAGACCGCGTACATGCGGCGAACCACATCCTCGAATCCATGAACACCATCGAGGGCGCTCGTGAATGGGTCGATCTCATCGCTGAGGGGCCGCGCCAGCTCCTTGCGATCGCAGAGCAAGAGGCCCAAGGCGTGTACCGCATCCGCCCTGCGACCCCGCTGGCGGAAACTGCCCTCATCACCAACGCACCGGAGGATCCCAACCTGGGGTTCGAGCTGCGAGCGGAGCTCGCGACAGCTGACCGGGTAGACCTCCTCTGCGCCTTTGTGAAATGGCACGGCCTCCGAGTCATCGAGCAGTCGCTGGAGGCAGCCCATGCGAGGGGTGTCCCCATACGGGTCATCACGACCACGTACATCGGCGCGACGGAGCGGCAGGCACTCGACCGCCTTGTCCAGCGCTTCAACGCAGAGGTGAAGGTCAACTACGAGCTCCGCTCGACACGCCTGCATGCCAAGGCGTGGCTCTTCCGACGGAACAGCGGCTACGACACCGCATACGTCGGTAGCTCCAACCTCTCGAAGGCAGCCCTTCTCGACGGGCTGGAGTGGAACGTACGACTGTCGTCCGTCGCAACCCCGGACGTCATCCGTAAGTTCGAAGCGACCTTCGATGCCTATTGGAGCGACCCTTCGTTCGAGACGTACGACCCCGACCGCGATGCAGCCCGCCTTAGCGAGGCGCTCCACGTCGCGGGCCAAGGTAAAGGGGCAGCGACAGATCAGCGGGTCACGCTGTCGGGCCTTGAGGTACGGCCGTACCCCCATCAGCGGGACATGCTGGAACGGCTCCAGGTCGAGCGGGAGGTGCACGGCCGTCACCACAACCTCCTCGTGGCAGCGACCGGCACGGGCAAGACCGTCATGGCAGCGCTCGACTACAAGCGCCTTCGACAGCGCTACGGTCGCGACCTGCGGTTGCTGTTCGTCGCCCATCGGCAGGAAATTCTGCGCCAATCGCTCCGCACGTACCAAGACGTTCTCGTGGACGCGAACTTTGGAGAAGAGCTGCACAGCGGGCTCGCGCCTACTGAGTGGCAGCACGTCTTCGCGAGCGTGCAATCTCTGAAGTCGCAGCGGCTGGAACAGCTGTCCCCAGACCAGTTCGACATCATCGTCATCGATGAGTTCCACCATGGCGTCTCCTCGACGTACCGCAAGATCATCGACCACTTCCGTCCACTGGAGTTCCTGGGGCTCACCGCCACTCCAGAGCGCATGGACGGCCGCAACGTCCAGGACGAGTTCTTCGACGGCCGTATCGCGGCGGAGATGCGGCTGTGGGAAGCGCTGGAGAACGACCTGCTGAGCCCCTTCCATTACTTCGGGATCACCGACAACACCGACATGAGCGCGGTCACGTGGAAGCGAGGAGCCTATGACTCATCGGCCCTCAGCGAGCTCTTCACCGGCAATGACGCCAGGGCACGACTCGTCGTCCAGGCCGTCCAGGACAAGGTGGCAAACCCGGGAGCGATGCGTGCCCTCGGCTTCTGCGTCTCCGTCGCCCACGCCACTTTCATGGCAGAGTTCTTCCAACGTGCAGGCCTCAAGGCTGTCGCGCTCTCGGGTGAGACCCCCCAGGAGGAACGGAAGGCCGCCCTGGCTGCCCTTCGCGCTGGCGACATCCAAGTGATCTTCTCAGTTGATCTCTTCAACGAGGGCTTGGACATCCCGGACGTCGACACACTCCTCATGCTGCGCCCGACCTCCAGTGCCACGGTCTTCCTTCAGCAATTGGGCCGGGGACTGCGCCGCACGGAAAGCAAGGCAGTCCTCACGGTGCTGGACTTCATCGGCCAGCACCGCAAGGAGTTCCGCTTCGAGGAACAGTTCCGTGCCCTCACCAACCTGACGCGGAACCGCCTGCTCGCGAACATCGAGCATGACTTCCCCCTGCTTCCGTCTGGCTGCCAGATCATCCTTGAGTCCAAGGCCAAGGATCTGATCATCGACAACATCCGCAGCCAGATCAGCATCAACGTCACGCAGCTCGCGCAGGAGGTTAGGCGGTACGGCACACCGCAGCTCGCGGCGTACCTGCAGGAGAGCGGTCGTGAACTCAAGGAGATCTACCGCGGCAATGGCAACTCCTGGACGGGGCTGCTTCGCCGATCCGGGCTGCTACCGAAGAACGCACCAGAGGGCGAGGGAGCGCTCCTCAAGCGCGTGTCAGCCTTCCATCACACAGACGACCCCGAGCGGATCGCCGCATACTCGAAGATCATCGAGGACGGCGCTCCCGCCTACAGCGATCTGAGCGAGCGCGATCAGGCCTTCGCGCGCATGCTCTACTTCTCGCTCTGGCCGCTCAGCGGATTCGCGAGCTACGAAGAGGGCCTGGAGTCGCTCCGCCCCCAGCAAGACTTTCGGAGCGAGCTCCGTCAGGTGTTGGCGTACGCACTGGACCGGCTCGACCACGTCCCGATCCGCCTGAGCGACTCGCTCGCCGGCCTCCCGTTGACCGTCCACGCCTCCTACAGCCGCGAGGAAATTCTCCCTGGCCTGGGCCAGGCCCTCGTCAACCGCGATCTCCCCGGAAACTTCCGCGAGGGTGTGAAGTGGTGCGAGGACATCACAACAGACGCTCTGTTCATCACCCTCGAAAAGGACGAGAAGGACTTCTCACCCCAAACTCGCTATCACGACTACGCCTTGAGCGAGTTCCTCTTCCACTGGGAGTCCCAGAACCGGATCTCGGATACCTCACCCACGGGCCGGCGCTACCAGAGCCACAAGACAAGTGGATCTCATGTCCTCCTCTTCGTCCGCCGCTACAAGAAGACCGACATCGGCGGCCCGCAACCGTGGCTCTTCCTCGGCCCGGCCGAGTACGTGACGCACAGGGGCAGCAAGCCGATGGGCATCACCTGGCAACTGCAGCACGAGATCCCCGCAGATGTATGGACGTACTCCACGATTGCCGCCGGGTAGCCCCACTCCTTCGGCCGCGTGCTGCGCATGGTGCAGCACGCGCACGCATGTCCGTGAAACTCCGCAAGAGTCCAAGGAAGGGCGGGAATCCACTACACGCCACGGCCGTCCTCAGCCTGGCGATCATGACCGACCTGAGCTTGCCCCTAGAGTCCACAGCTTCCAGCAGGCTCTGTCACAGCGAGTTTCTCGGGGTCCTCGGCCTCCCATGTGTCGCCTCCGCCCCAGACGTGGCGTAGGACGTAGACGGACCCTCCTCGGACGTCGGTCACGATGGCCTTCCTCTTGGTGACCTCGTCGCGCACCTGATCACCCACCCAGGGCTTCCCGTCCTTCACGCTCCTCCTCCTTCAGCTCAGCCCAGACCTGCTTGCCCCACCGGTACAGCTCGGTGCCCCACTCCTCCGTCAGCGCATCGACCAGGACCAGGCCGCGCCCGCGGAGTTGGTCACTGCTGGAGCCCGTCCTCAGGATCGGAACGGTCCTGGAGCGGTCGACCACGCCTACGCGGACCGCATTCGCAGAGGGGCGGGAGACGATCACTCGGATCGACGGGAGTCGACTGTGGTCGACCGCGTTGGAGACCAACTCAGTGATCACGAGCGTGGCGTCCTCCGTCAACGAATCCAGGCCCCAGAGGGTCAGCGCCGTTCGAACCAGCCGACGAGCGACTCCTGCGCTCCGCGCCTCACGCGGGAGGGTCTGCGAGTAGGCGGGGTGACCTGTGGGACGAGACGTGACAGCAGCAGCCGCGAGGCCCCCGAGGGGCGGAGGCGTGAGCCTCTCGCGTACACACGCGCCTTCGTCGCCGCGGCGTCCTCGGGCAGGCTGGCGACGCGGAGGACCGCTGATCGGTGTCACCGCTGGCGAGGGTGAAGCCGTTCTCCCGTCGTCGTCACCCACGTGGCTGAAAGTCACCAGTTGCCCTCCCGTCGTTGTCGGTTGGTGGTTTCGTGTTCTCTCAGCGAACCGTGATTCGCGGTGTGTGGGCATCCCCGTTCGGGCCCCGATGCCGTCAAACCCGTCAAAGATTGTTCTCTTGTGAACAGGGGCGCAGCATGACGCGCAGGAACGATGAACTGGCTGCGGTGATCGCGGAAACAGGCTGGTCACAGCCCGTCGTGGCTGCCGCAGTCGTGCGTGTCGCGGCAGAGGCCGGCGTCGACGAACTCCTCACCGTCAAGCGCTCACACATCGCCATGTGGGTCGCTGGTACCCGACCCCGGGGCAGGGCAGCCGACATCCTGCGTGAAACTCTGTCGCGGCGGTTGGGGCGTCCCCTCACGCTCGCGGAGCTCGGTCTCGCGGGGGAGGTCTCGGATACGGTCATCCGGTCCGAGTGGGACACCGACACGCTGACGACTCTGGTCGACCTGGGGAGGAACAGCATGGACCGCGAACGCCGTCGGCTCTTCACCGGCGCCGCCTACTCAGTCGGTGGATTGGTCCTGCCCAAGGATCCGTGGTGGGACGAAGCCCCCCAGCGGGCGCGGTCCCGCGGGGTCGGCCCACACGGCAGAGTCGGCGAGACCGAGGTACGGGCCGTTCGCGAGATGACCGAGTTCTTCACCCGCCGCGATCAGCGGCACGGTGGTGTCGACGGTCGGACAGCCCTCTACCAGTACATCGTCGACGACGTCGCCAGGTATGTCAGTGGAGTCTTCAGCAGCGAGAAATCCCGTCGGTCTCTGTACTCGGCGGCAGCCGAGACCGTGTACGTGGCCGGTTGGATGAGTTTCGATGCCTCCCAACACGAGGCGGCGAGAAGCTACTTCACCCTCGCGCTCAAGCTCGCCGCCGAGGCCGACGACGCTCCCCTCGCGGGGCACATCTTGCGGGCGATGGCCCATCAGGCCATAGACCTGGGCCACGCTAGGGCGGCCTTGGAGCTGGCCACCGCTTCCGTCGAGCGTAAGAGGTACGCCCATGCCACCCCTCGTGAACGAGCCCTGATCGGTGTCGTACGTGCGCGAGCGTTGGCCGTGGACGGCCAGAGGGACAAGGCCGTCGCGGCGATCCACCAGGCCGAGACCGACCTCGCGGGCGCAACAGCGGGCGACGACGAGCCGCATCGGGTCTGGTTCTTCCAGGAGGCGTCCCTCGCGCATGAGACAGCCCGCACTCTGTGGGCGCTGGGCGATCTCAACGGTGCGCTGCGCCATTTCCGTACCAGTGTCCGACTCCGTAGGGCGGACTCCTTCAGTCGAACGCACGCCGTCACGCTCGGATATATGGGCGCGGTCGAGGCGAAGCAGGGCGACATCGACGCGGCCTGCCGGACCTGGTCCCAGGCCCTGGACGCCATGGACGGGGTTCAGTCCGGCAGAGCTCGGGAAGCGGCCGTCACCATGCGGACGGTCCTGTCCCCGTTTCGCAACCGCGGGATTCCCTCCGCCGCCGCCGTCGACGAACGAGCCCGGGCCGCACTCCTACGAGTAACCTGACGGCGCCGAAGTCCCGTACCCCACAAGTGGCGTTGCCGAAGGAAGAGGGGCCTGCTGTGCCTGCGCAGTTCATCGAGGTGCCGGTCATCGCCGACGTCGTCGGAGGCCACACCGGACGGCTCGACGACTTCAAGGGCGGGGTGGAATCGATCATCCGCCTGCGGCCGGAGTTCCCCGTGGAGACCCTTCAAGGCATCGAGGAATTCTCCCACCTCCAGGTCACATGGTTCTTCAACCTCGGCTCCCCGGACGATGTAGCGCTTCACGCACGTAGCCCCCGCGACAACCCCGCATGGCCGGCGACCGGCACATTCGTCCACCACAACCATCGCCGCCCGGCACGGCTCGCCATGTCGTTCCCGAAGCTGCTCAAAGTCGAGGGACGCGACCTGCACGTCACCGATCTCGACGCCGACCACGGCACTCAGGTCGTCGATCTTGTCGCGGTGTTCCAAGAGATGCTCCCCCGTGGGCCCGTCACTCAGCCGAACTGGCCGGGCGAGATGCTCGCGGACTATTGGAGAGACGCCTCCGAGCGCTGAGGCAAAGAAGCGGCTTCATGCCGAGCGGCGAGGTAGCGAGCAACACGGTGCGCGCTCCGGATGATCAGCCGCTCCCAGTGGTCCTGCTTCGTGGGCTTCTGGTGGGACCACCCGAGGAAGAACCGCTGGCCAGCCCCGCCGAGCCTGCCTTTCACCCACACGAGCGTTCTTCACCTGACGCGCCCGCTCGGGTGCAATCCGTGCGATACGTTCACGCAAAACGGCCCTCGTGATGGCGCCAACCATCGCGAGGGCCTGAACCACTCGTGGAACAGGACTCCACCGTGATCTACCGGCACTTTAACGCGCCTTCGCGTGCCTTCAGTCAGTTCTCGCACGAGATCATTCGGCATCCTCGGCTCAGTTCCGACGCGGTTCGACTCCTGACCTGGCAGCTCTCCCTCCCCCAGGACGCGCGCGAGTCGCTTTCCGCGACCGCCGAACGTGCCCGGATCGGGGGATGCGGCTTCACCCGCGCCAAGCGGCAGCTCAAGGACGAGGGATTCGTCCACGAACGGCGAGTTCAGGGACCCGGAGGGCACTGGATCACCCAACAGCTCGTCTCCAGCACCCCGTTGATGTCGGGCGAGGCCGCCAAGCTCCTCGCCCGGACACCCGTCGCCGGCTGCAGCGACCGCGTGAGCCCGCAGGTCGTACCGAGTCCCCGGAAGCCGGCCGCCGGTCGGCCGACCACCCCGTCGACCGACGGTCATCCAGAGAAACACCTGAGGGAAGACACCTCCAACCTTCCGGCCGAGCATGCCGAGCCTGTCGAACCGGCCGAGGCCGTCCACGAGCCGGTGCCCGCTCCCGTCCCTGCCGACGGAACGCCCACCAGCCCACGCCTCGAAGAGGCCCGCGCCCTCATCGGTGTCCTGCCCCTCCTCTCCCCCGCCCTCCGCCACATCCCGCCCGGCATGCGCGACGAACTCGTCCGCCTCGCCGCCCGCTGGCTCGACTCCGGCCACTCGTCCGCGGACGTCCACGAGCACATCCTCAGCGGCCTGCCCGGCACCGGGACACCCGTACACCGACCCGGCGGACTCGTCCGCTACCTCCTCAGCGACGTCCCACCCCGCACCCTGCCGACCCCGCCCACGCCCACCCGGCCCCGGCTGTCCGTCCGCCTCGAAGGCACACGCGAGTGCACCGGCCACCACACCCAACCCATGCTGGTCCGGCCGCTCGCCGACGAGACCCTGTGCGCCGAATGCGCCACGCCCACCCGTAGCGAGCCGAAGTCATCGCCCGGCGGGGAGCGCGTACCCACGCTCTCGTAGGCTCGAAGGACGACCACCGTCGATCCGAAAGGCCCCGCCATGCCCCACATCCCCTCCCCCGCCATAGCCGCCGTCGGACTCGTGGGCGGTTATGCCGTCGCGCGGTGGACCAAGAAGCGGCCTCTTGGGGGTGTCGTGCTTGCTGTGGCCGGTGGGGTGGCTGCTCGGGAGTGGCAGCAGGTGGCGGGTGGGAAGGCCGCGGCTGGGCTCACCGGGGCGTATGTGGCCGCGTTCGCCGGGTCCCACCCGCTGGCGAAGAAGATCGGGGCCTGGCCCGCGGTGTTCTCGGTGGCCGGGGGTGTGGCCGCCGCCTCCTGGGCCGTCACCCGCGGGAAGTAGAGGCCCCCGGCACGCGAGCCCCGGGCCCGGCGACCCCCTGCACGCGTGCCCCGACCCTCCGTTCAGCCGCCCAGCGCGTGGCTGAACGTGTAGATCAGGAGGCCCGCCAGGGCGCCCACCACCGTGCCGTTGATGCGGATGAACTGGAGGTCGCGGCCGATGTTGGCCTCGATCTTCTTCGAGGTCTGGGTGGCGTCCCAGCCGGCGACCGTGTCCGTGATCAGGGACGTGATCTCGTGGCGGTACGTCGTGACCACGTAGGCCGCCGCGTCCTCCGCCCAGCCCTCGACCTTCTCCTGGAGGCGGGTGTCCGTCGCCAGGCGGTTGCCCAGGGACATCAGTGAGGCGCGGGCGCGCAGGCGGAGCTGGCTGCGGTCGTCCTCGGCCGCCGCGATGATGAGGTTGCGGATCGAGGACCAGGCCGAGGCGATGATGTCCTGGATCTCCGGGCGGGCCAGCAGGTCCGACTTCAGGCGCTCGACGCGGGCCCTCGTGTCCGTGTCGCCCTGGAGGTCGGTCGCGAAGTCCGTCAGGAAGCGGTCGATCGCGCCGCGCGCCGGGTGCGACGGCATGTCCCGCATCTCCGTCACGAAGCGGAGGAGCTCCTTGTAGACACGCTCACCGATGCGCTTGTCCACGAACCGCGGCGTCCAGCCCGGCGCGCCGCCCTGCACCGCGTCCATGACGGACTCGCCGTGGGTGATCAGCCAGTCGTGCGCGCGGGTGCAGACCAGGTCCACCGCCCGGCGGTGCGCCCCGTCCGAGACGATCTTCTCCAGGGTCTTGCCCAGGCCCGGCGCGATCTCCGCCGACTCCGCCCGGCGGGTGATCGCCTCGCCCACGACCGCCTGCACGTCGGAGTCCCGCAGGACCGTCAGCGCGCCGCGCAGCGCCGTCGACGCCTCCGCCGTGACCCGGTCCGCGTGGGCCGGGTCGGCGAGCCACGACCCGAGGCGGCGCCCGATGCCGAAGGCCGCCAGCCGGCCCCGTACGACGTCCGCCGAGAGGAAGTTCTCGCCGACGAACGAGCCCAGCGAGGCACCCAGCTGGTCCTTCTTCGTCGGGATGATCGCCGTGTGCGGGATCGGCAGGCCCAGGGGGTGCTTGAAGAGTGCCGTCACCGCGAACCAGTCCGCGAGCGCGCCGACCATGCCCGCCTCCGCCGCGGCGGCGACGTAACCCGTCCAGGCACCCCAGCCCGCGTTCTCCGCCCAGGTCGCAAGGGCGTAGATCACGGCCACCCCGACGAGCAGCGACGTCGCCAGCGCCTTCATGCGCCGGACGCCTCTGCTCTTCTCCTCGTCAGCCGCCGTGTACGAGAAACTCACCAATGGACTCGACCTCCTACGTCCCTTACATCAGGGACTCCCGGCGCTCGTCCCGAGTTCCCCCGTACATCTTCGCGATCACCGCCTCGATGTCCGGCTCCCGCACCGAGAGGTCGACGAGGGGATACGCGGCGGCCACGGCCGCGACCAGCGGAGCCGCCGAGGCGGAGGCCGGGAACGCCAGGTACTGGCGGGGGCCCTCCGACCGTACGAAGCGGGCGCCGGGCACGTCCTCGATCGGCGGCAGCTCCCGCTCCAGGTCCACCACCAGGAGCCGTTCGCTCTCGCCCACCGCGTGCAGTCCGGCGAGCTTGCCGTCGTACATCAGCTTGCCGTGGTCGATCACCATCACCCGCGAGCACAGCTGCTCGATGTCCGTCAGGTCGTGGGTGGTCAGCAGGACCGTGGTGCCCCGGGAGGCGTTCAGGTCCCGCAGGAACTCCCGCACCCTCGCCTTCGACACGACGTCCAGGCCGATCGTCGGCTCGTCCAGGTACAGCACCTCCGGGTCGTGGAGCAGCGCCGCCGCGATGTCGCCGCGCATCCGCTGGCCGAGGGAGAGCTGGCGGACCGGGACGTCGAGCAGTTCCCCGAGGTCGAGGAGCTCGACGCACCGGTCGAGGTTCTCGCGGAAGCGGGCGTCGGGGATCCGGTACATGCGGTGCACCAGGCGGTACGAGTCCTTCAGCGGCAGGTCCCACCAGAGCGTGGTGCGCTGGCCGAAGACCACGCCGATCCGCCGGGCCAGCCGGGTGCGCTCCCGCGCCGGGTCGATGCCCGCGACCCGCAGCCGGCCGCCGCTGGGGGTGAGGATGCCGGTCAGCATCTTGATCGTGGTCGACTTCCCGGCGCCGTTCGGGCCGATGTAGCCGACCATCTCCCCGCGCTCGATGCCGAAGCTGATGCCGTCGACCGCCCTGACCTCGCGTTTCGACCGCTTCAGCAGGCCCTCCTTGCGGCGGATCGTGAAGGTCTTCTCCAGTGATTCGAGTGCGATGAAGGGCACGGCCTCAGCTTCCTGTCGATCGGTACGAACGGATTCCGGCCCGCCACGCGATCCCCGCCACCGCGCAGCAGGCCGCGGCCACGAGCGGCGAGGCGAACGCCGCCCAGCCCGGCACGCCCGCCGGGGCCGGCCGGTCGAGGAGGTACAGCGCGGGCAGCCAGTTCACGAACGCCAGCGGCACGACGTACACGACCCCCCGCACCAGCTCCTGCGCGAAGATCGTCGGCGGGTACTGGAGCAGCGTGTTCCCGCCGTACGTGAACGAGTTCGTGACCTCGGCCGCGTCCTGCATCCAGAACTGGGCGGACGCCCCCAGCACCATCACCGCCGCGAAGATCACCGCCCCGCTGACCAGCGCCACCGGCAGGAGCAGCACCTTCAGCGGTGTCCACGCCACGTCCAGCAGGACCAGCGCCCACACCAGGACGAACACGCCCTGCGCCACCCGCCCGAACCGGCGCAGCGCGAACTTGTCCGCCGCGACCTGCGCGAGGAGCGGCGCGGGGCGCATCAGGAACGTGTCGAGCGAGCCTTCCCTGACCCGCCTCCCCATCCGCTGGAGCGAGCCCATCGTCAGGTCCGCGAGCCCGAACGACGTGCCCGTCGTCCCGTACAGCAGCGCGACCTCCGCGAAGGAGAAGCCGCCCAGACCCCGCACCTGACCGAACATCAGCAGGATGACGACGAAGTCGAAGAAGGTGACGCAGAAGCTGGTGACCAGGGTCAGCGCGAAGGATGCGCGGTACGTCATCGTCGACCGGATCCACATCCCCGCGACCATCCGGTACGTACGCCAGGAGTCCCCGCCCGTACGGAGCCGGTGCGTACGCCGGGGCTCCCCGGTCGTACGGAGCGTCTCAGCCACCCTGCACCACCACCTTCCGCGTCGCCGCCGCCTGCACGGCCCGTCCCGCCCCGAACAGCACCAGCGCCCAGCAGGCCTGGAAGGCGTACGCCCCCGCGAGCTCGCGTCCGCCCTGGTACTTCCCCAGGTAGACGTCGGCCGGCACCTGGAGCAGCGAAGCCCACGGCAGGACCCGCGCCAGCTCGCCCAGCGCGCCCGGGAAGACGGTCAGCGGGAGCAGCATCCCCGAGAAGAACAGGCCGCCCAGCCAGGCCACCTGTACGACGCCCTGCCCGTCGAGCAGCCAGAACGCGCTCATCGCCACGAGGTACCAGATCGCGAAACTGACCGTCGAGCCGAGCACCACCGCCACCAGGAACGCGAGCCACGCCCCGGGGCCCGACGGCAGGGTGAAGCCGAACCAGAGCGCGCCGATCGCCATCGGGACGACCCCGCGGCCGAGCAACTGGTAGGCCGAACGGCCGAGGTTGGCCGAGAACCACCAGGCCTGGAGGTCGGCGGGGCGGTAGAGGTCGACCGCGATGTCCCCGGTCCTGATCCGCTCGATCAGCTCGTCCTCGAAGCCGCCGCCCATCAGCCCGCAGACGGTGATCAGCGCCTGGCCGATCCACACGTAGGCGAGGGCGTCGTCCATGGAGTAGCCGCCGAGCTGCGGCCGCTCGTCCCAGAGGGCGATGTACGTGTACGACAGGATGAAGCCGAAGACGGTGTTGGTGAACACCCCCGCCGCCGTCGCCACCCGGTAGGTGGCATGGCGCCGGAAGCCACCCGCGGCCACCGTCGCGTACAGCCGCAGCATGCGTGTCCTTCCTCTCCGCGGCCGGCGCGCCGGTAAGCGCCGAAAAATGCCGAAGCGCACGACCTTAGCGACGCCCGCCGCACACGGCGAGCGATTTTTTCGTCACCGCATGTGATCCAGCCCTGTCGATTCGTGTCGGTTTCGGGTCGTATTCCGGAGTTTCGTCGCTTTCCAGGCAATATGAGGTGCCATGCCCCCTTCCTCCGGTACGAGCGACACCCCTCGGCCATCCCTCCCGGGCTGGGAGCCGAGGGACCCCACCCTCTCCGCTCCGCCACCACCCGCGCGGAAGCGTCCCCCGCGCGCCCGGCGCCTCCGCCGCGTCCTGCGGACGCTGTTCGGCCTCGGGCTCCTCGGCGCGCTGCTCCTCGGCGGGGCCTTCGTCGCGGGATACCTCCTCGTGGAGATCCCGCCGGCCAACGCCGCCGCCCTCGCCCAGTCCAACGTCTACCTCTACCGCGACGGCAGCCCCATCGCCCGGGACGGCGAGGTCAACCGGGAGAACGTCCGGCTCGACCAGGTCCCCCTGGGCGTCCGCCGGGCCGTCCTCGCCGCGGAGGACCGCGACTTCCACACCTCGCGCGCCGTCGACCCCAAGGCGATGGTCCGCGCCGCCTGGAACACCGTCACCGGCAAGGGCCGCCAGTCCGGCTCCACGATCACCCAGCAGTACGTCAAGAACTACTACCTCGGCCAGGAGCAGACCCTCAGCCGCAAGGCCAAGGAGTTCTTCATCGCGATCAAGCTGGGCCGTGAGAAGACCGAGGAGGAGATCCTCCAGGGCTACCTGAACACCAGCTACTTCGGCCGGAACGCGTACGGGATCCAGGCCGCCGCCCGCGCCTACTACGGCAAGGACGTCGAGCGGCTCGACACCGCCGAGGGCGCGTACCTCGCCTCCCTCCTCAAGGCCCCCAGCGCCTACGACGTCACCACCCACCCCGAGAACCGGGGCAAGGCCGTCGCCCGCTGGAACTACGTCCTCGACGGCATGGTCGGAGAGGGCTGGCTCGCCCGCGCCGAACGCGCCGCCGCCCGCTTCCCGATCCCCCAGACCGCCCGCCCGGCCACCGGCCTCTCCGGGCAGCGCGGCTATCTCGTCCAGGCCGTCGAGGAGTACCTGACCGGCCACGGCGTCCTCGACGAGAAGACCCTCGCGGGCGGCGGGTTCCGGATCACCACCACCCTGGACCGCACCAAGCAGGAGACGCTCGCCCAGGCCGTCGAGGACCAGGTCATCTCCCGGCTCGACCCGGACCGCGACCCCGCCGACCGCTACGTACGGGTCGGGGCGGCCGCCGTGGACCCGGCGACCGGCAAGGTCCTCGCGATGTACGGCGGCATCGACTACACCCAGCAGTACGTCAACAACGCCACGCGCCGCGACTACCAGGTCGGCTCCACCTTCAAGCCCTTCGTCTTCACGGCCGCCGTGCAGAGCGGGGCGCAGACGCAGCACGGCCTGCCGATCACCCCCTACACCCTGTACGACGGGACCAACCGGCGCCCGGTGGAGGGCTGGAACGGCGTCCCGTACGAGCCGGCCAACGAGGACGACGCCAGCTACGGGGAGATCCCCGTCGGGGAGGCCACCGACCTGTCGGTGAACGCCGTGTACGCCCAGATGGCCGTGGACGTGGGCCCCGCGCACGTCCGGCGGACCGCCGTCGCCCTCGGCGTGCCCGGCTCCACCCCCGACCTCACCGCCTCCCCCTCGATCGCCCTCGGCCCGGCCACGGCCAGCGTCCTCGACATGGCCTCGGCCTACGCCACGCTCGCCGCACACGGCCGGCACGGCACCCACACGCTCGTCGAGGCCGTCACGAAGGGCGGCCGGTCGGTCGACCTGCCGTCCCGGCCGGCCCGGCAGGCGGTCAGCCGGGAGGCCGCCGACACGACCACCTCGATCCTGCGGAGCGTCGTCGAAGCGGGTACGGGCACGGCGGCACAGGCCGCGGGACGGCCGGCGGCGGGCAAGACGGGCACGGCGGAGGACGACAAGGCCGCCTGGTTCGCGGGCTTCACGCCGGAGCTCGCGACGGTCGTCGCGCTGATGGGCCAGGACCCCGAGTCGGGGCGGCAGGAGCCGCTGTACGGGGCGCTCGGGCAACCCCGGATCAACGGCGGCGGGGAGCCGGCCGAGATCTGGGCCCAGTTCACCCGGGACGCGCTGGCGGGGACACCCCCGCGCGACTTCGACCTCCGGCTGATGCCGGGGGTGGAGGAGATGCCGGCGGTGCCGCCGATGCCGGACGGCCCGGAGAGCCAGGAGGGCCAGGAGGGCCAGGAGGGCCAGGACGGCCGGGAGAACCAGGACGGCCGGGAGAACCAGGTCGGTCAGGCCGGCCAGGAGGACCAGGACCGTCGGGACCGCCAGGAGGGTCAGGACGGTCGGGAGCCCCGGGACGGTCAGGACGGTCGGGAGCCCCGAGACGGTCAGGAGCGCCGGGACGACCGGCTCGGGGATCCGTACCTCACGGGCGAGGCAGGGCCGGGGGCCGAGCTGTCCCGCAGCCCCCTGCCCCCACCCGTACGGGGTCAGTGACCGGAGGTCGCCTTCAGACCCACCACGGCGACCAGCAGCAGACAGACGAAGAAGATCCGGGCGGCGGTCGCCGGCTCACCGAGCACGACCATGCCGAGCACCGCCGCACCGGCCGCGCCGATGCCGACCCACACGCCGTACGCGGTGCCGATCGGCAGCGTCTTGGCGGCGTGCGAGAGCAGCAGCATGGAGGCGACGATCCCGGCGCCGGTGAACACGCTGGGCCAGAGCCGCGTGAAGCCGTCGGTGTACTTCATACCGATCGACCAGCCGACTTCGAGCAGACCCGCGACGACGAGAAGAACCCAGGCCATGACGACGACACCTCCGCAAGACGGAACAACAGGGGTGCGTCGTCTTGTCGTGTGTCCCGGTACGGCGCGTCTCGTCGGGTGTCACCCAGGCTAGCAAAGAACGGGCAAAGGCCCTGGTGACGACGGTCACCAGGGCCCTGGGGAAGCCTTCGGCTACAGATACAGCCCGGTCGAGTCGGTCGCGCCCTGGAAGCGGTCGGCGGCCACCGCGTGCAGGTCCCGCTCCCGCATCAGTACGTACGCGACACCCCGCACCTCGACCTCGGCGCGGTCCTCGGGGTCGTACAGCACCCGGTCGCCGATCTCGACGGTACGGACGTTCTGGCCGACCGCGACCACCTCGGCCCAGGACAGGCGACGGCCGACGGCGGCGGTCGCCGGGATCAGGATGCCGCCGCCGGAGCGCCGCTCGCCCTCGGGGGAGTCGGTGCGGACCAGGACCCGGTCGTGGAGCATCCGGATGGGCAGCTTGTCGTGCGTGTTCTCGCTCACGGTCCGAACCTACCTGCCCGGGCGTGTCGCCCGTGGCAGGGAGGGGTCATCCCTTGTGCTTACGGGACGAGGAAACGATCAGCCCGAGTACCGCGACGGCGACGACCGCCACCGGCACGACCCGCTCCAGGCGGGGCGCGCCGTCCTCGTGGGTGAAGCGGGCCTTCACGTCGGAGACGACCCGGTTGACCGCGACGAAGGCCCGGCCGACGGTCTCGTCGACCGTCGAGGCGACCTTGGCCTTGGCGTCCCCGATGATCGTCTTGGGGTGCACCCGAATGCCGATCTCGTCGAGAGTGACGGCGAGCTGCTCGCGCCGGCGGACGATGTCCGCCTCGATCTGCGCAGGGGTCCTGGCGTCCGACACCGCGCTGCCTCCGTAGTCGTGTATCCGGTCGTTGACGGACAGTGTGTCAGCTCCACCCCCCGTGAGCCGCGTCCGCCCCCCATTGGGCGTCCGCCATTAGGCTCTGGACGCGTACGCGAACACTCCCGAGGAAGAGCGAGCCATGAGCGAGCGACTGCAGCCCGGCGACACCGCCCCCGCCTTCACCCTGCCCGACGCGGACGGCAACGAGGTCTCCCTCGCGGACCACAAGGGCCGCAAGGTCATCGTCTACTTCTACCCGGCGGCCCTCACCCCCGGCTGCACGAAGCAGGCCTGCGACTTCACCGACAACCTGGACCTGCTGGCGGGCGCGGGCTACGACGTCATCGGCGTCTCGCCCGACAAGCCGGAGAAGCTGGCGAAGTTCCGCGAGAAGGAGAACCTCAAGGTCACGCTGGTCGGCGACCCGGAGAAGTCGACCCTGGAGGCGTACGGCGCCTTCGGCGAGAAGAAGCTCTACGGCAAGGTCGTGACGGGCGTGATCCGCTCCACGGTCGTGGTCGACGAGAACGGCAAGGTCGAGCACGCCTTCTACAACGTGAAGGCGACGGGCCACGTGGCCAAGATCATCCGAGACCTGGGCGTCGAGGCCTGACGCCTCCTCCCCCGGAACGGCCCGCACCCCCGAGAGGACGGTGCGGGCCGTTCCGTTTTCCGGTGGTGACCGTCCGATATTCGGCTCGTTACTCCGTACGAGGCCACGAACGGGTGGCCGGATCGGAGGGGGTCCGACGAGGACGAGCGCGTTTACGGAGGAGCGGCTCAAAGCGGCGGCGCGAGGAGCGCGGACGCTGACGGAGGCGCTGGAGCGGCTGGGGGTGGACCCGAAGAGCTCGACGCGAAGGTACGTGCGGGAGCGGATGCAGAAGCTGGGCGTGGACATCTCGCACTTCGAGCGGGAGGGGACACGTTGGACGCGTGAGGTCCTGACGCAGGCCGTAGCCGCCTCGACGAACATGTGCGACGTACTGCGGTGGCTCGGGGTGGACGTCGTAGGAGGTCAGCACACGCACATCAGCCGCCGGATCAAGGCGTACGACATCGACACCTCGCACTTCCGCGCACCGTCCCAGCGGGGAAGGTCCCGGCGCCCCCGGACACCCGAGACCCTGCTCGTCGAGCAGACCGGCCCACAGACCCGGCGTATCCCGAGCGACCGCCTCACATGGGCGATGAAGGAATCGGGAGTACGGATCCAGTGCGCAGCATGCGGTACGGACGCCCAGTGGCGCGGCCGACCACTCCCGCTGGAGGTCGACCACATCGACGGCAACTGGCGAAACAACCGCATCGAGAACCTGCGGTTCCTCTGCCCCAACTGCCATGCGACGACTGACACCTGGTGTCGGGGAGGACGGCAGGTAAAGTAAGGGATCGTGTACGCGCCCGTACGCCAAGGGCTGAGCGGCGATCTTTAGGTGGTCGTGTCTGTCGGTTCGAATCCGACCGGGCGTACCGTACGACGGCCCAGCGGACAGAGCGCCGCTGGGCCGTTCGCATGCAGCCCCTCAGCCCAGCAGCTCCTGCACCACCGGCACCAGTGCGCGGAACGCCTTGCCGCGGTGGCTGATGGCGTTCTTCTCCGCCGGGGTCAGCTCCGCGCAGGTGACCTCGTGGCCCTCCGGCTGGAGGATCGGGTCGTAGCCGAAGCCGTTCGTGCCCGTGGGGGCGTGGCGGAGGGTGCCGCTCATGCGGCCTTCGACGACGCGTTCCGTGCCGTCCGGGAGGGCCAGGGCCGCCGCGCAGGCGAAGTGGGCGGCGCGGTGCTCGTCGGCGATGTCGCCGAGCTGGGCCAGGAGCAGGTCCAGATTGGCCCGGTCGTCGCCGTGGGCGCCGGCCCAGCGGGCCGAGAAGATGCCGGGGGCGCCGTTCAGGACGTCGACGCAGAGGCCGGAGTCGTCGGCGACGGCCGGGAGGCCGGTGGCCTGGGCGAGGGCGTGCGCCTTGAGGAGGGCGTTCTCGGCGAAGGTGACGCCGGTTTCCTTGACGTCGGGGATCTCCGGGTACGCGTCCGCGCCGACGAGTTCCAGGTCGAGACCTGCGTCGGCGAGGATCGCATGGAGTTCGGTGATCTTGCCCGCGTTGCGGGTGGCGAGGATCAGGCGCTGTCGGGTCATGCCCCCGATTATCCCGGGGTGCAGACCTTGGCGACCTCGCTCGCCCCGTCGGTGATCGGCTGGATGTCCGGGGTGGTGTCGCCGTTCTTGACCGCCGTACGGACGGACTCGACGCCCTTGGTGAGGTCGTCGACCGCCTTGGCGAGGTCGGCGTTGTCCGTGGTGTCCTTGAGGTTGCCGAGCTCGGTGGAGATCGAGTTGAGGGACTCCTCGATCTGCGTCGGGTCGTTGGAGGCGTTGGAGACGGCCTGTTCGAGCTTGCTCACGGACGTGGCTATCGCGTCGGCGGTCTTGACGCAGTCCATGGCGGTGTCGAGGGCTCCGCAGCCGCTCAGGACGGTGGTGAGTGCGGCGGCCGTGGCCACGGCGAGTGCGAGACGGCGCTTCAAGGCGGGTCCTCCCCCAGATACGTACATGCGGACGAACGACGGACGGGCGGGCGCACGGAGCTTATCCGTCCGTCCGCCCGTCATGACGCAGCCAGGTGTCAGAGGGTTCCTTCGAGGGCCTTGCGCTGGATCTCCGCGAGCTCGGCGCAGCCGCCGGAGGCCAGGTCGAGGAGGGCGTTGAGCTCCTTGCGGTCGAAGGGCTCGGCCTCGGCGGTGCCCTGGACCTCGACGAAGCGGCCGTCGCCGGTGCAGACGACGTTCATGTCGGTGTCGGCGCGGACGTCCTCCTCGTAGCAGAGGTCGAGGAGGGGGACGCCGTCGACGATGCCGACGGAGACGGCGGCGACGGTGCCGACGAGGGGCTTGCGGCCGGCCTTGACGAGCTTCTTGCCCTGGGCCCAGGCGACGGCGTCCGCGAGGGCGACGTAGGCGCCGGTGATGGCGGCGGTGCGGGTGCCGCCGTCGGCCTGGAGGACGTCGCAGTCGAGGACGACGGTGTTCTCGCCGAGGGCCTTGTAGTCGATGACGGCGCGCAGCGAGCGGCCGATGAGGCGGGAGATCTCGTGCGTACGGCCGCCGATCTTGCCGCGGACGGACTCGCGGTCGCCGCGGGTGTTGGTGGCCCGGGGCAGCATGGAGTACTCGCCGGTGACCCAGCCTTCGCCGCTGCCCTTGCGCCAGCGCGGGACGCCTTCGGTGACGGAGGCGGTGCAGAAGACCTTGGTGTCGCCGAAGGAGATGAGGACGGAGCCCTCGGCGTGCTTGCTCCAACCGCGTTCGATGGTGACGGGGCGGAGCTGTTCGGGGGTACGGCCGTCGATGCGAGACATGGGACGAGCCTAGCCGTAGCGGTGGTGGGCGGGGGCCTGGCGACCGGTTCCTGGTGAGGGGTCGTTCCGGGTGTGACGAAGGGCCCGTTCCCCTGCCGGAACGGGCCCTTCAGCTGATGCGGCTGCTTACATCATGTCTTCGATGTCGGCGGCGATCGGGTCGGCGTCGGTGCCGATGACGACCTGGATCGCGGTGCCCATCTTGACGACGCCGTGGGCGCCGGCGGCCTTGAGGGCGGCCTCGTCGACCTTGGACGGGTCCACGACCTCGGTGCGCAGGCGGGTGATGCAGCCTTCGACCTCTTCGATGTTGTCGATGCCGCCGAGCCCGGCGACGATCTTCTCAGCCTTGGTGGCCATGTGTTTCTCCCTGTCCGTTCTGTTCGCGCGAGCGCGAATCTCGGCGCACCGATGGTCCGCTTTGTCACGGTAACCCACGGTTGGCCCAACTTCGCGAGCGTGTGCCGCCGTTCTGCCGAATGATGACGATCACCGGCGGCCTGTCCTCAGCGGGCTCCCGGGAGCCTACCGCAAGTGGTCTACACCAGTGTGCAACGAGATGCGGACCCGGCTTGTTCCGGGCAGGGAGGTCGCCGATGAGTACCGACAGCGCCGCGGCAGCGCCGAAGAAGTCCGTGTGGGGCGGACTCTTCCAGGGCCTGCAGAAGATGGGGCGCAGCCTCCAGCTCCCCATCGCCGTGCTGCCGGCGGCGGGCATCATCAACCGGCTCGGCCAGCCGGACGTGTTCGGCGCCGAGGGCCTCGGCTGGGACAACGTCGCCAAGGTGATGGCGGGCGCGGGCGGTGCTCTTCTCGACGGCAGTCTCGGCCTGCCGCTGCTGTTCTGCATCGGCGTCTCGATCGGCATGGCGAAGAAGGCGGACGGCTCGACCGCGCTCGCGGCCGTCGTCGGCTTCCTCGTCTACTACACGGTGCTGCGCCAGTTCCCGAAGGACTGCCCCACGGGTACGCAGGACATCGGCGGCGGCTGCCTCGGCGCGGACGACTCCTTCGCCGGCTACACGTACCAGAACCCCGGTGTCTTCGGCGGCATCGTCATGGGCCTGCTCACCGCGTACCTCTGGCAGCGGTACCACCGGACGAAGCTGGTGGACTGGCTGGGCTTCTTCAACGGCCGCCGGCTCGTCCCGATCATCATGACGTTCGTGGCGATCGCGTTCGCGGCGCTCTGCCTGTGGATCTGGCCGCCGATCGGTGACGCCCTGGAGAGCTTCAGCGACTGGCTGGTCGGGCTCGGCTCGTGGGGTTCGGGCATCTTCGGCCTGGCGAACCGGGCGCTGCTCGTCATCGGCCTGCACCAGTTCCTGAACGTGCCCATCTGGTTCCAGTTCGGGACGTACGAGAAGCCGGACGGGACGGTGGTCCACGGCGACATCCCGATGTTCCTGGCGGGCGACCCGAACGCCGGCCAGTTCCTGACGGGCTTCTTCCCGATCATGATGTTCGCGCTCCCGGCCGCCGCGCTGGCGATCACCCACTGCGCCAAGCCGCACCGGCGCAAGGAGGTCGGCGGCATGATGCTGTCGGTCGCGCTGACCTCGTTCGTCACCGGTATCACCGAGCCGATCGAGTACTCGTTCCTCTTCATCGCCCCGGTGCTGTACGCGATCCACGCCGTGCTCACGGGTGTGTCGATGGCCGTGACGTGGGCGTTCGGTGTGAAGGACGGCTTCAGCTTCTCGGCCGGTCTGATCGACTACGTGATCAACTGGAACCTCGCGACGAAGCCGTGGCTGATCATTCCGATCGGTCTCGTCTTCGCGGCCGTGTACTACGCGATCTTCCGGTTCGCGATCACCAGGTTCGACCTCCCGACGCCCGGCCGCGAGCCGGACGAGGTGGGGGACGAGATGGAGCGGGAGAACGTGAAGTGACCGCGCGAGCACCCTTCGGAGGGTGACCGATCCGGGGCTTTCGCCCCCCTCGTAAGGCCTGCGGAAGGCCCCTGGACCTGACGGTCCGGGGGCCTTTTGTCGTGGTTTCCGGGCTATGGCTGAGCGCACAGAATTTGCAGGTTCCTTATCTAAGTCTCACGTGCTAAAACTGGTCTACACCATTCACTGGTGTAGACCACGCGGTCCAGACCACCGCGTTCCACGAGACGTCGCCTCCCCCCGTGTTCACAGCCCTGGCGGCGCCTTGCCTTACTGGAGGAAGTTGATGAGTACGGCCACCGCCCAGGCCGCCGCTCCCGCGAAGAAGCGCGGATCCGGCCTGTTCCAGGGCCTGCAGAAGGTCGGTCGCAGCCTGCAGCTGCCGATCGCCGTTCTGCCGGCCGCGGGTATCTTGCTCCGTCTCGGCCAGCCCGACGTCTTCGGCGCGGAAGGTCTCGGCTGGGACAAGGTCGCCGCCGTCTTCGCCACGGCGGGCGACGCGGTCTTCGCCAACATGCCGCTGCTGTTCTGCGTCGGCATCGCGATCGGCTTCGCGAAGAAGGCCGACGGCTCGACCGCGCTCGCCGCGCTGGTCGGCTTCCTGGTCTACAAGAACGTGCTCACCGCGTTCCCGACCTCCGAGGCCGTCGTCAACACGACCGCGAACAAGGGTGTCGACGTCGCCGCGACGTACAACGACCCCAAGGTCTTCGGCGGCATCATCATGGGCCTGCTCGCCGCGGTCATATGGCAGCGGTACCACCGCACCAAGCTCGTCGACTGGCTCGGCTTCTTCAACGGCCGCCGTCTCGTCCCGATCATCATGGCCTTCGTCGGCACCATCATGGGTGTCGTCTTCGGCCTCCTCTGGGAGCCCATCGGTGGCGTGATCACCGACTTCGGCAACTGGATGACCGGTCTCGGCGCGCTCGGCTCCGGCATCTTCGGCGCCATCAACCGTGGTCTGCTCCCGGTCGGCATGCACCAGTTCGTGAACACCGTCGCCTGGCAGGAGATCGGTTCCTTCACCGACTCCACCGGTGCCGTCTGGCACGGCGACCTGCCGCGCTTCTTCCACGGCGACCCGACCGCCGGCCAGTTCATGTCCGGCTTCTTCCCGATCATGATGTTCGCGCTCCCGGCCGTCGCCCTGGCGATCACCCACTGCGCCCGCCCCGAGCGCCGCAAGGTCGTCGGCGGCATGATGTTCTCGCTCGCCCTGACCTCGTTCGTCACGGGCATCACCGAGCCCATCGAGTTCGCGTTCATGTTCCTGGCGCCGCTGCTGTACGTGATCCACGCGGTGCTCACCGCCGCCTCGATGGTCATCACCTCGGCCCTCGGCGTGCACCACGGCTTCACCTTCTCCGCCGGCGCGCTGGACTACTTCCTGAACTGGACGTACGCCTCCAAGCCGTGGCTGATCATCCCGATCGGCCTCGCGTTCGCGGCGATCTACTACGTGGTCTTCCGCTTCGCGATCACCAAGTTCAACATCATGACCCCGGGCCGCGAGCCCGAGGAGGAGATCGAGGACCTCACCAAGGCGTGAGCCCTCCCGCCTGACGAAACGTCGGCCTTCAGGACCTGATCGTGGTCCTGGAGGCCGACTTTCTTTTTCGGGGTGCATGCCCGAGTCACGGCCCGGGAATTGCCGCCGGGGCGACCTGACAAACTCACCGACAAGATCACGCACATTCCTTCCCCGCTTCATAGGATTAGACCAATCGAAGCCGGGGGAAACCGCTCGGCGCACCATCCCGACGGGCATGACCGGCCCGTCACGACCAGGAAAAGAGAAGCACATGAGCCTCTCCACGCTGCGCGAGATGAACTTCACGACCATGTCCGACAGCGAGACCGACGCCGTTTCCGGCGGCCGCCTCTCCAAGGCGCAGTGCGCCGCGATCTGGGCCAACGCCCAGGCCAACATGCTGGGTTACGGCTGTGGCGGCAGCTACACGGACTACATGGCCATCTACAACCGTGAGTGCCGGTAGCAGACAACGCTGCCGGTAATCACCTGGCAGCACCACGAACGGCGGCGCCTCCTCTCCGGGAAGGAATCCCGGAGGCCGAGGCGCCGCCGATCCGCATCCCAGGGGGCGCACAATGAAATGGCAGGCCTATCACACGCATCAGGAAGGTGATACGGACTGCGGCCCGGCCTGTGTGCGCACGGTCCTGCGGAGACACGGAATACACGTGGATTCCGCGATCCTTCGGGAATCCGTGGGTCTCGGCGAAGGCGGTGCGAGCCTCTTCCGGCTCCAGCAGGTGCTCGACGACTACGGTGTCGCCTCCCAGGCCTTCCGGCTGACCGTGAGCGAGCTGCACCAGGCCGTCACGCTGGCGGGGCCCGCCGTGGCCCTGACGACGGACGAGGGCCTCTCCCACTTCGTCGTCGTCCAAGAGGCCCTGGCCAACGGCGACTTCGTCATCAGCGACCCGTGGTTCTACCGGCCCAGGACCGTGACCGCCGACGAGCTGTCGCAGACCTTCTCCGGTGAGACCCTCGTCTCCGAGACCCCCTCGACCGACGTCGGCCGGTGGGGGCGCTTCCGGCATTCCTGGAAGCAGAGCGTCTTCGTGAACGAGATGCGGGAGAACCGGCGGACGATCACCGGCGTCATCGCCCTGACGCTCCTCGTGGCCGCGCTCTCGATCTCCAGCAGCATATATCTCCAGGTTTCCGTCGACAGATTCCTGCAGTCGGACAGCATCAGCGCCCTCACGTTCACCTCCCTGGCTTTCGTGGGAATGGTGCTGGCCGCCGGAGCTCTCCAATACATACGCGGGCTCATCATCGTCAGGTTCGGGCAACGCGTACAGAGGAACCTGTCCGAGCGCTACGTGGAGAAACTCCTCCGCCTCCCGGTCCGCTTCTACTCGGGCCGCAGAACCGGAGACCTGGCAAGTCGGCTCGATGACGTCCAGGGAATCCAGACACTCCTGACCTCCACCACGATCGGCGTATCGGTGGACATGGCCGTCGTGCTCATCGTCGGCGGCTACCTCGCTTGGTCGAGCCTGCCCCTCTTCGGCATCCTCATGAGTTCCGCATTCATCACGGTCGTGGCCTCCTGGAGTCTCTACCGCGGCATTCGGGAGACATCCGAGGAGGCATTGCAGCGCGATGCCACGCTCAAATCCGAACTGATCAACGTCCTCAATCACCACGAGGTCGTGATCTCCCACGGAAAGCGCGCTTTCGCGGCCCGGCGGATCTCCGACACCTTGTCACGGCGTATCGAATCCGAGACGAGACTGGGGCGCCTCGACAACCTCTCCGCCACGATCCGGCTGGTGACCCACGGCTGCTTCGCCGTCACCGTGACCTGGATCGGACTCCTCGAGGCCCGGAGCGGCCGGATCTCGCTGGGACAGGTCCTCAGCTTCATCTCGCTGTCCGGCTACTTCCTCACGTCGCTGGTGAACATCTCCACCCTGCAGACCACGATCCAGCGGAGCTCCGCCGCGATCGGCCGCTATCGGGACATCATGACCCAGCGTGAGCCCGTCGCCGTCCCGTCTCCCGCGGGCGCCCACGCACGTCCGGACGGCGCGCCCGTGCAGCCGGACCTCCCGCACGAAGCGCCCTCCGCCCTCTCGGCGCGAGGCCTCACGTTCTCGTACCCGGGCTCTGCGCGCCGCGTCGTCGAGGACGTCTCCGTGTCCGTCCCCGCCGGGTGCTCGGTGCATCTGGCCGGGGACAACGCCTCGGGAAAGAGCACCCTCCTGAAGCTCCTGGCAGGCCTGCACACGGCGGACGCCGGGACGGTCTTCCTCGGTGGTGTGCCGCTCGAAAGCCTCGATCCCGACACCGTCCCTCGCAGGGTCCTCTACCTGCCCGAGATCCCGTTGATCGTCAACGCGACCGTCCGGGAGAACCTGACGCTGGGAGCGCACCACTCCCAGGACGAGATCGATCGGGCCTGCGCCGTGGCCCATGCGACATCCGTCGTCGACTCCCTCGACAAGGGCTACGACGAGGTCCTGCGGGAGGACGGCACCCGCCTGTCGCGAGGCCAGCAGCAGAAGCTCGCCCTGGCACGCGCCGTGCTGATCCGCCCCGACGTCTTCCTGTTCGACGAAAGCTTCAGCGGCATCGACCAGGACGCCTTCGTCCAGATCTGGGACTCCCTGGCCACGACGGGAGCCACGCGCGTCCTGGTGGCTCATCGGGAGGTCGACGACCTGCGGTGCGACCTGACCGTGCGCCTGGAAGGCGCCCCCGACCGCGCCGCACTGACGAAGGAACCCGCATGAAGTTCTCCGATGTCCTCGACCAGGCCTGGGCCGAGGATTCCGGCTCACCGACCGCACTCGGGCGGGACCTGCGGCTCGTCCGGGCGTCCGCCCCGGAACTGCTCGCGCTGGACGTCCCGGCCGGCTCGTACGGCGAGCTCGCCGGTTCCTATCGGCCGGAGCAGGCGGCAGGCGCCGTCACCGCCGTCGTACTCACACACGACGAGGAGCGGGTGATCGGTGCGTGTCTGCGCGCCCTGACCGACGACTGCGACCGCCTCCTGCTCGTCGACGCCGAGTCCGAGGACTCGACGCTGCTCACCGCGAGGTCGGCCGTCGCCCACGTGGAACACGTCACCCGCGCATGGACCGATGACTTCGCCGCACAGCGCAACGCGGCGTTCGCGCAGGCCCGCCCGGGCGGCTGGCTCGCCCATGTGGACGCGGACGAGACCCTGTCGGAGGAGAGCAGGGGACGGCTGCGGGCCGTCCTGTCGGCTCTGGACCACGTCCTGCCCGGCGTGGACCTGGTGGTGTCCCCGCGCATTCTCGACACGAGTCGGGAATGCCATACGGACACCCGGCGGATCGTCCGCTCCGACTCGGCCCTGCGGTTCAGAGGGCGCCTCCACGAGCGGCTGTACGACGCACACGGCGGCCGGCCCCCGTCCGTCGAGGTCGACGTGGTCTTCCACCACACCGGCTACGAGCCTGAGGTGATCGAGCGCAGGGGCAAACGGGAGAAGTACGCACGGCTCGTCGAGCTGTGTCTGGCAGAGGAACCGTCGAACCCGAAGTGGCACTTCTACGCGGTGCGCGACGGCCTCGTGGGGCGTAAGCCCGGTCCCGACGAAGCCCTCGCGCTGTTCCGGAGGCTCCGGGAAGCACACGCCCTGTACGACCGGGTTCCGCTGTCCGACTACGAGGCGGAGCGCTGGACGGACAGCCTGGTGCTCCGGTGCGAGCTGGCCCTGGGGTTCGGCGGCGGCAGCGAGATCGCGGAGCTCGCGCCTCTCCTGCACGCGCGGGGACGCCTCCTCGAAGCCTCGTACTACCAGGCGTTCGCCGAGTTCAGTGCGCTGCTCAACCGTTCCTCGCGGCTGCTGGACCAGCTCTCCGAGGCAAGCCGCGACCCGCTCCCGGGCCACCGGCAGCTGGTGGGCCGCAGCTACGACCTCCAGGCCCTGCTGGCACTGACGTGCGGCCGCTACGACGAGGTGTCCCCGCTGTTGGACGAAGCCCGGTCCTGCCAGGCCGGATCGCTCACGACGGCCACCCTGGAATCCCTGGCGGACCGGTTGCCGAGCTGGCGGGACCTTCCTCAGACCTCGTAGACCGCGCCCGGTCTCGCCAGCTCCGACGGGCCCGTGTAGACCTCGCGGGCGTCCGCCAGGTTCTGCTCGCCGTCCGTCCACGGGGGGATGTGGGTGAGGACCAGGCGCCCTACGCCGGCCCGGGCCGCCTGGGCGCCCGCCTCCCGGCCGTTGAGGTGGAGGGCCGGGATGTCCTCCTTGCCGTGGGTGAAGGAGGCCTCGCAGAGGAAGAGGTCCGTGCCGTCGGCGAGCTCGTGGAGCGCCTCGCACACGCCGGTGTCCCCGGAGTAGGTGAGGGAGCGGCCGCCGTGCTCGACGCGGATGCCGTACGCCTCGACCGGGTGGCACACCTTCTCCGTGCGGACCGTGAACGGGCCGAGCTCGAAGGTGGACGACTTCAGCGTGTGGAAGTCGAAGACCTCGCTCATCGAGGTCGGCGAGGGGGTGTCCGCGTACGCCGTGGTCAGGCGCTGCTCGGCACCCTCCGGCGCGTAGACGGGGAGCGCGTCGCAGCGTCCGCCCTCGTGCCGGTAGTAGCGGGCGACGAAATACCCGCACATGTCGATGCAGTGGTCCGCGTGCAGATGGCTGAGGAAGATCGCGTCGAGGTCGTACAGACCGATGTGTCGTTGCAGCTCGCCGAGGGCGCCGTTGCCCATGTCGAGGAGCAACCGGAAGCCGTCGGCCTCGACGAGGTAGCTCGAACAGGCCGAATCCGCGGACGGAAACGACCCGGAGCAACCGACGACGGTGAGCTTCATGGAGCGTGAACCTCCGTGGACGGGTGCGGAAAGCGCGCTGAGGGAGGGGGAGGCTGTGCGGTCTGTCGAGCGTAAGGCGCACCCGGGCCTGTCGCTCCTTCGTGGCGGCCCGTTGTGGGCGAACTCACGGGCTCTGTCACCGGTTCGGATGGATGGCGGGGCGTCACGGCGGAGTGAGGCGCGCGCCGGTACCGTCTTGAGGTATGGACACGTCATGGTGGCCCGCGCTGGCCGCGGTCGTGGTGATCGCGCTGGTCGCGGTGGTCGCCGACGGGCGGAAGCGTTCCTCGCGCCGCCCTCAGGGGAGGCCCTCGGGCCGGACCAGGCCGCCCGGTCGGCCCACCGGGCCGCGGAAGGCTCCGTCGCGGCTGCCGCGGGCGGGTGAGATCTGGTGGGCGGACGTGCCCTTCGAGGACGGGCCCGGGTCGAAGGACCGGCCCTGTCTCGTGCTCACGGTACGGGGGGACAGCGCGCTCGTCGCCAAGATCACCAGCAAGTACCACGACGAGCGGCCGGGGGTGATCGCGCTGCCGCCGGGGGCGGTGGGCGACGCGCAGGGGCGGCCGAGCTTCCTGGAGACGGACGAGCTGCGGGACGTGCCGGTGACGGGCTTCCGCCGGAGAGCGGGAACGGCGGACCCGGTCGTGTGGGACCAGGTCCGCCATCTGGCGCGCTGAGGGAGCCGTGGAGGCTCAAGCCCAGAGCTGGCCCTGGACCGTTTCGATCGCCTCTTCCGTCGTCGCGGCCGTGTAGAGGCCGGTCGACAGGTACTTCCAGCCGCCGTCGGCGACGACGAAGGCGATGTCGGCGCTCTCGCCGGCCTTCAGCGCCTTGTTGCCGACGCCGATGGCCGCGTGGAGCGCGGCCCCCGTGGAGACGCCCGCGAAGATGCCCTCCTGCTGGAGGAGTTCGCGGGTGCGGGTGACGGCGTCCGCGGAGCCGACGGAGAAGCGGGTGGTGAGGACGGAGGCGTCGTACAGCTCGGGGACGAAGCCCTCGTCGAGGTTGCGCAGGCCGTAGACGAGGTCGTCGTAGCGCGGCTCGGCGGCGACGATCTTGACGTCGGGCTTGTGCTCGCGGAGGTAGCGGCCGACGCCCATGAGCGTGCCCGTCGTGCCGAGGCCGGCGACGAAGTGGGTGATCGAGGGGAGGTCGGCGAGGATCTCCGGGCCGGTGGTGGCGTAGTGGGCGCCCGCGTTGTCCGGGTTGCCGTACTGGTAGAGCATCACCCAGGACGGGTTCTCGGCGGAGAGCTCCTTGGCCACGCGTACCGCTGTGTTCGATCCGCCCGCCGCGGGGGACGAGACGATCTCCGCGCCCCACATGGCGAGCAGCTGGCGACGCTCCTCGCTGGTGTTCTCGGGCATGACGCAGACGATGCGGTAGCCCTTGAGCTTGGCGGCCATGGCGAGCGAGATGCCCGTGTTGCCGCTGGTCGGCTCCAGGATGGTGCAGCCGGGCGTGAGCCGGCCGTCCTTCTCCGCCTGCTCGATCATGTGGAGCGCGGGGCGGTCCTTGACCGAGCCGGTCGGGTTGCGGTCCTCCAGCTTCGCCCAGATCCGGACGGAGTCCGAGGGCGAGAGCCGGGGGAGGCGGACGAGCGGCGTGTTGCCGACCGCCGCCAGCGAGGAGTCGTAGCGCATGTGGATCAGACCATGCCGCCGGCGACGGCCGGCAGGATCGTGACGCTGTCGCCGTCGGAGAGCTTGGTGTCGATGCCGTCGAGGAAGCGGACGTCCTCGTCGTTCAGGTAGACGTTGACGAAGCGGCGGAGCTTGCCGCCGTCCACGATGCGGGCCTCGATGCCGTTGTGGCGGGTCTCCAGGTCGGCGAAGAGGGCGGCGAGGGTGTCACCGCTGCCCTCGACGGCCTTCTCGCCGTCGGTGTAGGTGCGGAGGATGGTCGGGATGCGGACCTCGATGGCCATGACGTGGGCTCCTGTCGGAAGTGGCGTGGTGGGCGCGCTGCTGGGGCCCCGCGCGGAGGGGGGTCGTACGGAAGGCGCTCGGCCGGTAGCTCAGAGCGCAGCGCGGGACGTACACATCGCGCTGGCGAGGCGGCACAGGTCGACGTGCAGGCGTGCCACGAGCAGGGGTGTGCCCGGAGTCTCTTCGCTCACGTCGTGGGAAACCATGGGCTCATCGTATCGATTCCCGGTCCGGGTTCCGGAATGTGATCTCACATGGTGGATAGTTTCTGACCGCCCACCGGACTGTGCAGGTAGACGACGGTCGGGCTGCCGGTCCTGGGGTGCGGGATGACCTCGGCATCGACCCCGTAGACGGCGGCGAGGAGCTCGGGGGTGAGGACCTCGGCGGGGGTGCCTCCGGTGACGACCCGGCCCTCCACCATGACGTAGAGGCGGTCGCAGTAGGCCGCCGCGAGGTTGAGGTCGTGCAGGGCGAGCAGGTTGGTGGTGCCCAGGGTGCGGACGAGGGCGAGGACGTCGAGCTGGTGGCGGATGTCCAGGTGGTTGGTGGGCTCGTCGAGGACGAGGAGGGCCGGGTCCTGGACGAGGGCGCGGGCGACCAGGGCGCGCTGGCGCTCGCCGCCGGAGAGGGTGGGGAAGGGGCGGTCGGCGAGCTCCGTGAGGCCGACGCGGGCGAGGGCGGTGTCGGCGCGCTCCCGGTCGGCGCCGGTGTCGCCCTCCCAGAAGCGCTTGTGCGGGGAGCGGCCGAGGGCGACCAGTTCGCGGACGGTGAGTTCGAACTCGGTGCCGCTGTCCTGCGGGACGGTGGCGACGCGGCGGGCGCGGGCCTTGGGGCCGAGGGCGTGGAGGTCGTCGCCGTCGAGCGCGGCGTGTCCGGCGGTGGCGGTGAGGGTCCCGTAGACGCAGCGCAGGAGGGTGGTCTTGCCGCTGCCGTTGGGGCCGATGAGGCCGACGGTCTCGCCGCTGCGGACGGTGAGGTCGGCGGAGCGGAGGCGTCTTCCGTACGAGAGTCCGTGGAGCCGCAGCTCGGTCACAGGGGTGCTCCTTCGGGGCGGCGGCGCATCAGCCACAGGAAGAACGGGCCGCCGATGAGTGCGGTGAGGACGCCGACGGGGATGTCCTGGGGCGCGGCAACGGTCCGGGCGGCGAGGTCGGCGAGGACGAGGGCGAGCGCCCCGCCGAGGGCGGCGACCGGGAGGAGGCGGCGGTGCGGGGCGCCGACGGCGAGCCGGGCGGCGTGCGGGGCCATGAGTCCGACGAAGCCGACGGCTCCGCTGGCCGCGACCATGACGGCGGTGACGAGGGAGGCGAGGACGAAGACGGCGGCGCGGAAGCGGGCGGTGTCCAGGCCGAGGACGGTGGCGCCCTCCTCGCCGACGAGCAGCAGGTCGAGCGGGCGGGCGAGGGCGACGAGAGCGCCGACGCCGAGGACGAGGACGGCGGCGGGCAGGAGGAGGGTGTCCCAGCGGGCGCTGCCGAGGCCGCCGAGGGACCAGTACAGCGCCTCCTGGAACTGCTCGGGCCGGCCGGCGACGACGAGGAGCAGGGTGGCGAGGGCGGAGAGCACGTACGAGACGGCGACCCCGGCGAGGACGAGCCGGGCGCCGGTCAGGGTCCCGCCGCGGCGCGCGAGCCCGTAGACGAGGACGAGGGCGAGGAGCGCGCCGGCGAAGGCCGCGCCGGGCAGGGCGATCGTGGTGGTCACCCCTCCCCCGATGCCGAGGACCAGCACGAGGACGGCTCCGGCGGAGGCGCCGGAGGAGATCCCGAGGAGGAAGGGGTCGGCGAGCCGGTTGTCGACGAGGGCCTGGAGGACGGTGCCGACGACGGCGAGCCCGGCGCCGACGACGACGCCGAGCAGGACCCGGGGCAGCCGGACGTCGAGCACGATCGTCCGGTACGGGGAGGGGGCCGCCCGCCCGGTCAGGGCGTCGAGCACCTGGCCGGGCGGGATGCGGACGGAGCCGAGGGCGAGCGAGGCGATGCCGGCGAGGGCCAGGGCCAGGGCGAGTCCGGCGACGACGAGGACGTACCGCGAGGTCCCGGAGGCGGGTGCGCTCCTCTCCGTCGGTGTCCCGGCCCTGTCGAGGACCGTGCTCACCGGGCCGGGTGGAGCTGGGCGGCGAGCTTGTCGACGGCGGCGGGGACCCGGACGCCGAGGACGGTGTCGGAGAGCGGCATGACGGCGAACCGGCGGTTCTTGATCGCGGGGACGTCCTTCAGGACGGGGTCGTCGAGGAGCCGCTTCTTCTTCTGCTCGACGGTGGTGGTGCCGTAGTCGTAGATGACGATGACCTCGGGCCGGCGGTCGACGACCTGTTCCCAGGTGGCGTCGCCGAAGGCCTTGTCGAGGTCGGAGAAGACGTTCTTGCCGCCCGCCCGGGTGATGAGCTCGTTGCCGATGCCCTTGCCGCCCGCCGTGAACGCGGTCTTGTCTCCGCTGTCGTAGACGAAGACGGAGACCGGCGGGGTGCCCTTGAGGCGCTTCTCGGTGGCGGCGAGGGTGGTACGGGCCTCTCGGGTCCATGCCTCGGCGCGGGCGCCGACGTCGAAGGTCCGGCCGATCTCGCGGACTTCGCGGTAGAGGTCGTCGACCGAGGTCGAACCGGACGGGCAGTACTCGATGTTGAGGCGGGTGGAGATGCCGGACTTCTTGAGGTCGTCGCGGCCGCGGCCGTCCTTGGCGTCGAAGGCGGAGGCGTAACCGCCGTAGACGAAGTCGGGGTTCGCGGCGAGGAGGGCCTCCTTGGAGGGGTACTCCTTCGCGAGGACGGGGACGGAGTCGTAGGCCTGCTTGTAGGCGGGGAGGACCTCGTCGTCGAGGTAGGCGGTGCCGACCAGCGACTTCTCCAGGTCGAGGGCGAGCATCACCTCGGTGACGTGCTGGTTCATGGTGACCACGCGCTTCGGCGGTGCCTGGTACGTGGTCTTCACGCCGCAGTTGTCCACGGTGTACGGGAATCCCTGCGCGGTCCCTCCGGGCTTCGCGGAGGACGCGGGCGGGGTCGCCGGTGACGAGCAGGCGGCGAGCAGCGGGACGAGGGCGAGCGCGGGCAGCAGCGGACGGCGCCAGGACATGACGGTCGAGCCTCCTCCGGGGATTTCCACGTCCCCGATCGGTGGTGAGAGGCGGCAGGTCAGTTCCTGGCTCACGCCTCCCGAGGAGGCGGTCACAGTGGCGGGACCGCACCGGATTCGCACCGGTTTCCTGGTTCCTGCCGCCCGTTGGTCCCGGACAGTCTCTCACTGGGACCGGGTCGGGGCGCTACTCCGCGTAGGCCTCGACGATCTCGACGTCCTCCTCGGTCACGACGCCCTCGACGATGGTGAAGGAGCGGAACTGGAAGGGGCCCGCGTCGTCGGTGTCGGCGGTGGAGACGAGGACGTAGTGGGCCTGGGGCTCGTTCGCGTACGAGATGTCCGTGCGGGACGGGTAGGCCTCGGTCGCGGTGTGCGAGTGGTAGACGATGACGGGCTCCTCGTCCCGGTCGTCCATGTCGCGGTAGAGCTTGAGCAGGTCCGCGGAGTCGAACTCGTAGAACGTGGGCGAGCGGGCGGCGTTCAGCATGGGGATGAAGCGCTCGGGGCGGCCGCTGCCGGCCGGGCCCGCGACCACGCCGCAGGCCTCGTCGGGGTGGTCCGCGCGGGAGTGCTCCACGATCTGCTCGTACAGGGCCCGGGTGATGGTCAGCATGCCGACAGGATAAGCAGACGGGCCGTTCCGTACCGAGGAGTGGTACGGAACGGCCCGGATGCTGAGACCCGGCAGGTCAGGAACGCTTGGCGAAGGCGGCGCCCTCGGGGTTGCGGGCCTTGAGGACCAGGTAGGAGACGGCGAGGACCAGGCCCCAGACCGGCGCTCCGTAGAGCGCGACCCGGTTGCCCTCGTCCATGCCCATGGTCACGAGGACCAGCGCGAGGAACGCCAGGGCGAAGGCGCTGAGCCAGATGCCGCCGGGCGCCTTGAAGGAGGACTCGGGCAGCTCGCCGCGGTCGGCCTTGGAGCGGTAGCGGATGTGGCAGATCAGGATGGCGATCCAGGCCCACATGCCGGAGATGGTCGCGAAGGAGACGACGTAGTTGAACGCCTCACCGGGCCACTGGTAGTTGATCCAGACGCCGACCATCATCAGCGCGGCCGAGAACGTGGTGCCGATCAGCGGGGTGCCGGAGCGGGTCAGCTTCGTGAAGACCTTCGGGCCCTGGCCGTTGAGCGCGAGGTCGCGCAGCATGCGGCCGGTGGAGTACATGCCCGAGTTGCAGGAGGAGAGCGCGGCCGTCAGGACGACGAAGTTGACGATGGCGGCACCGACGCCGAGGCCCATCTTCTCGAAGGCCGCGACGAACGGGGACACGCCGGGCTTGAACTCGGTCCACGGGACGACCGAAAGGATCATGATGAGCGCGCCGACGTAGAAGACGGCGATGCGCCACGGCACGGTGTTGATGGCCTTGGGCAGGACGGTCTTCGGGTCCTTCGACTCACCGGCGGTGACGCCGACGAGCTCGACGGCGAGGAAGGCGAACATGACCATCTGGAGGGTCATCAGGGTGGAGTAGATGCCGTCCTTGCCGGCGAAGAAGCCGCCGAGGTCCCACAGGTGGGTGACGGAGGCGGTGTCGCCCGCGTCGGAGAAGCCGAGGGTGAGGATGCCGGCGCAGATGAGGATCATGCCGATGATCGCGGTGACCTTGACCATGGAGAACCAGAACTCGAGCTCACCGAAGAGCTTCACCGAGATCAGGTTGGCACCGTAGAGGATGACCGTGAAGACGAGGGCCGAGAGCCACTGCGGGATGTCCCACCAGTACGTCATGTAGGTGGCCGCGGCCGTGACCTCGGTGATGCCGGTGACGACCCAGAAGAGCCAGTACGTCCAGCCGGTCACGAAGCCCGCGAAGGGGCCCATGAACTCGCGGGCGTACTCAGAGAAGGAGCCCGAGACCGGGCGGTACATGAGGAGCTCGCCGAGCGCCCGCATGATGAAGAAGATGACGAGTCCCGCGGCGGCGTACGCGAGGATCAGACTCGGCCCCGCGATGGAGATGCCCTTGCCCGCGCCGAGGAAGAGGCCGGTGCCGATGGCTCCGCCGATCGCGATCATCTGGATCTGGCGTGCACCGAGTGCCCGGTGGTAACCCTCGCCCGAGACGGTGTCCGCGGCCTCGTCGCCGTCGTGCTGCTTGTCGACCTGCACTGAGGTCATGGTGGTGCGCCTTTCTCCATACTGATCCGCGCGACTGCGAGTGCGTCTGCCGCGGATCAGATCCTGATCCCCCCGGATGTGGATGGAGTGCCACCGGCGGTCAGCCGGTCAAAGCGCCCTCGGGAACAGGGGTGGCGTCCCCGAGCGGTCGTGAAGATTTATCACGCGGCGGGGGCCGGTCGACGGGGGTGCGTGTGGCGCGCGCCACACGGAAAGGTGCAGAAAAGGGACCTTACGGAGCAAAGGCGGGCGCCCTGATAACGCATTCGTTATCCGGATTTGAGCGTCCGCTGAGCGAACATCGGCGCCCCGGGGTGGCCTCGGGAAGCCCTGCGGCATCCCGAGGGTGACCGCGGACAGCCCTACGGCATCAGCGTCTCGACGAGGGACTCCTGGAGCGCCCCCAGCCAGAGGTAGGCCATCACCATGGGCTTGCGCGGGTCGGAGTCCGGCAGCCGGTACAGCTGCTCGCTCTCCTCGTCCTTGACCTCCAGGCGGGTGCCGATCGTCAGCCGGAGGTCGTTGAGCGTGCCGAGCCAGGCCCGGGAGTCGTCCGGGCTCAGCTTCAGGACGGCGCCGCCCTCGCCCGCCGACTCGCCGGAGAGCGAGTCCAGGGCGCGCACGACGACGAGGGCGTCCTCGCGCTTGCGGGCGCGCAGGTCGTTCTCGGTGTAGCGGCGGAAGTCCGCGGCGGACGCCCGGAGCTCCGCGCTCTCGTCCCCGTACGCGTCGGGGAAGAGGCGCCGGAGGGCGGGGTCGGACGGGGGCTCGCTCGGGCCCTCGGCGAAGAGGGCGGCCAGCGGGTCGGCATCGGCCGCGGGCTCGTCGCCGGGGCCGATCAGCTCCATCAGCTGGACGGCGAGGGAGCGGAGGATGGAGATCTCGACCTCGTCGAGCGCGACGGCCGCTCCGCCGCCGGGCAGGTTCTCGAAACGGCCGGCCATCAGAAGCGGTCCTGGGAGAGGGTCGCCCAGAGGCCGTAGCCGTGCATCGCCTGCACGTCCCGTTCCATCTCCTCGCGGGTGCCGGCGGAGACGACGGCCTTCCCCTTCTCGTGCACGTCGAGCATCAGCTTGTGCGCCTTGTCCTTGGAGTAACCGAAGTACGACTGGAAGACGTAGGTCACATAGCTCATCAGGTTGACCGGATCGTTGTGCACGAGGGTCACCCAGGGCACGTCGGGTTCGACGACCGCGGAGACCTCCTCGGCCGATTCCGTACGTTCGATCTCAATAGGCGCGACGCTCACTCACCCCATGCTGCCACCCCGGGGGGCCCATCGCACAAACAGGTCACCCACACCGACCCCCTATTCGTCACTTTGACGATTTCTGCGCTAGCATCGCTGACATGAACGCTGCGGACCTTGGGCTGCCGGTGGACGTGCCGTCGACCGCGCTCTTCACCGATCAGTACGAGCTGACCATGCTCCAGGCGGCCCTCAGGGCCGGCACCGCCGACCGTCACTCGGTCTTCGAGGTCTTCACCCGGCGGCTCCCCGAGGGGCGCCGCTACGGCGTCCTCGCGGGCGTCGGCCGGGTCCTGGACGCCGTCGAGAACTTCCGATTCGACCCCGCCGTCCTCGGCTTCCTGCGCGAGCGCGGCATCGTCGACGAGCCGACCCTCGAATGGCTGGCCGGATACCGCTTCTCCGGAGACATCTGGGGCTACCCCGAGGGCGAGGTGTACTTCCCCGGCTCGCCCGTCCTGCGCGTCGAGGGCTCCTTCGCGGAGTGCGTGCTCCTGGAGACCGTGATCCTCTCGATCCTCAACCACGACTCGGCGATCGCCGCCGCCGCCTCCCGCATGTCGGCCGCGGCCGGCGGGCGCCGCCTGATCGAGATGGGCGCCCGGCGCACCCACGAGCTCGCGGCCGTCGCCGCCTCCCGCGCCGCGTACGTCGGCGGCTTCGAGGCCACCTCGGACCTCGCGGCCGGATTCCGCTACGGCATCCCGACCGTCGGCACCTCCGCCCACGCCTTCACCCTGCTCCACGACAGCGAGCGGGACGCCTTCCGGGCCCAGGTCGACAGCCTGGGCCGGGGCACGACCCTGCTCGTCGACACCTACGACGTGGCCGAGGCCGTCCGCACCGCCGTGGAGGTGGCCGGGCCCGAGCTCGGAGCCGTCCGCATCGACTCGGGCGACCTGCTGCTCGTCGCGCACCGCGTCCGGGCGCAGCTGGACGAGCTGGGCGCGCGCGACACGAAGATCGTCGTGACCTCGGACCTCGACGAGTACGCCATCGCCTCGCTCGCGGCGGCGCCGGTCGACGCGTACGGGGTGGGCACGCAGCTGGTCACCGGCAGCGGCCACCCGACCTGCTCGATGGTCTACAAGCTGGTCGCCCGGGCCCGCACGGCCGACCCCAAGGCGCCCCTGGTGCCGGTCGCGAAGAAGTCCGTGGGCGGCAAGGCCTCGGTCGGCGGCCGCAAGTGGGCGGCGCGCCGCCCCGACGCGTACGGGGTCGCCGAGACGGAGGTCGTGGGCACGGGACCGGTCCCGCCGGAGCTCGTCGGCCACCAGCTCCTGGTCGAGCTGGTCAAGGGCGGCGAGGTGGTGGCCAGGGAGCCGCTGGAGGCCGCCAGGGCCCGGCACATCGCGGCCCGCGCCGGGCTGCCGATGTCGGCGATCCAGCTCTCGCGCGGCGAGCCGGTGCTGCCGACGGAGTACGTGTAGCACCACGCGTTCGCGAACGCGCAAGGCACAACGCCGGGGACGCCCCCTCCCCCGGGGAGGGGGAAGTCTCTAGGCTCGAACCCACCCATCCGACGCGCTAAGGACACCCGCCATGCACCGCGCATTGATCGTTGTGGACGTTCAGAACGACTTCTGCGAGGGCGGCAGCCTCGCGGTGACGGGCGGCGCGGACGTCGCCGCCGCCATCACCGACTTGGTCGGCCAGACGGCGGGCACCTCCTACCGGTACGTGGTCGCCACCCGCGACCACCACGTCGACCCGGGCGGGCACTTCGCCCCGGAGGGCGAGGATCCGGACTACGTCACCTCCTGGCCGGTGCACTGCGTGGCCGGCACGGAGGGCGTCGGCTTCCACCCGAACTTCGCCCCCGCCGTCGCCAGCGGGGCGATCGACTCCGTCTTCGACAAGGGCGCCTACGACGCCGCCTACAGCGGCTTCGAGGGGCTCGACGAGAACGGGCGGACGCTCGCGGAGTGGCTGCGGGAGCGGGACGTCACCGAGGTCGACGTGGTCGGCATCGCCACCGACCACTGCGTCCGGGCCACGGCCCTGGACGCGGCCCGGGAGGGCTTCCGGACCCAGGTGCTGCTCGACCTGACGGCCGGGGTCGCGAAGGCGACGACGGCGAAGGCCCTGGAGGAGCTCGGCGCGGCGGGCGTGGAGCTGACCGGCGCGCCGGTGGTCTAGGGCGTGTTGCGAGAGTAGCGCCGGCCGCCCGAAGGGCGGGCCCGACGGCGTCTGGAGCGTGCGTGCCAGGCGCCGTCGGGCAGGCGGGACTTTCGCAACACGCTTTAGGAAGCCCCTGGGGTGCGTCGCTACGCCGCGGGCGCCTTCGGGAGGGTGCGGGCCGGGTGCCAGAGCTCCTGGGCCGCGCCGGGCGCGGATCTCCAGAGCAGGCCGTCGGGGTGGTGCAGGACGGCCGTGATCTCGTCCGGGGTGGGCGGCTCGCTGTTCCCGCGGAGGTAGACCGCGCGCAGACCGAGGTTCCGCAGCCTGGTGAGGGCACGGGCACGGTTGGCGGCGTGGACCAGGAAGCGGACCGAGGCCCCGTCGCGGGCCGGGCTGGGCAGCCCTATCGCGACGACCACGCTGCCGCCCGGCAGCTTGCAGAACCCTCCGTTGGGCATGCGGAACCACTCCCCCGTGGATCAGATGTCAATAAGAACTGCGGTCAGACGCACCTAAACACGATCGGCCGCCGCCCGCTAGGGGGCGACGGCCGATCATGATCTGACCTGCAGTTTTACCGACTACTTGGTCGACGGGCCAACCTGGACCGTGATCGTCTGGCCGTCCTTCGGCTCCTTGACGACCTGGATCTTGGTGTTGGTGTCAGTTACCTTGACGCCGGCCCGCGGGGTCTCGGCGAACCAGTAGGTGCCCTTGCGGTCGTCGAAGACCGGGTTACCGGCCTGCGACGGGACCCAGGTGCCCACGCCCGCCTTGTGCAGCTGGAAGCCGTCCGTGCGGGAGAGGCTGAAGGGGGCGTCGTACGACTGGACGCGGTTGCGCATCAGCGTGCCGTCGGACCACTTCAGCGGGCTCGGGTGCGCGTCGATCGGGAGGACTCGACCCACGCCCGGGTGCTGGGAGGTGTTGTTGTCCTTCTGGGACAGGTCCCACTTCCAGATGAGCAGACCGTTCTGGTACGGGTAGTGCTCGACCCAGCCGGCCTTGTCGCCCGTGAAACCGAAGTTGTACGGGCCGACCTTGAGGGTCGCGTCGTACGAGACGTACTGGCGGTTCTCCGCGATGTAGTACTGCTCGTAGTCCTTCGAGAAGCCCTTCGCGATCCGCGAGAAGCCCTTCGAGACCCAGCCGTTGTCACCGTTCTCGGCGCCGTCCGAGAAGACGTTGGCGCCGTCGGCGGTGAGGGTGATGGCGTCGGCGGTGAAGCCCTTGCCGCCCGCCCCGCCGTCCGTCTGGTAGCGGAAGCGGAGGTCGAACTTCTTGCCCGCGTAGGCGTCGAGGCCGTAGACGAGCTTCTTGTGCCCACCGGAGACGTCCGTCAGCGACGGGGAGCCGGCGGCGTCGCGCGGGAGCGCCACACCGTTGGCGGTGCCGTCGAGCGGGGTCCAGTTGGCGCCGCCGTCGGTCGAGACCTCCGCGTAGAGGAAGTCGTAACCCTTCTCGATGTCCCACCAGCCCTGGAGCTCCAGGGAGGCCGCGGACTTGCCGGTCAGGTCGACCGGGCGGGTCAGGGTGTTCTTGAGGTCGTCACCCATGTTGCTCCACCACTGGGTGGCACCCTCGGCGGGGGCCACGACCTCGGTGGCGACCGACTTCTTCGGCAGCTCGACGACGAGCGCCTGCGGGTTCTTGGTGTTGTACTCCGAGACGCCCAGCTTGTGGGTGGTCTTGGTGCCACGCTGCCAGTCGTTGACCTTGGCGTAGTTCAGCCAGCCCAGCTGGAGCTTGTCCCAGGAGGTCATGTCGCCGGGCAGGTCGCCGATGGCGTCCTTGCCCTCGCCCAGCCAGGAGCCGGACGACATGAGGGTCCAGAACCCGGTGGAGTTCTCGCCGCCCGCGGTGTCGTAGTGGTCCGGCAGACCGAGGTCGTGGCCGTACTCGTGCGCGTAGACGCCGAGGCCGCCGTTCTCCGGCTGCATCGTGTAGTCGCCGACCCAGATGCCGGTCTCGCCGATCTGCGTACCGCCGGCCTTGTTGTTCGCCGGGCCGGTCTTGCCGGCGTTGGTGCCGTACGCGTACCAGCGGTGGGCCCACAGCGCGTCGGTGCCCTGGGCGCCGCCACCGGCCGACTCGTCCTCGCCCGCGTGGACGATCTGGAAGTGGTCGATGTAGCCGTCGGGCTCGTTGAAGTTGCCGTCGGCGTCGAAGTCGTAGCGGTCCCACAGGTCGTACTGGGCGAGTTCGGCCTTGATCTGGGCGTCGGTCTTGCCCTGGGCCTTCTGGCCGGCCGCCCACGCGGTGACGCCGTCACGGACGGTGTCCCAGACGTTGGGGCAGTTGGTGTCGCCGCAGTAGTTCGAGCCGTAGCGGGCCTCGTTGTAGTCGACCTTGACCCAGTCGGAGACGGCGCCGTCGACCGAGTAGCGGCCGGACGAGGTCTTCTCGAAGTAGGTCTTGACGGACTGCTTCGGCTTGCCCTTGGCGTCCTTGCCCGTACCGAAGTACAGGTCCTGGAAGTGCTTGCGGTTGTAATCCGCCTGCCAGGCCGTGGAGTTGTCGTTCGCACGGTCCGGCTTGGCTATCTGGTTGTGCAGGGGACCGGGCTGGCCGCCGTACATCGGCTTGAGCTCGGTCGTGTCGTCGTCCTCGCGGTCGACGAGGGTGGTGGTGTCCACCTTGTCGCCGAACTCGACCAGGATCGTGAAGATCTTGTCGGTCTTCTCGCGGCCGAGCTCGACGTACTTCTTGCTGTCGAGCTTGACGACCTGCGAGCCCCCGCGCTTCTCGACCTTGGCCTCGCCGTTGAGCACCTGCTCCAGGGCAGCCTTGCGCTGCTGCTCCTGCTTCTTGCTGAACGGACCGTCAAGGTCGTGGTCGACCGTCGTCTTGTCGACGGTCTGGATGCCCGCCGGCGCGACGTTGCCGTCGCTGCCTGCCCAGGCGGTGGAGAAGGTCGAGGCGGTGGCGGCGGTGGCCGCGAGCGCCACGACGACTGCGGACGCTCTGATCGCCCGTCGTCTGTTGGTCACTTGATGTAGTCCTCCCCGGCGCCCACGCACCCGGACCGAAGGTGGGGTGTCCGTCCTGCGGGGTCGCGCGTCACAAGTGACGACATTTGACCGGAGTGGCGCCAGAAAAGACAGATCTTGACTTGCACAGACCAACTGCACTATGTGGGAGCGGATTTCCGATAATCGGGCACCCAACGGGCCTCCCTCGCCCATGTGTCCCGCTTGCCCGGTTCGCACCACCGGCCGGCAGGCGCATCCCGGCGGTTCACGGGTGGGCCGTGTGACTCCGTGCGCCCCCCGTGCACCGGCACGGTGGGTTAGGTCACGCTTACCACGGGTTCCCTCCGGGCATCCACCGTCATAGAGTCGAACCGATGTCCTGAGGGGGCGGTACCTGTCATGCAGCGACCGAACGCCGCACAACTCGCCTACGGTTCGGCCACCGTCGCCCTCGCGACCGTCGCCCTGCTGTTGCTCTCCCGTACGACGACGACCCTCGGGATCGCGGCGATCTGCGCCGCGGGCCTGCTGCTGGGCGTTCTCGTGGCGGTGACGATGCCGGTACGGACGAGGTCCGTCAAGACCTCCGCGGCCCCTGTTCCCGCCGCTCCCCCCGCTCCTTCGTCCCTCGGGAACGAAGAGATCCGGATACCGGCTCCGCGCGTGGGCGCGGGTGCCGATACCCGGATCGGTTCGTGACGCTGCGTCCTACTGGGCGGTGACGACCACCGTCTTCGCCGCCTTGTCGTGCAGACCCTGCTTGTAGGGCTTGTCGACCAGGATGAGGATGAGCAGGAGCAGCGGCCACAGACAGGCGCAGCAGACCAGCGCGGGCAGCCACAGGACGATGGCCCTCAGCAGCGACTGGCTCATCGGGGGCGTCGAGCCGTCGTTGAGCATCGCGGTCCGCAGCTTCATCAGCTTCTTGCCGAGCGTCTGGCCGTTCTTGGCCGTCATCACCGTGTCGTAGGCGACGTACGCGACGATCGTGATGAGCTGGAAGACCAGCTGGCTGCCGCCGTTGAGGCTGTTGATCGTGTCCCCGAAGTCGTTGTCGTCCCGGGTCGCGCGCTCGTAGATGTCGAACGGGATGCCGATGATCGCCAGCGGCACCGTGACGATCACCCAGTCGATCAGACGGGCCAGGATGCGGCGGCCGGACTCGGCGAGCGGCGGCATCCCGGAGAGCGGATCGGCCCCGCCGTAGGCGCCGCCGTAACCACCGCCGTACGGGGGCGGTGGCGGCGGCATGTTGTCGTACGGGGATCCTGACGAGGGCCCGTACGGGTTCCCCGGCGGGGGCCCGCCCGGGGGCTGCCCGGGCGGGGGCTGCCCGCCCGGGGGCTGCCCGGGCGGGGGCGTTCCGTCCGGCGGCGGCTGGCCGGCGGAGGGCTGTGCGGGCTCCTGGGGCCTCTTGAGGAACGGGTCCTCCTCGGGCGGCTGGCCGGGCGGCGGCTGGTCGGTGCTCATGGGGGCAGTGCATCCCGGGGGCGCCCGCCCCGCACGAAATCAACGCCCGTTCGGGGGACCGCCCCTTCGGTTCACGGGCGGACCCGGCCGGGCGACCGGGCCGCCCGCGCGCTCGCCTCCGCTCAGCGTGCGACGAAGGTGCGAGCCGCCTTGTCGTGCCAGCACTGGCGCCACGGGCGGTCGAAGAGGCACCACAGGACGTTGAGGACACCGATGACGAGGAGCCCGAGGACGCTGTAGACGAGCCAGCGGCGCAGCGCCGCGCCGAACCGGGGCGGCTGGTGCGCCTCGATGTCCCGCACCTCGATCCCGCACAGCTTCTTGCCCAGGGTCCGCCCCCACTTGGCGGTGGGCAGCGCCTCGTACAGGACGCCGATGACGAAGAGCGAGGCCAGCGCGATGCCGAACTGCACGGAGGTCGTCGCGTCCAGGAGCCAGACCTGGACGGTGGTGCCGGACTGCTTGGCCGCCTCGATCTTGCCGTCGATGTGGTCGAGGGCGGCGGTCACGAAGGGGAAGGCCGCGGCGCCGACGAGGGCACCCAGGACGACCGTGTCGATCAGCCGCGCCAGCAGGCGCCTGCCGAGACCCGCGGGGCGGGCGGCGGCCTGGGCGCGGGCCGCCTGCTGGAAGACGTCCTCGACCGGCGGCTTCCACGGCACGACCGGCGGCTGCTGCTCCTGCTGTTCGTGAGGCTGGGGCTGCGACTGGGGTCGGGACTGGACCTGCGGCTGGGCCTGGGCCGGAGCCTGTGCCTGGGCCTGCTGGGCTTGTGCCTGGGCCTGCTGGGCTTGTGCCTGGGCCTGCTGGGCCCAGGAGGGCGTGGAGGGTACGGGGGCGGGGGCAGCGGGCTCGGGGGCCGGCCGCGGCTGCGGGGCCGGGGCGGGCGTGACGGGCATTCCGCCGAGCCGCGCCGCTCCCCCGGTCGGCCGGGGGTCCGGCGCGGGGGCCGGGGCGGGTGCGGGCGCGGGGGCTGGGGCGGGGGCCTGGGCTGCCGCGTGGGGCTCGGCCGGCTCGCTCGCGCCCGCGACCGGCCACTCGGCAGGGGTCCGGGGGTCGGGGACGACGGGGGCCCGCCGCTGCGGCTGAGGCTGCGCAGGAGGCTCGGGCTGCTGCTCCTGGGGCGCGCCCCAGGCGACCTTCTGGTCGCGCTCGCCGCCGAAGCCGGTCTGGCGGGCCGTGTCCGCCTGCCAGGCCGAGGAGGGTTCCGGCGTCACCGGCCCCTCCTCGAAGTCGTCGAAGAAGACGGGCCCCGTCTCCTCGACCGCCGGAACGGCGGCCGCGGGAAGGGCCGCAGGGACGGGCGCCGGGGCCAGGGCCGGGCTGAACCCCGGGTTCTGGTCGGCGATCCGGGCCGGACTCTGGGCGGTGTTCCGGGCCGGGTGCGGCTCGGGGGCGTGGCTCTGCGCCGGCGCGAGGTTCTGCGCCGCGGCCGGGTGCTGCGCGGGCACAGGGTGCTGCGCCGGGACCGGCTGCTGAGCGGCGACCGGGTGCTGTGCGACCACCGGTGCGGGCGCCGGGCCGGAGGCCAGGATCGGACCCGCGGGGATCGCCCCGGCGGGCGGGTTCGGCGTGCCCTCGCCGTCCTTGGGGGCCGGCCGGCTCGTACCGGGCACCCAGGCGCCCCCGTTCCAGTACCGGATGTATCCGGGAATGGACGGGTCCGGGTAGTACCCCGCCTGCGGTACCTCTCCGCCGCCTCCAGGAGGAGTAGCCACTGCCCCGACTCCGTTCAGTCACAACGCCTTTGATCCCACGGCCGCTCCCCCCGGCGAGCCGCGCCCAAGGAGGACAGTAACGAAGAACGTCCCCGAGGGAAGAAAGAGCCCACGAGAAAGACCGCCTTCGGGCGACAGAAAACGGAATCGATCACTCATGGTGATGTTCGGGCCGATGCCTCGGGTCCGACGGTGCTCTGCGCCCGCCTCGCCGGTCCGCTCCTCCGGCCTCCGCTCCGGCTCCCCTTCCAGGTTCCTCGAAAACTCTCCGAAAAAACTTCCCGAAGTCGCGTAATGAACGGCGTGGACCCCGCTCTCTCCAGGTGAAGGCCCGCCCGGGGCCCCTTCGCGAGAGGACGTACGACCATGCAGAACACCGACAACACCACCGTCGAGCGCGAGCTGGAGCTCAAGCTGGTGCTCTCCCCCGAGCGCGCCGTCCCCGTCCCCGCCCGGCTCGCCTACCGCACCGACGACCCGTACGCCGTCCACATCACCTTCCACGTCGGCTCGGACCACCCGGTCAACTGGACCTTCGCGCGCGAGCTGCTCGTCGAGGGCGTCTTCCGGGCGTGCGGCCACGGCGACGTCCGCATCTGGCCGACGAAGGTCGAGGGCCGCGGCGTCGTCCTGATGGCGCTCTCCTCCCCCGACGGTGACGCCCTCCTCGAAGCCCCGTCCGCGCAGGTGTCCGCCTGGCTGGAGCGGACCCTGCGCGCGGTGCCGCCGGGCACCGAGTCCGAGCGCCTCGGCATGGACGACGGGCTCGCCGAACTCCTGGCGACCACCGTGATCGCCGACGAGCTGTGGCTGCGCGACCCGTGGCCGTCGGACGAGACGCAGGACGGCGAGCTGTGAGCCGCGTGTCCCGTCGCGGCCACCTGACCCTCGTACCCGCCGTACCCCCCGTACCGCTCGTACCGCTCGTACCGCTCGTACAGGAGGCCTCAGAAGAGCTTTCCGGGGTTGAGCAGCCCCAGCGGATCGAAGGTGTGCTTGATCCCGCGCTGGAGTTCGAGACCGACCGGGCCCAACTCCCTGGCCAGCCACTCCTTCTTGAGGACGCCCACGCCGTGCTCGCCGGTGATCGTGCCGCCGAGGGCGAGCCCGAGCGCCATGATCTCGTCGAAGGACTCCCGCGCCCGGCGCGACTCGTCCTCGTCGACGTGGTCGAAGCAGACGACGGGATGGGTGTTGCCGTCCCCCGCGTGCACGCAGACGCCGATGGTCAGGTCGTACTTCTCCGCGATCGCCGACGTGCCGTCGAGCATCGCGGCCAGCTTCGTCCGCGGCACGCACACGTCGTCGATCATCGTCGCGGACTTGATCGTCTCCAGGGCCGTGAGGGAGAGCCGACGCGCCTGGAGGAGGAGTTCGGACTCGGCGGTGTCCGCGGCCGGTACGACCTCGGTGGCGCCCGCCACCGTGCACAGCTCCCCGACGGCTGCCAGATCGGCGGCCGGGTCAGGGGTGTCGAAGGCGCACAGGAGGAGCGCCTCGGTGGTGTCGGGCAGCCCCATGTGCGCCAGTCTGTTGACGGCCTGGACGGTGGTGCGGTCCATCAGTTCGAGCAGCGACGGGGTGTGGCCGCGCTCCATGATCGAGCAGACGGCCTCGCAGGCGGCGGCCGCGGAGGGGAACTCGGCGGCGAGCGCGAGCTGGGCCGGGGGCTGCGGCCGGAGCGCGAGCACGGCCCCGACGACGATGCCGAGGCTGCCCTCGGAGCCGACGAAGAGCCTGGTCAGGTCATATCCGGCGACGCCCTTGGCGGTGCGGCGGCCGGTGGTGAGGAGCCGGCCGTCGGCGAGGACGACGTCGAGGCCGAGGACGTACTCGGCGGTGACGCCGTACTTGACGCAGCACAGGCCTCCGGAGGCGGTGCCGATGTTCCCGCCGATGGTGCACGTCTCCCAACTGGAGGGGTCCGGCGGGTAGTACAGGCCGTGTTCGGCGACGGCCCGTGACAGCACCGCGTTGACGACACCCGGTTCGACGACGGCGATCCGGTCGACCGGGTTGATCTCCAGGATGCGGTCCATCTTGACCAGGGAGAGCACGATGCAGCCCTCGGAGGCGTTGGCGCCGCCGGACAGGCCCGTGCGGGCTCCCTGGGGGACGACGGGGACACGCAGTTCGGTGGCGGTCCGCATCACGTGCTGGACCTGTTCGACGGTGCGCGGGAGCACGACGACCGCGGGGGTGCCGGCCGCGCAGAAGCTCGCCATGTCGCGGGAGTAGGAGGCCGTGACGTCCGGGTCGGTGAGGAGCGCCTCGGCGGGGAGCCCGGCGCGCAGCCGCGTCAGAAGATCGTCCATACATCCAGCCTGGCACCCGGGGCCATCGGTGTGAACCCGCCGGAGCGGGCGCTTCGTGTGCTCTTCGTACAGGCGCGGACGGGCGCACAGTGAGCGCCATGAAGACCCAGAACGTGTCGAGGACGGTCCTGGCGGCGGGCGTGGGCGCGGTCCTCGCCGCGACGGCCCTGCTGTACGTCCCCGAGCTCGTCGGCCAGGGGCCGCCTCCCCCGCCCGGCCCGGCGGAGCGGGCGACGATCGCGGCGCACGCCGGCGCGCAGGCCTCGCTGCCGGACCTGGCCGCACTGATCACCGACCGGGAGAAGTGGCTGCGCGCCCACCCCGAGGACGACGCCTCCTGGGCGGCGCTCGGCGCGGCGTACACGGAGCGCGGGACGCGGCTCGGGGACGCACGGGACTACCCGAGGGCCGAGCGGGCGCTGAAGCGCTCCCTGGCCGAGCGGCCCGCCGCCCGGGGCAACGTGGACGCGCAGCTGGGTCTCGGGGCGCTCGCGGGGGCGCGCGGCGACTGGAGGTCCGCCAAGGAGTGGGGCGAGCGGGTGCGGAAGGCGGAGCCGGGGCGCTGGCCCGCGTACCCCGTCCTGATCGACGCGTACAACGGCCTCGGCGACTACGAGGCCGCCCGGAAGGCGGCGGACAAGTTGGAGGAGCTGCACGCGGGCGCGGTCGTGCGCGCGCGCGTCTCGCAGGCGTTCCGGAACCGGGGCTGGCGCGAGGACGCCGACGCGGCGGCCCTGGACGCGGCGGCGCTCGCGGAGACGGACGCGGAGAAGGCGGCGTCGCTGGGGCGGCTCGGGGACCTGGCGTGGGAGCGCGGCGAGGCTGCGGAGGCCCTCGCCCGGTACGGCTCGGCGCTGCGGCTCGTCCCGGACCACGGGCCGTCGCTGGCGGGGCGTGCGCGGGCGCTCGCGGGCCTGGGCCGGACGGACGAGGCGCTGCGCGACTGGCAGGCCGCGCTGACCCGGCTGACGCTGCCGGAGTACCTCCTGGAGGCCGGCGAGCTGTACGAGGCGGTGGGCCTGGAGGGGGAGGCGCGGGCCCTGTACGAGCGGCTGCGGAAGGGCGACTGGGTGCGGGGCGAGGTGGCTCTGGGGCTGCTGGACGCGGACCACGGCGCGCCGGCGGCGGCGGTCACGCGGCTGCGCGCGGAGTGGGCGCGCGGGCACCGCTCGGTGGCGGTGGCGGACGCGCTGGGGTGGGCGCTGTACCGGGCCGGGGAGCCCCAGGAGGCGCTGGGGTACGCGAAGCGGGCCACGGACGAGGGGCTGCGGAGCGCGCTCTTCACGTACCACCTGGGCGAGATCGAGCGGGCCCTGGAGCAGCCCGGCCCGGCCCGCCGGCACCTGGCGGAGGCGCTGCGGATCAACCCGGAGTTCTCCCCGCTGCACGCCCGGAGGGCGGAGCAGGCCCTGACGGCCCTCGGCGAACTGCCGGACGAGCTGCCGAAGGAACTCCGGCCGGAGGCGCCTGCGGCCGGGTCGAAGGAGACGGCGGCGGGTGCCGCGGGGGCGGACGGCGTCGACGCGAAGGCACCGGGCGCGGGCGCGTCGGGCGCGGGCGCGTCTGAGGCGGGCGCGTCTGAGGCGGGCGCGTCTGAGGCGGGCGCGGCGGCTTCGGGCTCGGGCTCGGCTGCGTCGGGCTCGGCGGTCTCGGGCTCGGCGACGTCGGGCGCGGCGGCTTCGACCTCGGGCTCGGCGGCGGCGGGCACGCCGCGCGAGTAGCGCGGGTGCCGCCGTCGGAGGTGCTACCGGCCCACCCCCCGTAGTGGGCCGGGAACACAGGCGTGAGGGCCCCGGGGCCGGGCCCCGGAACCCTCACGCACGGCGGTGGCGGCTAGAGGTTGCCGCGCTTCTCCTGCTCGCGCTCGATCGCCTCGAACAGGGCCTTGAAGTTGCCCTTGCCGAAGCCCATCGAGCCGTGGCGCTCGATCATCTCGAAGAAGACGGTCGGGCGGTCCTGCACCGGCTTGGTGAAGATCTGCAGCAGGTAGCCGTCCTCGTCGCGGTCGACGAGGATCTTCAGCTCACGCAGGATCTCGACGGGCACGCGGGTCTCGCCGGCCCACTCGCCGAGGGTGTCGTAGTACGAGTCGGGGGTGTCGAGGAAGGAGACGCCCGCGGCGCGCATCGCCCGCACGGTGGCGACGATGTCGTTGGTGGCGAGGGCGATGTGCTGGACGCCGGCGCCGCCGTAGAACTCCAGGTACTCGTCGATCTGCGACTTCTTCTTCGCGATCGCCGGCTCGTTGATCGGGAACTTCACCTTGAGGGTGCCGTCCGCGACGACCTTCGACATCAGCGCCGAGTACTCGGTCGCGATGTCGTCGCCCACGAACTCCTTCATGTTCGTGAAGCCCATGACCTTGTTGTAGAAGCCGACCCAGTCGTTCATCTTGCCGAGCTCGACGTTGCCGACGCAGTGGTCGATCGCCTGGAAGGTGCGCTTGGCCGGCGGCTCGACGATCGGGTTCACGGAGACGAAGCCCGGCAGGTACGGGCCGTCGTAGCCGGAGCGCTCGACGAGGGTGTGGCGGGTCTTGCCGTAGGTGGCGATGGCGGCGAGGACGACGGTGCCGTTCTCGTCCTTCAGCTCGTACGGCTCGGTGATTCCGGTGGCGCCGTGCTCGACGGCGTAGGCGTACGCGGCACGGGCGTCCGGCACCTCGATCGCCAGGTCGACGACGCCGTCACCGTGCTCGGCGACGTGGTCGGCGAGGAAACGGCCCCGGTCGGTCGAGACCTTGATGACGGAGGTGAACACGAAACGCGCGGCGCCGTTGGTGAGGACGTAACTGGCGGTCTCGCGGCTGCCGTTCTCCGGTCCGGAGTAGGCGACCAGCTTCATGCCGAAGGCCGTGGAGTAGTAGTGCGCGGCCTGCTTGGCGTTGCCGACGGCGAAGACGACCGCGTCCATTCCCTTGACCGGGAAGGGATCGGCCTTACGCGCGGTGGAGGGGGTGTGATCGATGGTCTCAGTCATGGCGTCAATGTCCCGCCGTTCGGCAAGGTGCGCAAGAGTTTGTTGTTCTGCTGGTCAATCTGCACAGCGACAGGCGAGTATGGCCGTGCGACTTGTACATCCTGACTACGGGGAGACCGTTGTGGCGATCGATCATTTGGACGGCCGGCTGATCACGCTTCTCGCACGCGAGCCGCGCATAGGGGTCCTGGAGGCCTCGCGGCGCCTCGGGGTGGCGCGCGGGACGGTGCAGGCGCGCCTCGACCGGCTCCAGGCGACCGGTGTGATCTGCGGCTTCGGTCCGCAGGTGGACCCGGCGGCGCTGGGCTATCCGGTGACGGCCTTCGCGACCCTGGAGATCAAGCAGGGGCAGGGGGCGGATGTGCGGGGGCATCTGGCGACCGTGCCGGAGGTGCTCGAACTGCACACGACGACGGGCCACGGCGACATGCTCTGCCGGCTGGTCGCCCGCTCCAACGCCGACCTCCAGCGGGTGATCGACAAGGTGGTGGGCATCGAGGGGATCGTGCGCGCGTCGACGGCGATCGTGATGGAGAACCCGGTGCCGCTGCGGATCATCCCGCTGGTGGAGCAGGCCGCACAGGAGTAGACGGGCACGCCCACGGAGACACGCCCACGGAGACACGGCCGCAGAGACGCGGCCACGGAGACACGGCCACGGAGGCACGTCCACGGAGACCGGGCACGCCCTCAGGGGTCACGCGAAGGGATCGCTGCAAAGAAATCACTGCAGAAAGGTCTCTGCAAAGAAGAGGTTGCAAAGAAACCCTTGCAACCTCTTCTTTGCAACTCTAGGCTTGAGTCATGTCCGAGCCCGAGAAGCACCTGAGCCGCACCCTGGACCCGCGCTCCCTGCGCGGTCTCGCCCACCCGCTGCGCATCCAGCTGCTGCGTGCCCTCCGGCGGTACGGGCCGGCCACGGCCTCCCAACTCGCCGAGCGGCTCGGCGAGTCCAGCGGGGCGACCAGCTACCACCTCCGCCAGCTCGCGGCCGTGGGCTTCGTCGAGGACGACCCGACGCTTGGCAAGGGCCGGGAGCGGTGGTGGAGATCGGCCCAGCAGGGGACGTCCCTGGACGAGACGCTCCACAAGAACCAGGACCCCGAGGTCCAAGGCGCGCTCGAGGTCTACCTGTACGAGGTGGCGACCATCCACACGCAGGAGCTGAACACGTACCTCGGCACCCGGCACGACTGGCACGAGGACTGGCACGGCGCCTCGGACATGAGCGACTTCACGCTGAGACTGCCCACCGAGAAGCTGCGTGAGCTGACCGGGAAGCTCCACGAGCTGATCGACAGCTACCGCGACACCGCCGACACGGAAGCGCCGGGTGCCGAGCGCGTGCGCGTCCATCTGCACGCCTTCCCGCAGCAGGACGACTGACCGCCGCACCGCCCCCGCTCCCACTTCGGCTTCGACTTCGACTTCGACTCCAACGAAAGGAACCCGCACCGTGCACGCCGACATCCACCTGCAGTTACACGCACTCGCCGCGACCGAGCTGCGGCACGCGGCCGCCGCTGCCCGCCGGCGGGCCGAAGGGCAGCCCGCCACCGCGCCCCTCCGGGTCCAACTGGGTTGGAAGCTCGTCGAGCTGGGCCTGCGGATGGCCGTGCCGACGAACCGACCGCCCCTCCTGACCGCATGACCGTTCCGGGGGGAGAGAAGACCGCCGCAGACACGGGTGCGGCGAGGAAGAACGCCCGAGGCCCACTGGCCACCGTCCTCACGGCCAACGCCGTCTCGATCACCGGCAATTCACTCACACTGATCGGCGTCCCCTGGTTCGCGCTCGACACCACGGGAAGCCCCGGCAAAGCGGGGTTCGTCGCCTTCTGCGCGGCCCTCCCCGTCCTCCTCTCCACGCTCGCCGGCGGACCGCTCATCGACCGCCTGGGCCGCCGCCGGATCAGCATCGCCTCCGACCTGGTCTGCGGGCTCGCGCTCGCCACGATCCCGCTGCTGCACCACCTCGGCGTCCTGGAGTTCTGGATGCTGTGCGCGCTGATGGCGGTCACCGGCCTGTGCCACGCGCCCGGCGAGACCGCCCGGCACGTCCTGGTCCCCGACCTCGCCCAGCAGGCCGGGACCGCGCTGCCCCGGGCCGCGAGCCTGTACGACGCGGTGGCCCGCGGCGCGCGCATGACCGGCGCCGCCGTCGCCGGACTGCTCGTCGCGTTCCTGGGCGCCGACACGGTCCTGCTCCTCGACGCGGCCACCTTCGGGCTGTCCGCACTGCTCGTCACCGCGGGCCTGCGCGGGGTGCCCTCGGCGGAGCCGATGCGCGACGGGCCCCGGCTCTCCCCCGCCCGCTACCGGGCCGACCTCCGCGAGGGCTACGCCTTCCTGTTCCGGTCCCGGCTGCTGCTCGGCATCATGGTCATGGTGATGGTCACCAACGGCCTCGCGCAGAGCTGGAGTTCGGTGCTCCTGCCGGTCCACGCCCGGGAGGAGCTGGGCGGTCCCGCCGCCCAGGGCCTGCTGGTCTCGGTCTTCGCCGGCTGCGCGCTCGCCGGTGCGCTGCTGTACGGGGCGGTCGGGGTGCGGTTCCCCCGCCGGGCCGTGTTCGCGGCGGGCTTCCTCGTCGGCGGCGCCCCGCCGTACGTGGTGGCCGCGCTGACCGACACCACGGCGCCGCTGCTCCTGACGCTGGCGGCGGCCGGTCTCGGCGTCGGGGTCCTCAATCCGATCCTGACGACGGTCATGTACGAGCAGGTGCCGGACGCGCTGCGCAGCCGGGTCGTGGGCGCGAGTACGGCCGGGGTGCTGCTCACGACCCCGCTCGGGGGTCTGGCGGCCGGTTTCCTGGTGGAGCGGGTGGGGCTGACGCAGACGCTGCTCGGGATCGGCGCGCTCTACTTCCTCACGACCCTCGCCCCGCTGGTCTTCCCGGCCTGGCGAGGCATGAACGCCACTCCTGCCGCGCCCCCGGCGGACATACCCGGGGCCGGACCGGTCAGCAGCTCGGGACCTTCGACTCCTGCCCCTGTTCCAGGGCCCGGAGCGACGCGACCGCGTCGCTGAGCTCGGTGACGGGGACGAGCCGCAGGCCCTTGGGCTGCTCTGCCTGGGCGTCGGAGCACTCCGCCTTCGGCACGAGGAAGACGGTGGCCCCGTCCCGCGCCGCGGCCTGGGTCTTGAGGGAGACGCCGCCGACGGCGCCGACCGTGCCGTCCGCGTCGATGGTTCCCGTACCGGCGATTGTCTTGCCGCCGGTGAGGTCGCCGTCGTCGAGCTTGTCGACGATGCCGAGGGAGAAGAGGAGCCCGGCGCTGGGGCCGCCGATGTCGGCGAGGTGCAGGGTCACCTTGACGTCCTCGGGGTCGAGCTTGAGGTAGTCGAGGGCGGCGAGGGTCGCCGCGTCCTGGGACTGCTTCATCTGGCCGAGGTTGCGCTTCTCGATCTCGGCGTCGGACTTCCCCGACGGGTACACGGACTCGCGCGGCAGGACGGCCCGGTCGGTGCGGAACCAGGCGTCGGCCACGTCCCCGAGGTCGACCTCGGTGGACGGCCCCGTGGCGAGGATGGTCGTCATCCGCAGCTGCCCCTCGGTCGGCCGGACCGGGGCGCCCGTGATGGTGATGACCTCGCGTCCCTTGTCCTTGCCGAGCACGTCGGCGGTCGTGCCGGGCTGCGCGATCGCGTACGGCAGCGGCGCGAGCCCGGCGACGGCGAGGAGCGCGACCACGGGCAGGGCGCAGAGCGCGAGGGCACGGTGACGAGGAAGGGTGGAGAGCACGCATCCAATCTACTGGGACGCGCGCCTCCCCCGGGCCGGGGGCACGGGCGCCGGCAGACGGCGGGCGAAGAAGGCCCGCACCCCGCGCCGCAGGGCGTGGACGGCCACCGCCGGGTCGGCCGGCCCGATCAGCGCGGCCCGCGCCTCGGGGGTGACGAGCCCCGCGGCCTGGAGCCGGGGGACGAGGAAGGCGTGGTCGGAGAAGATCCAGTGGTCGCTGCCGGGCAGGGTGACGCGCCGGGCGCGGAGCCGCTCCCAGGAGCGTTCGATGCGGTCGGCGCCGTCGAAGCCTTCGGTGCGGAACATGAGGAGCGGCCGGTCGAAGCCGTGCAGCGGGTCCAGGTCGAGGTACCCCTCCAGGTTCACGGCGGCGGCGATCCGGTCGTCGGCGGCCAGCGCGTGCACGGCGGCGGTGCCGCCCGCCGAGTGCCCGTACACACCGATCCCGCTGAGGTCCGTGCCGGGCGCGGCGGAGGTGAGGGGCAGCCCGCCGAGGCTGTCGAGGACGAAGCGGATGTCCGCGACACGGGTGTCGATCATGGTGCGGAAGGTCGCCGGGTCCGGGTCCCCTCGCAGGACGGTGACGCGCACGCCGCCGGGGAGCTCCACCTGGCTCGCGTCGCCGGGGTGGTCGATGAGGACGACGATCCGGCCGTGGCTCGCGAGGTCCTCGGCGAGGGTGGTGCCGAGGGTGCGGGAGTCGCCGCCGCCGGGGCTGTACAGGAGGCCGGGGCGGCGACCCGGGAGGGCGGGCGCGTTCAGGTGTCCGTGGGTGAGGATCGCGGCCCAGTCGACGCCCGAGGCGGGCAGCCCGGGGCGGACCCTGGGGGCGAGCTCGGTGAAGTACAGGGCTTCGGCGGGGGTGAGCTGCGGGGTGCGCGGGCAGCCGCGGACGGTGCGGGCCGGGTAGAGGACGGTGATCTTCACCTCGCGTGCGCCGGTGCCGGGCGCCCAGGGGTCGTCGCGGGAGGTGTCGGTCAGGACGAGGGTGCGCAGGCCCACGGGGTGGGGGCCGGTCGGCGCGGGCAGCCGGGGGACGACGGGTGCCGGGGTCGCGGCCCGGGCGGTGGGGCCGAGCAGGGTGGCGGCCGCGGCGAGGAGGGCGCCCTTGGCGACGGTGCGGCGGGTGAGTGCGGTGTGCTGGGTCATGCACGGCATCCTTGGGCGGGACCGGGTCGCGCGCGAAGGTTCAGGCCTGACCCGAAAGGCAGGCGGACGTCGAGGAGTTCGGACAGGTGCTGCGGATCCACCTCACCGTGGACGACTTCGCGCGGGTGCGGTTCGCGCCGCGGCCGTCGCCCGTGCCGGAGCTGCACGCGGCCCTCATGATGCTGGGCGCGCCGCACGAGGAGCTGCTCTTCGGGCGCTGGCGGGGCAGGCTGTCGCGCGCCCTGCCGGCGGCGGCCGGGCCGCTCGCGGACCTGGTGCCGGGCGGAGTGGCCCCGTACTTCCTCGACGTCCTCGGCGGGACGCGGGAAGAGGGCTTCGCGCTGATCCGCGCGAGCGGGCCGGAGTTCGTCCGGTCGGAGCTGGAGCGGGTGTACGCGGGCGGGGGCCCGGTGCCGTCGTGGGTGCACGCCCTGCACGGCGGGGACGCCGGGGCGTGGCGCACGCTGGACCGGGCGCAGGCCGCGGCGTACGAGACGGTCCTGGCCCCGGTGTGGCCGCTGGTCCAGGACCTGCACCGGGCGGAGTTCACCCGGCACGCGCTGGCGGTCGCGGAGCAGGGGCTCGGTGCTGCCCTGACGGCCGCGGCCCCGGGCTCGGAGCTGCGGGACGGGGTGTGGGAGTGGGGAGCGGCGGGAGGGAGCCCGGGGTCCGGTTTCCCGGCGGGCCCCGGCGTGCCGGGCGGGCGGTGCGTGCGGCTCGACGGACGGGGGCTCGTGCTGCTGCCGACCTTCCACTGGCGGGGCGGGCCGCTCGTCCAGGACCTGCCGGGGCGCCCCGTGGTCCTCGCCTACCCGGCGGGCCGGGGCCTGCCGCTCGCCCCGGACGGCGACGGCACGCGTGAGGAGGCCCTCACGGCGGTGCTGGGCAGGACCCGGGCCGAGCTGCTCCGCGTCCTGGACGAGGCCAGGACGACGACGGGCCTGGCCCGCAGGCTGGGCGTCAGCAACGCGACGGCCTCGGCCCACGCCCAGGCCCTCCGCGCGGCGGGCCTGATCACGACGACCCGCACGGGCAGGTCGGTCCAGCACGCCAGGACACCCCTGGGCGCGCTGCTGATCGCCCCGCAGGCGCCGTAGCGCGGGGTGTAGGCACCCGCCCCTGCAGGCGCCCCGGCGCGGGGGTGTCGGCACCCTCGCCCCACAGGCGCCTCAGCGCCCTAGCGCAGGGCGTCGGCGACCTCGCGGGCCGCGTCGACGACGCGGGGGCCCACGCGCTCGGGGACGGCGTCCGCGAGCATCACGACGCCGACGCTGCCCTCCACGCCCGTGACGCCGACCAGCGGTGCGGCGGCCCCGCTCGCGCCGGCCTCCAGCTCACCGTGGGTGAGGGTGAAGCCGGGTTCGATCAGGGAGCCCTGGCGGGCGGCGAGGATCGCGCGACCCGCCGCGCCCCGGTCGAGCGGGTGGCGAAAACCGGCCCGGTAGGCGACGTGGTAGTCGGTCCAGGTCGGTTCGACGACCGCGACGGCGAGCGCCTCCGCCCCGTCGACGAGCGTCAGGTGGGCGGTGGCCCCTATGTCCTCGGCGAGCGAGCGCAGCGCGGGCAGCGCGGCCTCCCGGACCAGGGGGTGGACCTGGCGGCCGAGCCGGAGCACGCCGAGGCCGACGCGGGCCCGCCCGCCGAGGTCGCGGCGGACCAGGGCGTGCTGTTCGAGCGTGGCCAGCAAGCGGTAGACCACCGTCCGGTTGACCCCGAGTTTGTTGGACAACTCGGTGACGGTCAGGCCGTGGTCGGTGTCGGCGAGCAGTTTGAGGACTCTGAGTCCCCGGTCGAGCGTCTGGGAGGTTTCCGCGGTCACGACGCCCTCTCCTTCGGAGTGAGTGGCGGCGGGCTCTCACGGGATCGCGACGCCGGTCCCGTCGGCGACGCACGTCAGAGGCCGCCGGCAGGAAGGGGTACACCGGCTGCGCTCCGCGGCGGCGCTGCCACGGGGCGATTGCTTTTGAGCCGGGACAGTAGCGACCCGCTCCGCTCAGCGGAAGACCTCGTCCAGAATCCGGGCGCCGGGGACCGGATAGAGACGGTTCGGGACCTTCGTCGGCCGGACGAGGGACTTTGGCTGACAAGACGGGCTATGTCGTGCCTCTAGCGTGGAAGGTGCTCGGAGGCGGCCGTGGGGGCCTGCCTCCGGGCCGGGTCCCGCCGCCGCGGGACGCGTGAGGCCCGTACGCGCAGACTCGTACGGGCCTCATTGACATCCTGACCGCCGTTGGCGATCCGGCAACCGGCGACCGGCGACAGTGCGCCGGCATCCGGCATCCGGCATCCGGCATCCGGCATCCGGCGACGGTGTGCCGGATGCCGGGGCGGGGCTCACCGCATGCGGGTGGCCCACTCCTGGACCTTCTTGATCCGCTCGCGGATCTGCCCGGCGGTCGCCTCCGCGCTCGGCGGCCCGCCGCACACCCGCCGCAGCTCGGTGTGGATCACGCCGTGGGGCTTGCCGGTCTGGTGGACGTAGGCGCCGACCATCGTGTTGAGCTGCTTGCGCAGCTCGAGGAGCTCCTTGTGGGAAACGACAGGGCGCCGGTCGGCGGGGAGTTCGAGCAGGTCGGCCTCTTCGTCGGGCCGCTTGCGGCTGTGCGCGATCTGCCGGGCCTGGCGCTTCTGCAGCAGCAGCTGGACCTGGTCGGGTTCGAGGAGTCCGGGGATGCCGAGGTAGTCCTGCTCCTCGGCGCTTCCGGGGTGGGCCTGCATGCCGAACTCGGCCGCGTTGTAGAGGACGCGGTCGAAGACGGCGTCGGACTCCAGCGCCTCGAAGGGCAGCATGTCCTGCTCGCCGGTGTCCTCGTCCTGCTGGCGCTCCGCCTCCGCGAGCTCCTTCTCGGACTCGGCGTACGGGTCCTCCTCGCCCTGCTTCTTGGGCTTGTCGAGGACGTGGTCGCGCTCGACCTCCATCTCGTTGGCGAAACCGAGGAGGCTGGGAATCGTCGGAAGGAACACGGAGGCGGTCTCGCCGCGCCTGCGCGAACGCACGAATCGGCCGACGGCCTGTGCGAAGAACAAGGGGGTCGAGATGGTCGTCGCGTACACGCCGACCGCGAGCCGCGGGACGTCGACGCCCTCGGACACCATGCGGACGGCGACCATCCAGCGGTCGGTGTTCCCGCTGAACTCGTCGATGCGGTTCGAGGCGCCGGTGTCGTCGGAGAGGACGACGGTGGCCTTGGTGCCGGTGATCTCGCGGATGAGCTTGGCGTACGAGCGGGCCGAGTCCTGGTCGGAGGCGATGACGAGCCCGCCGGCGTCCGGGATGGACTTCCGGACCTCGGTGAGCCGCTGGTCGGCGGCGCGGAGCACGTTCGGCATCCAGTCGCCCTTCGCGTCCAGCGCGGTGCGCCAGGCCTGCGAGACGGCGTCCTTGGTCATCGGCTCGCCCAGGCGGGCGGCGATCTCGTCGCCGGCCTTGGTGCGCCAGCGCATGTTGCCGCTGTAGGAGAGGAAGATGACGGGCCGGACGACGCCGTCGCCGAGGGCGTTGCCGTAGCCGTACGTGTAGTCCGCCGAGGACCTGCGGATCCCGTCGTTCCCCTCCTCGTACGTCACGAAGGGGATGGGGTTGGTGTCGGAGCGGAAGGGGGTGCCGGTGAGGGCGAGCCGCCGCGTGGCCGGCTCGAAGGCCTCCAGACAGGCCTCGCCCCAGGACTTGGAGTCTCCGGCGTGGTGGATCTCGTCGAGGATGACGAGGGTCTTGCGCTGCTCGCAGCGGTTGCGGTGGAGCATGGGCCGGACTCCTACGCCGGCGTAGGTGATGGCGACCCCGTCGTACTCCTTGCTGAGCGGCCCGGCGCTGTAGTCCGGGTCCAGCTTGATCCCTATGCGCGCGGCGGCGGCGGCCCACTGCTTCTTGAGGTGCTCGGTGGGCGCGACGACGGTGACCTGCTGCACCACGTGGTGGTGCAGCAGCCAGGACGCGAGGGTCAGGGCGAAGGTCGTCTTGCCGGCGCCGGGGGTGGCGACGGCGAGGAAGTCTCGGGGCTGCTCCTGGAGGTACCTGTCCATGGCGCCCTGCTGCCAGGCTCGCAGCTTGCCGGCGGTACCCCAAGGGGCCCGGCCGGGGAAGGCGGGAGAGAGGTGATGGGAGGAGGTGGTGGTAGTAGTCACGATCTCCGGGTTCGACGCTCGTCCAGATATGACAACCGGGCCACCTTACCGGTGAGGCTGTGGCGAACGGGGCCGGACGAGGCCGTGACCTCGTCCGGTGCGGCGGTTGTCACACCTGCCGGATCAGCGTGCGAACCCCGGTAGCCGCGCTGCGATCTTGGGCACGTCGAGCGCCCCCTGGCACACGTCCAGGACGAACATCTCGGCCTCGTCGACGTCGAACGCGGGGTCGAGCGGATGGCCGTTCATGTGGAGGAAGACCCAGGTCGCGTACCAGGCGATGCGCTTGTTTCCGTCGACCAGGCCGTGGTTGCGCGCGAGCGACTCCATCAGCGCCGCGGCCTTCTCCCAGATCTCGGGATAGGCGTCCTGGCCGAACACGCTCGTCTGCGGGCGGGCCAGGGCGGACTCCAGCAGACCGTAGTCGCGGACCTCACTCGCCCCGAGGCGCCCCGCAAGGTTCAGGAGCTCCGGGAGCGTGAGGAAGTACGTCACGCAAGCCTCCGGTTGAGCTCCGCACTGGCCTTCAGGACGTGCTCGGCGGCCTCGTCGAACAGCCGGGAGTGTTCGTTTATCGCCTTGATCACCGCCTCGTGCGCGAAGGACTGCATGCTGCGGCCCTCCGCCTCGGCACGCTCACGCAGCGCGTCCAGCTCTTCCTGGGTGAACCTCACGTTAAGACCGGCCATGTACCACACGGTACCGAGTGGTACCGCGTGGTGTCACGCGTTCTTCGGCTCGCCCAACCGCGTAGCGACCCACGCCCCCGCCGCCGCCACCCCCGCCATCGGCAGGAACACCGCCGCGAAGGCCGCCGGGTGGGAGCCCGTCGACGCGTGGGAGTTCACCGCGTGGCCGACCGCGCCGCCGCCGAGCGCCGCGAAGGCCGCGCCGCCGACCGCGAGGAGCAGGACGTTCGAGAGGCCGTCCGAGATCTGGAGGGCCGCCGAGTTCGCGCCCGCCTCCTCCGGCGCCGAGAGCTTCAGGAGCAGCACGCTCGTCGAGGAGATCACCGCACCCATGCCGAGGCAGCCGAGGCCCCAGGCCGCCGCGACCACCCACACCGGGACCGCCGTGATCAGCACGCTCGGCGCCGCCGCGATCGCGAGGGCGACCAGGACCATCCCGAGGACGACCAGGCGTTCGCGGTACGGCTCCGTCCACGGCCGGGCCTGGATCCACGAGCCGAGCGCCCAGGTGAGGCCGCCGGCGGCGAGGGAGAGCCCGGCCAGGGTCACGCTCAGGCCGCGCTGGGTGACCAGCATCAGCGGGACGAAGGACTCGGCCGCGATGAACGACCCGGCGGCGATGCCGCGCAGCAGGATCACCGAGGGCAGGCCGCGCGCCGCCCGGACGGTGCCGCGCGGCAGGAGTCCGCGCACGGCGGGCACGAGGAGCGCGAGGCCCGCGGCGGCCGGCAGCAGGGAGAGCCAGCGCAGCTCCTGCCCGGCGTACTGGAGCAGCGCCGCGCCGGCCGAGATCGCGAGCGCGAGCCGGATCCGCCGCCGGTCCCAGGGGGCGACGGGCGCCTCGGGGTCCGCGGGGCCCGAGGCGGTCCGGCGTATCGCGGGAAGGGCGAGGGCGAGCGGGAAGACGACGAGGGCGGGGATGCCGACGAAGACCCAGCGCCAGCCGAGGTGCTCGGTGATCGTCCCGGAGGCGAGCGGTCCGACGACGGAGGGGATGACCCAGCTCGCGGCGAACGCGGCCATGATCGCGGGCCTGAGGTGCTCCGCGTACGCCCTGCTGACCACCACGTACAGCGCGACGATGACGAGGCCGCCGCCCAGTCCCTGCACGGCTCTGCCGAGGATGAACAGCCACATCGTGCCGGCGGTCCCGGAGAGCACCAGCCCGGCGGCGAAGGCGCTCATGCCGGTGGCGAGGGAGGCGAGCGGGCCGCTCCGGTCGGACCACTGGCCGGCCAGGACCATCCCGAAGAGGCTGGTGGTGAAGTACGAGGAGAAGGCGAAGGCGTAGAGGGAGACGCCGTTCAGCTCGCGGGCGGCGACGGGCATCGCGGTGCCGACGGCGGTGGCCTCGAAGGCGATGAGCAGGACGACGGCGACGATGCCGACGCTGAGCGCCCGGTGGTCGCCGTCGAGGACGGACCCCTTGGTGTCGGCGTGTGCGGCACGGGGTCCGGGGCTGTGGGCGGGGCCGTCGGTGACGTCGACGTCGACGTCTGCGCCGGCCTCGCGGGGTTCAAGGGCGCTCATCCCCCCAGAGTAAGAGGTCAACCCGCGAATGACCCCTGTCAGAGGCACCGGTCTTTGGTCCTCGGTCTCTGGTCCCGTCCCCGCCTCGGACGGGTCTCGTCCTGGCCGGGAAAGCCGACGGGGCGGCGTACTCCGACGCGCTGTCGGTGTACGCCGCCCTCGGGCGGTACGGGTGCGGGAGCGGGCCCGCGGCGGCACGGCGGTTACTTCGCGTCGCCGTTGAACTTCGAGGTCGACCAGAAGTAGCCGAGGACCGTGAGACCCACGCACCAGGCGACGGCGAGCCAGCCGTTGTGGCCGATCTCGGTGCCGAGGAGGAGGCCGCGGAGCGTCTCGATGGCCGGGGTGAAGGGCTGGTACTCGGCGATCGGCTGGAACCAGCCGGGCATCGAGGCGACGGGGACGAAGGTGCTGGAGATGAGCGGCAGGAAGATCAGGGGCATCGCGTTGTTGCCGGCGGCCTCGGCGTTCGGGCTGATCAGGCCCATGCCGACGGCGATCCAGGTGAGCGCGGTGGCGAAGAGGACGAGCAACCCGAAGGCGGCGAGCCACTCCAGGGGGGTCGCGCCGGTGGACCGGAAGCCGATCGCGAGGGCGACGGCGCCGACGAGGACCACGCTCATCACGCACTGCAGGACGCTGCCGACGACGTGTCCGACGAGGACCGAGGGGCGGTGGATCGCCATGGTCCGGAAGCGGGCGATGATGCCCTCGGTCATGTCGTTGGAGACGGACACCGCGGTGCCGATGGTCGTGCTGCCGATCGTCATCAGGAGCAGGCCCGGGACGAGGTACGCGATGTAGTCGGCGCGGTCGCCGCCGCCGATGCCCGCGCTCATGGTGTCGCCGAAGATGTAGACGAAGAGCAGCAGGAGCATGACCGGCGTGAGCAGCAGGTTCAGCGTCAGGGACGGGTAGCGGCGGGCGTGCAGGAGGTTGCGGCGCAGCATCGTGGACGAGTCGCGCACGGCGAGGGAGAGGGAGCTCATCGGACGTTCTCCTCGAACTGGTTCGGCGGGGTGGGCTACGTGGAGCGGGCGGGCGGGGCCGGGCGGGCTGAGCCGGCAGGGCTTGGCGAGTCGGCCGAGCTTGCCGAGTCGGCCGAGCGGACCCGGTGGGCCAGGCGGCCCTGGTGGGCGACGACAGGGCCTAGGCGGACCGGGCGGGCTGAGTGGGCTGAGTGGACTGCGCGGGCACCTTGGAGCCGGTGAGGGCGAAGAACACGTCGTCGAGGTCGGGGGTGTGGACGGTCAGCTCGTCCGCCTCGACGCCGGCGGAGTCCAGCCGGTCGAGGAGGGAGCGCAGTTCGCGCTGGCTGCCGTCGCTGGGGATCCGCAGCGAGAGCGACTCGTCGTCGCCGGACCCGCCGCCCGGGGCGAGGGCGAGGACGGCACGCCGGTACGCGGCCGGGTCGGTGAAGCGGAGGCGTACGTGCCCGCCGGGGACGAGCCGCTTGAGCTCCTCGGCGGTGCCTTCGGCGGCGACCTTTCCGTCGTTGAGGACGGCGATGCGGTCGGCGAGTTCGTCGGCCTCCTCCAGGTACTGGGTGGTGAGGAAGACGGTCACGCCGCCGGAGACGAGCTCGCGGATGATCTGCCACATGCTGTGGCGGCTGCGCGGGTCGAGGCCGGTGGTCGGTTCGTCGAGGAAGATGATCCGCGGGCCGCCGACCAGGGTCATGGCGATGTCGAGGCGGCGCTTCATGCCGCCGGAGTAGGTGGAGGCGGGCTTCTTCGCGGCCTCCGTCAGGTCGAAGCGCTGGAGGAGTTCGGCGGCGACCCGCCGCCCCTCGGTCTTCGAGAGGTGGTGCAGGTCCGCCATGAGGAGCATGTTCTCCTCGCCGGTGATCAGGCCGTCGACCGCGGAGAACTGGCCGGTGACGCCGATCGCCGCCCGGACCGCCTGCGGGGCGGTGGCGAGGTCGTGGCCGCCGACGCGGATCTCGCCGGCGTCGGCGCGGACCAGGGTGGAGAGGATCTTGACGGCGGTGGTCTTGCCGGCGCCGTTCGGGCCGAGCAGGGAGAAGATCGTCCCCTCGGGGACGGCCAGGTCGACGCCGTCGAGTACGAGCTTGTCGCCGTAGGACTTGCGCAGCCCGTTCGCCGCGATGGCCAGGTCGGTCATGGGAGTGCTCCTTCAGGGACTTGAGGGCTCAGGGACGTCAGGGGCTTCAGGGGCTTCAGAGGCTGGGGACGATCAGAAGGCGGGGACGATCGGAGGGCGCGCGCGGGGCGGGTGAGCCGCCGTCGTCAGATGCTGCGGGCGGTGATGTCGCCGTACGCGGTGGTGGCCTGGATGTTCAGGCCGGCCTTGGCGCCCTCGTTGTTCTGCAGCGTGTTGCGGA